>DASPOT010000202.1:0-6069 GCA_035625875.1 Mycobacterium sp. | reverse complement strand
CTGCAGACCGCGGCCGGTTCAACCGTGGGCCAGTCGGTCATCCAACTGGGAGCGCACCTCGGCTTCAAGACCCTCAACGTGGTCCGCCGTCGATCCGCTGTCGAGGACATCCTCGCGCTGGGGGGCACCGCGGTGATCTGCACGGAGGATGAGGACCTGCGCGAACGGGTGGCCGACATAGCAGGCCACGATGGCGTGTCCAAGGCGATCGACTGTGTCAGCGGTCAGGTGGGTGCGGACGTGTCGCGTGCGCTGGCACCGCACGGTGAGCTGGTCGTCTACGGTGCGCTGTCCACGCACCGCCAAACCGATCCCGACAAACTCACCATCCCCATCTTCGCGCGCTCACTGATCTACGAAACAAAGACCGTTCGGGGGTTCTGGCTGTTCCGCTGGTTCACCGAGACCCCGAAGGATCGGATAGCCGCAGCGATCGACCGGACAGTTCAGCTCGCCGACAGCGGCGTGTTGCGCGTGCCGGAGGGCCAGCCGATCCCCGTCGAAAAGTTCAGCGAAGCTGTCTATTTGGCCGAAGCTCCCGCACATGGGGGCAAACCGCTGCTGGTGTTCGAACCGTAGGAGGCGGATATGTCCGACAAAGCCGAGCCGACGGCCGAAGAGAAGATGGCCGATGCCCTGCCTGCGAATACGAAGTACGTTGCAGCACACTAGAATAGCCGAATGGGTTTACTTGACATAACAGGCCTTATCAAAAGTTCCCTTGCGCCGCGATCTATTTCATAGATTGATGAGCTTAACAGGCTGCCAGAGTTGCACATTCGCTATGTCTCGCGCAATCTTTCTGGTGCGCGTCACCGCCTCTACAGCACCATGACCGCACACGGTGGCGGTCCGCCCTCGTTGGCCAAGTGCGGCTGTGCTACCGGCGCCAAAACCGTCGATTGCCCCGGTGGGCGGCGATTTCTCGTAGCGCTCCCAGTTTGTAACTGCGACGCTTTAGCGCAAGTGCGGTGGGGAAGCCTTTCGATGTCCAGTTCGTCCTCGCTGATGGGCGTCGTTCCGACGATAAGCCCGATCGCGTCCGCGCCGGCGCTCACCGCGGCGGCCAGATCCTCGGGCGTGCACGGCGTCGGCGAGACGCTGCCTGGGGCATCCACCGCCACACCCTCGGGGGAATTGAGGCCGGTAAACGGCAGCACGGTCTGGCTGGTGGATCCCACCGCCAGGTTCACTACCTTGCCGATGCCGGGGCCGCCGTCGGTGAAGTAGGTGATGTAGACGGTGCCTGCGCAACCACCACAATAGGGTGCCTGCTCCTGGCGCTGAGGACCAACCTCGTGGCCGAGGGCATCCCACAAACAGTGGTCGCGGCTAGCCGTCGCTCGCCGACAGCCGCGTAGTCGGTTCCTTTGCGCGCGTCGATCCGGACGACGCGGCTGCTGCTTTGCACCGCTGATACGCCGAGGCGGCTGCACTTGCCGCTCGGTGTGGTGGCCACGGATTTGGGCACAGAACACGGTGGAACCCACGCGAACAAGCGCGACGTGGCGAGACAGGTTGGACGTGATGTCGTAGATGTCAGAACGGCCCTCAATCCTCAAATAGGGTTAGCCAAGTCAGACGCCTGCCGACGCTCGGCGTCGCTGTTCAGCCGAGATAGCCGTGTTCGGCAAGCCGCGAACCCGCGCACGGACCGACCGCGCCCCGATGCACCGCCCGTCGGGCGCCAAACGGACGGCTACATTACAGAGGCCCAGGAAGACCAGAGCAGGCCAACGTCAAGACCAGTCCGCCTGAGCAAGCAGGTGTCTTCCCGAAGAACGGCGACAGCACATGGACGTCCGGCCCGCTGCCGGATTCCAAAGGAAAGGCACGGCATGACATACATGGGTCATGACTACTACCCGCAGTGGCTGGACAACTTGGCCGACGACGTCACTTTTGAGGCCGCGGCGATGGACGGCACCGCGCACGGCGCGGCGGACGTCCGGTCAATCGTGGTCACCGCGAAAGAGCTCTATGAGAACCAGCAGTTCAGCTATGCCGGCCCCTGTGGTGACAACGGTTTCCTGGAGCTGTACACCACTGAGGTCTGCGGCGTGCCCACCCGTGTCGTCGTCGTGGTGAGCTTCAACGACGCGGGGCAGACCCAGCAGATCGTGGTGAACCACCGGCCGCGCAGCGCGCTGCTGTCCTTTTCTCGGGTGATGCTCGAGAAGTTCGCCGGCACCCCCCTGGCTAAGCATTGGGAAGGCACACCGTAAGCGGCCTTGCCGGCGTGCCTAAGACTGCCAGTGGCCAACTGCGCAACGCCGGTTCGTGCCTCTACATTTGTCGCTACGGACAGTTGCGGCCGGATCCACGGGCTTGCCCTTCCCGGCATTTCTGGGTTTTGCAGGCAAGCCGTCGGCTACCCGAGTGATGCGAAGACGAGCTGAAGTTTGGTTGGACGGTGTACACAGCGCCAACGCACCCGGTCTTGCGCGGGCCCGACATCGGCAACCAGGCGCCGACCGGCACTATCCGCATGCGTCGGCTGTCCGGATCTTCTCTCCGTCGAGGAGGCTGGGAACATTTACTGTGCTGCGGGACTTTTCGGCATGAAGGTCTGACAGTTGTACGCGATGAAGTCTTCAAGGCTGATGGGTGGGTGTCCGGTTAGCCGGACGATGTCATCGGTAACCCGGTGGGTGTTGTGTCTGCGCAGCGCCACGCTTTGCGCGGACTGGTGGGCAGCAACTGTCGGATCGGATCGGCCTGCGGCCGCGGCGTTGGCGGTCAGCTCATCGCGCCATTCCTCTGGTGTGAGGGCTTGGTAGCGCACGGGGTGACCGGTGGCCTTGGTGATGATTTCGGCGATGGTGGCGTGACTGGCCTGTTGGCCACCGCCGACGACGGTGGTGCGATCGGTGATCAACGCTGGGTTGGCCAGCAGCGCCGCACCCATCGCCCCGACATCTGAGCCGGCTATCCAGGACGGCGCGAAGTCGCCGAACGAGTTTCGGATCTGGCCGTGTTGACGGACTTGGCGGCCGTATAGGGTCAGCAGGTTCTCCATAAAGAACGCGGCGACCCTCAGATGAGCACCGCCGTATCCGGCCCACTCGAAGATTCGCTCGGCGACCCATTCGGCGCGCCCCTGCGGGCTGGGACTTTCGGGGAAGGCCGCGTCCAGCGACAGATCCACCACAAGCTGTAGGTCCCGCTCGCGGCCCGCGGCGGCGAAAAGACCCGCGGCTTCACTAAGTCCGGCGCCGACGGGATAGCTGAAGTAGGCGGCCTCAACATCCTCCAAGGCAGCGAGGAGGCTGGCATAGTCGGCGAAATCGCCTACTACTATTTGGATGCCCATGGCTTGCAACGCTTCAGAGCGCTCATCAAGCCGGTGGACCAACGCTCTGACGGGTAGCCCTCGTTTGAGAAGTTCGGCGGCGACATGGCGGCCGGTGCCACCTATCCGACCGGTCGCTCCGGTCACCAGGATTGGCCGCACCGCGGTGGTCATCGATGGTCGTGATCGTGTCCGGCGGGCCGCTGCGCCAGTTCCGTGGCCCGAGCCCTAACGTCATCGGCCGCAGCGGCACCCTGGCGGGCCAGCACATCCTCCAGCGCGCCCAGCCAGTGCTCGTAATAGCACCAATCGGACGATGTGTCGTGCTGACGTGCGATCCGGGCGATGAGCGCCTCCTGGAACTCTCGCCAGGTGAACACCCCTGTCTCGCATAGGGCAACGGCCATCGAGAAGGCGCGGCTTTCCCAGGGCTCGGCGAACACCAGGTCGCCGTTGGAGCGTGGCGGTGCGGCGGGGCCCTCGACATCCATCGGAAGGGTCATCGTGCCCGGATCTTGGCCACGCCGACCATCGCCTCGCGGGTGATCAGCGGCACCAGTTGTTCTTCGGACAGCTTCTCGGTGCCGGCCGGGCGTTCAGGCAACACGAGCCACCGGACCTCGCTGCTGGAGTCGTGGACGGTGATCTCCACGTCGTCGGCCAGCTCGAGGCCCATCTCAGAAAGGACTTTCCGTGGTTCCCTGACAATTCGGGCGCGGTAAGCCGGATCCTTATACCAACTCGGCGGCAGACCCAGCAGCTGCCACGGGTAACACGAGCACAACGTGCAGACCACCACGTGGTGGCTCGTCGCGGTGTTCTCCACGACGACGACGTGCTCGGTCTGAGCCCCGATATATCCCAACTCTCGGATCGCGGCCGTGCCATCCTCGAGCAGCGACCGCCGATACTGCGGATCGGTCCAGGCCTTGGCGATGACCTTGGCTCCATTGAGCGGTCCGACGTTGGTCTCGTAGGTGGTGATGATCTTGTCCAGCGCCTTCGGGTCAACCAGGCCTCGTTCGGTCAGCAACTGCTCGACAGCCTCTGTACGCAGCGACGCAGGAATACGTTCACCGGATTCGCTCATTGTCATGTGATCTTCTCCAGATAACTCTCGAACATCTCGATCGTTAGTGCGAACGGCTCGGCCTCGGCACCCCACAGCTCGTGGGAGTCGAAGCGAACGGTATAGACGTACTGCGGATTCTCACCCTCAAAATGGGCGTTCGTGTCAGGCAACACCGACGGCGGCTGGACGGACTCGACAACTCCGGTGTGCCCGCGCACGTAACGCGGCAGCCTGCTATGGCCGGTCCGTGACATGTTCTTGGCCCGAACCCGCTCACCAATGGCGAAGGCCGGCGCCGCATCTACGGCACGCAGGGATCCCTCGGCGGTCGGCTTGTAGTCCGGCCTGACCGGTTGAGATGGCGGTGGCTCCACAACATGCTGTCCACGCAGGTTGCGCGCGCGAGCTTCGACCGCCTCTGGTGCCAGGACGGCGCTATCAGTGAGGACGAGCTCGGCGGCGTTGAGCCAGCGGCCGAAATAGCCGTCGTCAAGGTACTCGGTGCGGCTCAGACGCTCCAGCGCATGCCGGAAAGCATCAAGGTTCCACCCCGCCACCCGGGTGGACAGTAGTGCTAACGCGAATGCCCGTCCCTCCCAGGCTTCTCCGAACACCGGCTCGTCGGCAAGCGGTGGATGCGTAGGACCCCAACCTTGGGTTCCTCCCATGTCAGCGATCCCATCCACGGCATCACCTCTCATAGATTGGCGCCAACACTAATCGCGAAGAGCGTTCCGCAACGTGTCATCGGCGTGCGACATCGTTTCTCCTCTAGTGCGCGCCAGCCGCCAGCCACTGGTCGTTGGCCCCGGCGACGACTACTAGCTGCCCGCGCGGCGAGAGCCCGCCAGCCGCGACACCACGCTACTAGGCAATACAGGCCCCGAGAGCTCTCCTGCGTTGCGCGGGATAGCAGTGAGCTGCGTATCGGAGCGTACCGCCACGGCCGGAAAGGTCGTTCTAGTACCTTCGTCCGCGGGGCCGCACTGTAAACCCTGCGTCCTTCAATATCTTGAGCACGGTCGTGCGCCCCAATCCCAATGTGGCAGCTACTCTCCGGCTGCTCACGCCGTGGTTGTAGTGCTCCATCACCTCGGCACGCAGGCGGGCAGTGACTCGTCGTCGCCGCGGAACGGGCGAGAACATACGCACACGGCCGTCAGTCACAGATGCATCACCTTGCACATCTGTAAACAATGTGTTCGACCCAGACCCGTTCGAGGGCTACCACTGTCCCCGCTACCAGCGAAAATGGCCCTCGTAGAACCCTCCGGGGGCCGTTTTCATGCCAGATGGGAACACGTATGGGAACATTCGCAAAGCTAACGACTTATTGGGAGCTGATTGGGACGTTGACGGATCGATGAGCGACGTGCCCGGACGACCTTGGCCAGCCCGCAGCACGCCACACGACCGGCGTGGGAGCCTATCGACCATCTCCGCCGTCCCTCACCGACATAGGGCGCGAGCACCATGTGCACTTAGCTGCTCATCGTGTCGTCTGCCACGGAAACAATCCTGGCACTGATCCGAAGTTACGGCTGTCGAAATAGGTGAATCCCCTGGTTGATGTCATGAAGGAGCGGGGCCTCCGCTCCTCGTGTCCGTCCCGAGCGTGCATGCTCGGGGTGCTCACGCAATTACGACGAAGGAGGCCCCTGTGAGCGAATTCTATGAGGGTCGGCAGTTTGTTGGTATGGATCTG
>DASPOT010000201.1:0-11491 GCA_035625875.1 Mycobacterium sp. | reverse complement strand
CATGAGTCTTTTGGATGCGCATATTCCGCAGTTGGTGGCCGCGCAGTCGGCGTTTAGCGCCAAGGCGGCGTTGATGCGTCACACGATCGGTCAGGCCGAGCAGGAGGCGCTCTCCGCGCAGGCGTTTCATGTGGGGGAGGCCGCGGCGGCGTTTCAGGCGTCCCACGCCCGGTTCGTGCAGGTGGCCGCGCGGATCAACACCTTGCTGGATATCGCCCAGGCCAACCTCGGCGATGCCGCGGGCACCTATACGGCCGCCGACGCCGCCGCCGCGTCCACCTACACCGGGTTCTGAGCCGCCCGCACACCACCTTTCGGAAAGGACTTGTGATGTCGCAGATTATCTACAACTACCCGGCGATGCTGGCCCATGCCGCTGACATGTCGGGGTATGCGGGCATCCTGCAAAGCCTGGGTGCCGATATCGCCAGTGAGCAGGCCGCGCTGGCCAGTGGCTGGCAGGGCGATACCGGGATGACCTATCAGGTTTGGCAGACCCAGTGGAATCAGGCCATGGGTGAGTTGGTGCGCGCCTATCACGCGATGGCCGGCACCCATGAAACCAACACCTTGGCCATGAACGCCCGCGACCAAGCCGAAGCCGCCAAATGGGGCGGCTAGCGACGGCGACGATGCGGGACGCGCAACGTATCGAGGACGAGCCGGGCAATCAACCCAGCCCAGCGACCATGCGGGCCGTACAGCGGCGGCAGCAGGAGCCGGGCAATCGGGCCAACGCGCGATCTCGTTGGCCAACGCACTTGCGCGCCACCGGGAAAGGCGCCGTAGCACACTGGCGTAGGGTCGGTTGGATGCGTACCGAAGGTGACAGCTGGGACATCACAACAAGTGTCGGTTCGACCGCGTTATTCGTGGCCACCGCGCGAGCATTGGAGGCACAGAAACCCGATCCACTGGCCGTCGACCCGTATGCCGAGGTGTTCTGCCGCGCGGTCGGTGGCAACTGGGCCGACGTGCTCGACGGCAAGGCTCCCGATCACCCGCTAAAGACCGCCGAATTCGGCCTGCATTTCGTCAACTTCCAGGGTGCCCGCACCAGGTATTTCGACGACTACTTCCGCCGGGCCGCCGATGCCGGTGCGCGGCAGGTGGTCATCTTGGCTGCGGGACTGGACTCCCGCGCCTACCGGCTGTCGTGGCCCGACGGGACGACAATCTTCGAGTTGGACCGCCCGCAGGTGCTCGATTTCAAGCGCGAGGTGCTCACCGAGCACGGCGCCCAGCCGCGCACCGAGCGTCGCGAGATTGCCGTCGATCTGCGTGAGGACTGGCCACAAGCGTTGGGCGACAATGGCTTTGACACCAACCGGCCGTCGGCATGGATTGTCGAGGGTTTGCTGATCTATCTCCCAGCCACCGCGCAGGAGCAGCTGTTCAACGGTATCGACGCCTTGGCCGGCCCGGGCAGCCACGTCGCCATCGAGGAGGGTGCGCCAACGGACCCCGATGAGTTCGCGGCTGCAGTCGAGGAAGAACGCACCGCCAACGACCGCCGGCGCCCCTTCTATCAGCTCGTCTACAACGAGCAGTGCGCCCCCGCCGCCGAATGGTTCGGTGCCCGCGGCTGGACCGCTGTCGGCACGCCACTGGCCGACTTCATCCGCGGGGTTGGTCGGCCGGTCCCCGGACCGGATACCGAAGCCGGCCCGATGATCGCCCGGAACACCCTGGTCAGCGCGGTCAAGAAATGATCCGACGACCGAATAACAACATTTCCAAAACCTCGACAAGTTAGCTTATGCAATGCTAACTTCAGGACGTTAAATTGACGCCCGTGGGAGGAGACGACGGGGGCGTGGAACGCGGCGACATGGGGATACTCACGGCTCGGCCAGCCGCGTCGCGGGTAGACGGAGATGTTCTCAGTCGGTTTGCTACGTGCTGCCGGGCGCTCGGCCTCACGGTTTACGACCGCCAGCGCCCAGCTGACCTGGCCGCCGCTCGGTCGGGTTTCACCGCGCTCACCCGCATCGCCTACGACCAGTGCGATGCGTGGACCGGGCTAGCCGCTGCCGGCGACGTGTCCACCCCTGTGCTGGAGGCGATTTCGCGCACTGCGGCCACGGCGGGGGTGTTGCAGCGGCAGGTGGAACTGCAGCGCGGAGCCTTGGGCTTCCATTACGACACCGGTTTGTACCTGCGGTTTCGCGCTACCGGTCCGGACGATTTTCATCTTGCCTACGCCGCGGCGCCGGCGGCGGGCAAACAGTACGCCAAGGCCCACGAGTTGGTCGCCGAGATCAGGGAACGCCGTCCGAGCTGGCGCGATGCCCGCTGGGTCGCGATCGCCATCCACTACCGCGCCGAGCGTTGGTCGGATGTCGTCAAGCTGCTTACCCCGATCGTCAACGATCCCGACCTCGACGAGGTCTTCTCGCACGCGGCCAAGATCACCCTGGGCATCGCGCTGGCCAGGCTGGGCATGTTCGCCCCCGCGTTGTCGTACCTTGAGGAACCCGACGGTCCGATCGCCGTCGCCGCCGTAGATGGCGCGCTGGCCAAAGCGCTCGTGCTGCGCGCGCACGTCGACGAGGAGGCGGCCAGCGAAGTTCTGCAGGATCTGTATGCGGCCAACCCGGAGAACGAACAGATTGAGCACGCGCTGTCGGATCCCAGCTTCGGGATCGTCACCACCACCGCGGACCGGATCGACGCCCGTACCGACCCCTGGGATCCCGACACTGAGCCCAGTCCCGGCGATTTCGTCGATCCCGGAGCCAAGGAGCGCAAGGCCGTGCTGCTGGCCGAGGCCGAGATGGAGCTCGATGAGTTTATCGGCCTCGACCAGGTCAAAAACCAGGTGGCGCGGCTCAAGAGCGCGGTGGCCATGGAGCTGGTGCGTAAGCAGCGTGGGCTGGAGGTGGCGCAGCGCACCCACCACCTAGTCTTCACCGGGCCGCCCGGGACGGGCAAGACCACCATTGCCCGTGTCGTCGCGAAAATCTATTGCGGCCTGGGCCTGTTGAAGAAGGAGAACATCAAAGAAGTGCACCGCGCCGATTTGATCGGCCAGCACATCGGGGAGACCGAGGCCAAGACCAACGCGATCATCGACAGCGCATTGGACGGAGTGCTGTTCCTCGACGAGGCCTACGCGCTGGTGGCCACCGGCGCCAAGAACGACTTCGGCCTGGTGGCCATCGACACGTTGCTGGCCCGGATGGAAAACGACCGGGATCGGCTGGTAGTGATCGTCGCCGGCTACCGCGCCGATTTGGATCGGTTCCTCGACACCAACCAAGGTCTGCGGTCGCGGTTCACGCGTAGCATCGACTTCCCGTCCTACACACCGGCCGAGTTGATCGAGATCGCGAACTTTATGGCCGGGAAGCGCGACAGCGTCTTCGAACAGTCCGCGCTCGATGATCTCGAAGCATTGTTCGCGCAACTGGCGAATACGTCGAAACCCGATACCGCGGGAGTCGAACGTCGCGGCCTCGACATCGCCGGCAACGGCCGGTTCGTCCGCAACGTCGTCGAAAAGTCCGAAGAGGAACGCGAATTCCGGCTGGACCATTCTGAACACGCCGAAACCGGTGAATTCACCGACGAAGAGCTGATGACGATCACTGCCGCTGACGTCAGCAATACGGTGGAGCCGCTGCTGCAAGGCCTTGGCCTGGAGTTGCCGGCATGACGAATCCGGAGCCGCAGGACGACCGGCGCTCGTTCGCCTCCCGCACCCCAGTCAACGAGAACCCCGACAAGGTGGTCTACCGCCGCGGTTTCGTCACCCACCACCAGGTGAGCGGCTGGCGGTTCGTGATGCGCCGAATCGCTTCCGGTGTAGCTCTGCACGACACCCGGATGCTCGTCGACCCGCTGCGCACCCAGTCCCGGGCGGTGTTGATGGGCGTGCTGATCTCGATCACCGCGCTGGTGGGCTGCTTCGTGTTCTCGCTGATCCGGCCAAATGGGACGGTAGGTAACAACGCCATGCTGGCCGATCGCTCGACCGCCGCGTTGTATGTGCGGGTTGGTGAGCAGCTGCACCCGGTGCTCAATCTGACCTCGGCCCGGCTGATCGTCGGCCGACCGGTCAACCCCACCACGGTGAAAAGCAGTCAGCTGGACCAGCTTCCGCGCGGCAACCTGATCGGTATTCCGGGTGCCCCGGAACGAATGGTGCAGAACACTTCCCAGGATGCGGACTGGATGGTGTGCGACTCCGTCAGCGGGCATGGGCGTGCCACCCACAGCGAGGGCGTCACGGTGATCGCGGGACGCCCTGACAGCCGCGGAGCCCGGGCCGCCGCGCTCGGCACCGGACACGCGGTAGTGGTCGACAACGGCACCGCTACCTGGCTGTTGTGGGATGGCAGGCGCAGCCGCATCGACCTGGCCGACCGCGCGGTCACCAGCGCCTTGGGTCTGGGTGTTGACGTGCCCACGCCGCGGCCCATCGCGCCGGGACTGTTCAACGCGATTCCCGAGGGACCGGCGCTCTCAACCCCGGCCATCCCGGGCGCCGGCAACCCGCCGCAGTTCGGCCTGCCGGTGCCTGCGCCGATCGGGGCGGTAGTCGTGGCCTACGGCGCGGACAACAGCGTGCTGAATTACGCGGTGCTGCCCGACGGCCTGCAGCCGATCACCCCGGTGCTGGCCGCGATGCTGCGCAATACCAACTCCTATGGTCTGGACCAGCCGCCGCGGCTGGGCGTCGACAAGATCGCCAGGCTGCCGGTGTCGCGGATGCTGGACGTCAGCCGCTACCCCGACCAGCGGGTCAGCCTCGTCGACGCGACCCACGACCCCCTCACGTGCGCACACTGGAGCAAGCCGGCCGGGGCAGCCGCCAGCTCGCTGACCTTGCTATCCGGCTCGGCGCTGCCGGTGCCCGATGCGGTGCGCACCGTGGAGTTGGTGAGCGCCGGCGCCGACGGCACCGCCACTCGCGTCGCACTGGCGCCCGGCAGCGGCTATTTCACCCAGACCGTCGGGCAAGACCCGGCATCACCTGCCGCCGGATCGTTGTTCTGGATCGCCGACACCGGGGTGCGGTACGGCATCGACATCGAGGCCAGTGCCGGCGGGCACGCCAAAACGGTTGAGGCCCTTGGCCTGAACCCGCCGCCGGTTCCCATCCCGTGGTCGATGCTGTCGCTGTTCGCGCCCGGGCCGACGCTGTCGCGCGCCGACGCACTGCTCGCACACGACAGCCTGCCGCCGGACAGCCGACCCGGCCACCTGACCTCAGCCCAGCTGGGGGTACCACCCGCTAGCGGGGGAGAGACCCGATGAGCCGACTGATCTTCGAGGCCCGCCGCCGGTCGCCGCCGCCGACGACCCGCAAAGGCACCATCACCATCGAGCCGCCCCCTGAGCTGCCCCGGGTGATTCCGCCGTCGCTGCTGCGACGCGCGCTGCCGGTCGTGATCGTGATGCTGATCGTCGGCATGATCGTCGCGATGGTCGCCACCGGGATGCGGATCATCTCCCCGCAGACACTGTTCTTCCCATTCGTGTTGCTGTTGGCGGCCACCGCGCTCTACCGCGGCACCGGCAACAAGATGCGCACCGAGGAGGTCGACGCCGAGCGGGCCGACTACCTGCGTTACCTGTCGGTGGTCCGGGACAACGTCCGGACCCAGGCCGCCGAGCAGCGCGCGGCCGCCGAATGGTCGCACCCCGACCCGGCAACACTGGCGACCGTGCCGGGCTCCCGGCGCCAGTGGGAGCGTGATCCGCACGACGCCGACTTTCTGGTGGTGCGTGCCGGCCGGCACTCGGTTCCCCTGACCACCGCGGTGCGGGTCAAAGATACCGCCGACCAGATCGACCTAGAACCGGTGTCGCACAGCGCATTACGCAGCCTGCTCGACACCCAGCGCACCGTCCGCGACGTGCCGACTGGTATCGACCTGGCCAAGGTGTCCCGGATCACCGTGCTCGGTGGACCCGACGAGGTACGTGCCGCGTTGCGGGCCTGGATCGCCCAGGCGGTCACCTGGCATGACCCGACGGTGCTCGGGGTGGCGCTCGCCGCTCGGGATGTGGAGAGCCGCGAGTGGTCCTGGCTGAAATGGTTGCCACACGTCGACATTCCCGGCCAGCTCGACGGTGTCGGGCCCGCTCGTTACTTGTCGACCAACCTCGATGACCTGGCTTCGCTGCTGGGCCCGGCGCTCGCCGATCGGCCGACATTCACCGGCGGGCCGACCGACGCCCTGAGGCACCTGTTGATCGTCGTCGACGACCCCGACTGTGACGTCAATGCCTCGACGCTCGCAGCCGGCTTCGCCGGGGTCACCGTGGTGCACCGCTCGGCCACACCGCCGCACCGCGAACAGTATTCGGATCCCGAACGGCCGATCCTGCGTATCGCCGACGGCGCCGTCGAGCGCTGGCAGACCGGCGGCTGGCAGCGCTACATCGATACCGCCGACCAACTCGGTACCGACGAGGCCAACCACCTCGCCCGTCGGCTGTCACGCTGGGACTCCAACCCCACCCACTCCGGGCTGCGTTCGGCGGCCACCGGTGGCGCCACATTCACTACGCTGATGGGGATCCCGGACGCCTCGCGGCTCGACGTGCCCACGCTGTGGGCGCCGCGAAGCCGCGACGAGGAGTTGCGCGTCCCGATCGGTGTCACCGCCACCGGGGAGCCGTTGATCTTCGACCTCAAGGACGAAGCCGAGGGTGGGATGGGCCCGCACGGCCTTATGATCGGCATGACCGGTTCTGGGAAATCACAGACCCTGATGTCGATCCTGTTGTCGCTGTTGACCACTCACTCCGCCGACCGGCTGATCGTGATCTACGCCGACTTCAAGGGCGAGGCCGGCGCCGATAGCTTCCGCAACTTCCCGCAAGTCGTCGCGGTGATCTCGAACATGGCCGAGAAGAAGTCGCTGGCCGAGCGGTTCGCCGACACGCTGCGCGGCGAGGTGGCCCGTCGCGAGGTGCTGCTACGGGAAGCCGGCCGGCGGGTGCAGGGCAGCGCGTTCAACTCGGTGACCGAGTACGAGAACGCCATCGCCGCCGGATACGATCTGGACCCGATCCCGACGCTGTTCGTGGTCGCTGACGAGTTCACCCTGATGCTGGCCGATCATCCCGAATACGCAGAGCTGTTCGACTACGTTGCGCGCAAGGGCCGCTCGTTCCGCATCCACATTCTGTTCGCATCCCAGACGCTGGACGTCGGCAAGATCAAAGACATCGACAAGAACACGTCGTACCGCATCGGGTTGAAGGTGGCCAGCCCCAGCGTTTCTCGTCAGATCATTGGCGTGGAGGACGCCTACCACATCGAGTCCGGCAAAGAGCACAAGGGCGAGGGCTTTCTGGTACCCGCACCCGGTGCCGTACCGATCAAATTCCGCAGCACCTACGTCGATGGCATCTACGATCCCCCGCGGACAACCAAAGCCCTTGTGGTGCACTCCGTTCCGGAGCCTAAGCTGTTCACCGCCGGTTTTGTGGAACCCGATCCGGACACGGTGATCGCTTGCGGTGACGACGACGAACCCCTCGGTCCGCCACGCAAGCTGATCGCGACCATCGGTGACCAGCTCGCCCGCTACGGGCCGCGCGCGCCGGAGTTGTGGCTGCCGCCGCTCGACAACCCGATCCCGCTGAGCGCCGTGCTGGCACGCGCACGGGTACCGGAACGGCAATGGCGCTGGCCGCTGGGCGAGATCGACAAGCCATTCGAGATGCGCCGCGACCCGCTGGTGTTCGACGCTATGTCGTCGGCCGGCAACATGATGGTCCACGGCGGCCCGAAGTCCGGCAAGTCGACTGCGCTGCAGACGTTTATCCTCTCGGCCGCCAACCTGCACTCACCACGTGATGTGACGTTCTACTGCCTGGACTACGGCGGCGGACAGCTGCGGGCTGTAGAGGAGCTGGCGCATGTCGGGAGTGTGGCCTCGCCTCTGGAACCCGAACGGATCCGCCGCACCTTCGGCGAGCTCGAGCAGCTGCTGCTGTCCCGGCAGCGGCGCCAAGCCTTCCGGGACCGCCGCGGCGGCGGGTCGGCGCTCGACGACGGGTACGGCGAGGTGTTCCTGGTCATCGACAATCTCTACGCCTTCGGCCGCGATAACACCGACCAGTTCAACACCCGAAACCCGTTGCTGGCCAAGGTCACCGAGCTCGTCAACATCGGTCTGGCGTACGGCATTCACGTGATCATCACCACCCCCAGCTGGCTGGAGGTGCCGCTGGCGATGCGCGACGGCCTCGGCTTGCGGCTGGAGCTCAAGCTGCACGACGCACGCGACAGCAATGTGCGCGTGGTTGGCGCGCTGCGCCGTCCGGCCGAGACCGTCCCGCACGACCAGCCGGGCCGCGGGTTGACCATGGCCGCAGAGCATTTCCTGTTCGCCGCTCCCGACCTGGACCAGGTGGCCGCGATCAACGCCCACTTCCCCGGTGTGACAGCGCCGCCGGTGCGGCTGCTGCCCACCAACCTCGCGCCCGACGCGGTCGGCGCGCTGTATCCGGGCCCGGAGCGGGTGGTCATCGGCCAGCGTGAAGAGGACCTGGCGCCGGTCGAACTCGACTTCGCCCACAACCCGTTGCTGATGGTGTTCGGCGACAGCAAGTCCGGTAAGACCACGCTGCTGCGCCACATCATCCGCACGATTCGTGACCACTCCCGCCCCGACCAAGTCGCGTTCACCGTGCTGGACCGCCGGCTGCACCTGGTCGACGAGCCGCTGTTCCCCGACAACGAATACACCGCCAACGTCGACCGGGTCATCCCGGCCATGCTCGGGCTATCGGCGCTCATCGAGGCCCGCCGGCCGCCGGCAGGGCTGACGGCGACCGATCTGTCCCGCTGGAGCTATCAGGGCCACACCCACTACCTGATCATCGACGACGTCGACCAGATACCGGACACGCCGGCGATGTCCGGCCCCTATATCGGGCAGCGGCCGTGGACCAACCTCATCGGTCTGCTGGCCCAGGCCGGCGACCTGGGGCTGCGGGTTATCGTCACCGGACGCGCCAGCGGATCGGCGCACGCGCTGATGACTAACCCGTTATTGCGCCGGCTCAACGACTTGCAGGCGACCACGTTGATGTTGTCGGGCAATCCGCAAGATGGCGGCAAGATCCGCGGTCAGCGGTTCGGCCGGTTGCCGGCCGGGCGGGCAGTTCTGTTGGGCGACAGTGATAGTCCGACCTATGTGCAGTTGGTCAACCCGCTGGTGAGCGAGACTGTGGCCGACTGATGGTTGGCGAGGATCATCGGAAGGAGTATGAGCGATGACGCTGCGAGTGGTTCCCGAAGGCCTGGCCGCGACCAGCGCGGCGGTGGAAGCGCTGACGGCGCAGCTGGCGGCCGCGCATGCCGGTGTGGCGCCGTTGATTACGGTCGTGGTGCCGCCGGCGGTTGATCCGGTCTCGCTGCAGACCGCCGCCGGGTTCAGCGCCCAGGGCAGTGAGCATGCCGCGGTCGCCGCCCAAGGTGTCGAAGAACTGGGCCGCGCCGGTGTGGGTGTGGGCGACTCGGGTGTCAGTTACGCCACCGGTGATGCCACCGCTGCGTCGTCGTATTTTGTTGCTGGCGGCTGATAATGACCGCACCGGTGTGGATGGCTTCGCCGCCGGAGGTGCATTCGGCGTTGCTGAGCAGCGGCCCGGGGCCGGGGGCTTTGTTGGCGGCCGCCGGGGCGTGGAGTTCACTCAGCACCGAATATGCCTCAGCGGCATCAGAACTCAGTGGGTTGCTTGGAGCTGTGCAGGCCGGCGCGTGGCAAGGCCCGAGTGCGGAACAATACGTGGCCGCGCATACGCCGTATCTGGCGTGGCTGACGCAGGCCAGCGCCAACAGCGCGGGGGTGGCCGCCCAGCACGAATCCGCGGCCGCGGCCTACACCAGCGCACTGGCGGCGATGCCGACTTTGGCGGAGCTGGCCGCCAACCACGTCATCCACGCGGTGTTGGTGGCGACGAATTTCTTTGGGATAAATACGATCCCGATTGCGCTCAATGAGGCCGACTATGTGCGGATGTGGATTCAGGCCGCCACCACCATGAGCATTTACCAGGCGGCCTCGGGTGCGGCGTTGGCGTCAGCGCCGCGCACCACGCCGGCACCGCTGGTGATGAAACCCGGTGTCGGTGAGGCGAGCAACGCCGCAGCCACCGGTGCGCAGGCCCAGGCCGCCCAATCCGGCTCGTCACTGAACCTATCCGACCTGCTCTCGTCGGACCTGAACGTCTACCGGGGTGGGTTTAACGAAATCCTGGCCTTCCTGCAGAATCCGGTCGGGAACTCGCAGCAGATACTCAGCACTTTCCTGGCGAATCCGTCCGCGGCGCTGGTGGCCTCTGGGCCGTTTTTGTTCTTCGTCGGCTACCAGGTGTTTTGGAATATCGTCGGCTGGCCGACCTGGGCGATGATCTTGAGCTCGCCGTTCCTGCTGCCGCTGACTATCGGCCTGGGCATCAACGCTCTGCTGGTCGCACCGGTCGCACCCGTCGCCATAGCGGCCGTCGTCGGAGCCGCTCCCGCAGTCGTCGCGGCCTCCGCTGCCCAGTCCGGTGTGTGGACCCTCGCCGGGCTGGCCCCGACCGTGGCCAGTTCTACAGTGGCACCGGCTGCGATGCCTGCTGCGGGTGCCGCGGCGGGTGCCGCTCCAGCAGTCGCCACCAGCAGCACGGGTTTTGGCTACCTGGTGGGCGGCGGTGGTGATCCGGAAGCCGAATCCGGCCCCACGCTGCACGACCGCGGCGGGGCCAAGGCGCCGGCCTCCACGATCCCGGCGGCTGCAGCGGCGGTGCCGAGTCGCGAGTCGGCGCGGGCGCTGCGGCGCCAGCGGGCGGCGTTGCGCGGCTACGGCGACGAATTCCTGGACATGGAAGCCGATTTGGGCTCAGACGCAGGTGTGCCCGCAGGGGAAGAGCTCGTGGCGTCGGCAGTGGCCTCGGATCAGGGCGGGAGATCGCTGGGGTTTGCCGGCACGGTGCGCAAGGAGACGCTCGCTATGGCGGCGGGGTTGACCACGCTGGCCGGCGATGAGTTCGGCGGGGGCCCGCGCATGCCGATTGTGCCGAGCACCTGGACCCCCGACGCGCTGGACGCCGCGGGGAAAGGGGGAGAGCACGGCTGACGAAAAGCCTTGTCTGTCAACGTGAGCAGCAATTGAGTCGAAAGGAATCACCATGAGTATGTTGGATGCGCATATTCCGCAGTTGGTGGCCGCGCAGTCGGCGTTTAGCGCCAAGGCGGCGTTGATGCGTCACACGATCGGTCAGGCCGAGCAGGAGGCGCTCTCCGCGCAGGCGTTTCATGTCGGGGAGGCGGCGGCGGCGTTTCAGGCGTCCCACGCCCGGTTTGTGGAAGTGGCCGCGCGGATCAACACCTTGCTGGATATCGCCCAGGCCAACCTGGGGGATGCCGCGGGCACCTATACGGCCGCCGACGCGGCCGCCGCGTCGACGTACACCGGGTTCTGAGCCGACCACCACCTGTATCGGAAAGGACTTGTGATGTCGCAGATTATGTATA
>DASPOT010000200.1:0-4643 GCA_035625875.1 Mycobacterium sp. | reverse complement strand
GGCGAAGCCCGCGGATGACGGAGTTCGAAGCGCTGATGTGGCGATCCGAGCGCCACCCCCAGCTGTCGTCGACCATCCTCTCGGTGATGCTGCTGGACACCACGCCGGATTGGGATCGCCTAGTGGCCGCGCACGAATGGGGGACCCAGCTGATCGCCCGCACCCGTCAGCGCGTGCTCGAACCCGCTCTTCCGGTAGGACCACCGGCCTGGGTGCTCGACGAGCACTTCCAGCTCGACTATCACCTGCAGCGGGTCGGGGTACTCGGGGAAGGGTCGCTGCGTGACCTGTTGGATCAGGCGGCCACGTTCGCGTTGGTGCCGCTGGATCGTCACCGCCCGTTGTGGGAGGCGCAGCTCGTCGAGGGGCTCGACAACGGCCGGGCCGCCTACCTGCTCAAGATGCACCACTCGCTCAGCGACGGCATGGGTGGAATCGAACTGCTCTCGTCGCTGCAAAGCCGCACCCGGGAACACACGCCCAACAAGCCGCGGCCGGAACCTGGCGTCAACGGCGAACACCACATCGATTCGGTCCGGCTGGCCGTCAACGAGATCGGCGAACGGGTCCTGGCGGCTCCGCGCGTCGCGGCGACCGTCGCCCGGTCGAGTCTAGGGCTGCTGACGCGTCCGGCCGACGCGGTCGGGGAAGCGCTGCGCTATGCCGCGTCGCTACGCCGGGTGCTCGCGCCACCGCCGGCCACCCCGTCGCCCCTGCTGCGTGCCCGGACCGGACGGATCTGGCGCTACGGGGTGCTGGAATGCCCGCTGACGGAACTGAAGTCAGCCGGCAAGGCCGCCGGCGGCAGCCTCAACGACGCGTTCGTCGCCGCGTTGCTGGGCGGTTTGCGGATCTACCACGAGCGGCACGGTGTTGAGCTGGATGGCTTGCCGATGGCGATGCCGGTGTCACTGCGTAAAGACGACGACCCGATGGGCGGCAACAAGTGGGCCGGCGCGCTGTTCGCGGCGCCGATCGGAATCGCCGACCCCGAAGAGCGCATCGCCGCGATCCGCGGCATAGTGCTGTCGCTACGCACTGAGCCGGCGCTGGACACCTTCTCGCTGGCCGCTCCGCTGGTGAACCGGCTGCCGTCGACGGTCGGCGCCATTTTCGGCCGGCTCGGCGCCACAGCCGACATGTCCGCGTCCAACGTGCCGGGCCTGCCCTACCAGACCTACCTCGCCGGGGCCAAGGTCGAGCGTGTCTACCCGTTCGGGCCGCTACCGGGTGTCGCGGTGATGGCGGCGATGGTCTCACACGCCGGAACCTGCTGCTTTGGGCTCAATATCGACGGCGCGGCCGTCGGCGATGTCGACGTGCTGATGGAATGCTTCGGCGCCGGCCTGGCAGAGACGCTTGCTGTGGGAAAGAGCCCGGCGATTTAATCCGGAGTTCCGCGCACCCAGCGCATCAGGAGGTGATGGTCCGAGATCATGACCTGATGGGAAGCTCGTCGTCGGCACTGTCAACTTGAGCAATCCGAGCGCGATTTTCGCCGGTCAGCCTCCGCGATTCACCAGGTCGCGTGTGACGTATGAGGCTTATGTGGTTAGCGGAACGTCCACACGACCTCAAGTTGACAGTGCCCATGGGAGGACGATGTGGAAGTACATGCCCTGCGTAAGCGTGGTTGGTCGATCTCTGCGATCGCCCGTCACACCGGCCGGGACCGCAAGACGGTGCGGACGTATCTGTCGGGCGAGCGAACGCCCGGGGTGCGGGCGCGGCCGTCGGCGGTGGGCTGCGCCGCTGCGAGCGCCCACACCTGCCGGTCGGGCGAACGATCAAGCGCAATCGCGACCGGGCCGACAAGCTGCGGGTGCTCGTTGACCATCGCGTCGCAAACGTCCGCGGGAATCACCTGGTGCGGGGCGTTCGTGCTCGACATGAACGGGATCGACGCGCTCAGCGGGACCCGCAATCCGCCGCGGAAGCCACCCGCGGGGGCCTCCTGCGGACCGGGCTCGCCCAATCCACCAAACCGAGCATCCCCAGCGCCGTGCCGGCCGCCGCCAGCGAATCCAACATCGTCACCGCGCTACGGGAACAACTTCACAGGCACTGTCAACTTGAGGTCGTGTGGACGTTCCGCTAACCACATAAGCCTCATACGTTACACGCGACCTGGTGAATCGCGGAGGCTGACCGGCGAAAATCGCGCTCGGATTGCTCAAGTTGACAGTGCCCTCCCATGTGAGCATGAGAAAGCGGGCCTCCTTCGACCAGAGCTGTTGGCGTCAGACACCAGCAGCATCGAGGGAGGCCCGCCTCCATCGGCGGAGCCACACGGGTGGGGAATTTCGATGAGCGTCAGTGGGGAATTTCAGTGAGCGCGATCAGCACATGGGTCAGGACGTGCTGCGTGACGCGGTCGCCAGTGCCGTCAAGCGCGACCTGCCCGGCGGTGGCTTCGCGTGGACGAAGACGGCCAGCGAGTCGATCGCCCAGCTCATGGCGCGACGCTGGCCCACTATGCGCTGCTTAGGTTTGCGCCGGCCGCGCGGCGGAAGGTGATTGCGCCGCCGCTGATGGACTGCTCCACGTCGCGCGATGACGAGTTCGATCGGGCGCTCGGGTCGGGCATCGATATCATGCGTGCGCCGTTTTGAGGGGGCCTACCCCATCGCTCGGCGCCGTGTCGCGGCGATGCAGCGTTGCCACGCCGAGGCGATGATGTAGACGTGTTGTGCATGCAGCGTTGCGGCGGCTTCGCACCGCGCACACCGACATTCCGGAGGTAGGCGCTTGGCCCGCGCGCACCAGGATGCGATCTGGCGCCGCACCAAGGCGCACAATGAATTGCGGTCGCTGCTGCGCGAGTTTTTCCCAACGTTCCTAGCCGCGTTCACCAGCCGGTTCGCTCTCGGTATCGCCAGCGCGGAGGCCCGCGCGGTGCTAGCGATCGCTCCCACCCCGGCGGCCGCGGCCAAGCTGTCGGTGGGCCGGATCGCCGCGGCGCTGCGCCGCGCCGGCCAGCCGTGGCATCGACGAGACCGCTGCGGAGATTAACGCCGCGTTGCAGAAACCCCAACTACGCCAACCACTTCTGGTCGAGACCGCGATGGGGAAACAGACGCTGGCCCTGCTCGCGGCCCTCGACACCGCCTGTGTCGGTGTGAAGGACCTCGGCCAGGCCGCCGCCGAATCTTTCCAGCAGTATCCCGACTATGCGATCATCACGAGCTTTCCCGGCCTGGCCGACTCGACCGGTGCTCGCGTGCTAGCTGAGATCGGCGACGACCGCAGCCGATTCGCCGACGCACGCGCATTGAAGGCCTACGCCGGATCCGCACCCATCACCCGGGCCTCCAAACGCTCCATCTGCATCACCCACCGCCACATCAAAAACAACCGACTCGCCACCGCAGGTTGGATCTGGGCCTTCGCCGCGGCCACCAACTGCCCCGCCGCGCGCCAGCACTACCGGCGCCGGCGAGAACATGGCGACCGCCACGGCGCCGCCACCCGGCACCTGTTCAACAAACTCCTCGGACAGCTCTATTACTGCCTGCAAAATCGCGAGCTGTTCAACCAAGATCGAGCGTTTCGACAAGCGATCACTGCGATTGCCGCCTGAGTCTCGGCAGCCGTAGCGGGCCGCGGACACCCACGCTGCGGAAGCAGCTGAGGCGGCGAGAATGCATCGTGTGCGCATCGAGTTGGCTGTCGCCGTGGCCCAACCACTAATCACGACGGTGCCTGTCGCGATGGCAAGCTTTGCCGGCCCGACCGGCAGTGGCTACCTCAAGACCGCTGGCCGTTCGGTCAGCAAAATCGACGCCGCTGGCTGAGGCCGGTACTCAACCCGATCAGATCGCATGCGCCACGATCACGCGCGCACCGCGGTGACCACATCACCACGCCCATGCGCTCTTGACTTTTAGCGCGATCGGAGGTCTTGTCTCGCGTCGTGGGCCGAGGTAGGTGGGTCATGGCCGAATGAAGAACGTGAGCCAGCCCGCACCGTCCTCGGCTGAGGTGACCTGCACACCCAGGATCTCGCGGTAGCCCTCGGCGTTGACTCCGGTGGCGATCAAGCTGTGCACCCCCACCACCCGGCCGTTCTCTCTCACCTTAAGCACCAGCGCATCTGCGGCGACGAACGTGTACGGCCCATCATCCAGTGGGCGGGTGCGAAACGCCTCCACTTGTTCATCGAGCTCGGCGGCCATCACCGACACCTGTGACTTGGAAAGGCTTGTCACACCTAGAGATTCGACCAGTCGCTCCATCCGCCGGGTGGACACACCGCCTCCCGGACGGCCCGTACGCGACTTGGTACGCCAGTTGCCGCCTACAATCACCGAGGACGACTTCGCCTTCGGGAAAGAGGCCCTGGCCCAACGCTTCTCGCGGCTGCTATCGCGCACGAGAAGGCGGTCGGTGGCGGTGCTGAAGCTCGACGAGGCGCCGTCGAGCTAAACGGCTTTCGGCGTCAGGCGGAGCAAGGGGATCGTCCGGATGCCGTTGGTTCTCGCCTCATACGCTGCGTAGTTGGGGCAGTAGCCTTCAGCCAGCGCCAGTAACCGGTCGTGGTCAGCGCCCTCGGTCGAGCGGGCCACGAAGCGGCCGCCGCGTCCCTCGGCGCCGTTGGCGAGCAGCTCGCACTCCGGGTGCTTGAGCAGATTGTGGTACCAGCC
>DASPOT010000199.1:0-6521 GCA_035625875.1 Mycobacterium sp. | reverse complement strand
GACGGTACATCGCTACAGATGATCGCTGACGCCATCGGCGTGACGAAGGCGGCCGTCTACCACCAGTTCAATACCAAGGAAGAGATCGTCGTCGCTGCCACCGAAGCCGAACTCTCGAATGTCGAAGCGGCGATCGAAGCCGCAGAGGCCGAGCCGACCCGTACTCGGGCGCGCGGCGTGCTGATCATCCGGATCGTCAACCTCGCGGTCGAACGCCGTCGTATGGAGAGCACCCTCCTCGGCGATCCCGTCATCATGCGGTTCTTCGCCCACCACGAACCATTCCCGGCAGGTGATGGATCGTCTGTACCGGCAACGGTATTCGGATCCACCGCTAAACGAGCGTGTTCTGCGAGCACACGGCGAATCACGTCGACGGCTGCCCCATCTCCACTCACCGCCCCCGGGGTACCACGCCCAGTCGGTGGACGTCCCCGCGAGCACCTCGCTAGATCACCTGGCGTCGAACTGCTTCGACTTTCCCGACCACAGTCGGTCTATAGAACCGACCTCTTGCACACCGACGTCCGACTCCGGCCCGCCGTGCCGGCGGAGCACGTCGATCAGTTCCATCCGCAGATGCTGGAGGTCGCATGAACCGTCGGTCACCACGGACAGGTCGACACCACGTTGCGTCTTGCCCACGAAGAAGTCGGCGACGCCGGGTGTGGCAAGGACAGTCTGCTCGAAGGCCGCCCGGGGCACCAGAGCACCGCTTTCGTACTGGAAGGCTCCGTCGATCCGACCGCTGACCGCTGTGATGCGGCGATGAGCACAACCGCACGAACACGGCTCGTCGGAGATCGTCACCGCGTCTACGAGGTCATAGCGGATCAGCGGCTGCGCCAGGTTGTACAGGTTGGTCAACAGCAGCCGATCCGCAGGTTGCCCATATGGTACGACGTTGCCATCAGCATCCGCCGGCTCGAGAATTACCAGATCGTCGGCGATGTGCATGCCTTCTCCAACGCCGCATGGAAAGGCATAGGTCCCCTCTGAGCAGCCCCAGAACTCCGAAGCCTCGACCCCCCACGCGGACCGAACTGCCTCTCGCACGGGCGCGGTGCAGACCTCTCCCGCGATGCTAACCCAGGTCGGTGTTATGGTCAGTCGTCCTTGTATCGCCTCTAAAGCTAGCTCCCGGATGATGCTCGGCCACCCTTGGAGAGCCTGCACCGTAGGACGGGCGTTATTGAGACCGTCGACAATCTCGTCCAGGGGGAGCGTGCCGGCGAAGCAGTGCGATGCTGGCCCTCCGCCTTCGAAGGTGCTAAAGGCGTGAAACGCCCCCGATTCATGCCTGGCGCTGCAAGCGAAGACCTGCGCCAGCACCGCGTCCGGGTCTTCGCCGCGTCGCCCGGTCCAGCGCGAGCCCTGCATCACGAAGGTGACGAACGCGTCCCAGCCGTAGACATGGAATGCTTCGGTTCCTGTATATCCAGACGTGACGATTGCCCGGTACTCGTCGTCCAGGTACCGGTCTCCGTTCAACTGATCGACGTGTTGTTGGACCCGGGCAAGTGTTAACCCGGGGACCGTGACCACCCGGTCGAACTCCGCCATCATCTCGGCTCTGGTCAGGACCGGCAGAGAGGGGAGGTCGGACTCGGTGAAACTCGCCAGATCGCGGCCTGCCAGTCGTTCCCGCCAGAACGGCGAACGATCGGCGGCCCACACCAGCAGCTCCCGAAGACGCCGTTCGCGTTCTGCGGCGAGACGCCCTGCGTCCCATCGCAGCCGGCGCACCCCCTTCAAGTACGCATCTTGCAATTGGGCACGCTGGCGCCGGACCAGCTGCTCGTAATGTCCCCCCGACGTCGCGCCGGTTGCCCTCTCTTGCACCCAGCGATCGTAGCCTAGGCACCATCACGCCGAAGTCCTCACCGGCGATTCCTAGCGCACGCGTGCCCGCCGTGGACTGCTTGTCAAAGGCCGAGCCGGAACCAGCTAACCCGTCCTCACGTGACCGCGGCAACGCGAGGTTGGGGAGTCGCGTGCGGGCCATCATTAAGAAGCGAAATCGATCTCATGCCGTTCGCGCTCGCTGCACCGCTTGGGCAGCGTCTTCGTGTCCGTTGGTGATTAATCCTGAGATCACGCCATCGACGTCAGCGGCTGGTCGATTCTGGCTGAGCTTGAACTTGGCCTCGATGCGGGTGATCAGCAATTCCACTCCCACAATGGCGCGTAGTAGACCCTCGATGAACTGTGGCGGCGCGTCGTCGACGGACCATGATTGCGGTCGCCCAGCCTCATGGCGTCCGGTTAGATCACGCACATTCTGTTCGACCCAGGCCGGGTCATCGTGCACTGCGAGTCGCCCATAGACGTGCGCAGTGACGTAGTTCCAAGTGGGCACCACACGTCCGTGCTCGGCCTTGCTCGGATACCAGGCCGGGGAAATGTACGCATCTGGTCCCCGCACGATGACCAGAGCCTCGCCAACCACCGGGCGCCGCCACTGGTCATTGTTGCGGGCGAGATGACCACGAAGGGTCCTCATGCCCGGGTCATAGACGAACGGCAGCATAGTAGCGACCACGCCCTCCGGTGTTGCAGTGATCAGGTCAGCGGCACCGTGGTGAGTGAGCAGGTCGTCGACGGCCTGCTCGTCGGCGGCGAAATGGGCGGGAATGTACATGTTGTCCAGTATGTCGGCCGGGTTGATGGTCACTACTGCCGCTTCAACGGCGAGAAACGGCGCATCCAGCGACCGAAGGGGTCAATTCCAACTCGTCGCCAAAGGGTCAGTCCGAATCTGCCGTTGACACGCGTGGGAGCAGGTGGATCTCCCTATGTAGGTAGGCCGGCACGGTGGTCTGCTTACCAACTTGTGCAACACCGCTCCGGTGGCCTACCGAAACCAAATCGTAACCCATCATGACATTGGCTATGTACGCTACCCTGAAAGTTACTCTCGGTCGTTTCGATACTTCTATCGGACCGCACCTCGGTTCTTCCTCCGCAAGAGTCGCTCCGTTCTGACCGTCAGCGAATTCTCCAAAACGGAGTTGACGAGGTACTACGGTATCGACCGTCAACGCATCCTCGTTGTTCCGAATGCGGCGGGGGACGAGTTCAGGCCGGCAACCGGTTCGCACCTTGCTCAGGATCACGGGCCATCGCTTCTCGCCGTGTCGTCACCGAGCTACCACAAGAATTTTGCCCGCCTTGTCGATGCCTTTGACGCGGCATCTCTACCCGGCACGGCGCGGCTAAGGATCATCGGAGAGTCGTCCGTCACGTTGAGACGGTCTGGCGTCGGTACCCGTCCTAACGTCGAGTATCTTGGCCGAGTTTCTGAGACGCAGCTCGTCAACGAGTATCAGGAGGCGACCGCGTTCGTATTGCCGTCGTTGTATGAAGGCTTCGGGCTCCCAGCGATCGAGGCGCAGAAGTGTGGGTGTCCAGTTATCGCGTCGGATGCGGCAGCCATTCCAGAGACACCAAGAGAGTCGGCCTACTATTTTGATCCCCTGTCGACCGCGGAAATTTCTCGATCAATAGAACGAGTTCTACTCGACCGAGACCTGCAGTCGCGTCTCATCACGTTGGGGGCTCGCGAATGCAAGCAGGTTCTCGTGGAAGGACTCGGCACAGCGAGTCGATCTCCATATAACTGAGTTGCAACGACACTGACGGCTCAGGCCCCTTCGTTCGGCGGAGACAAGCCAGCCTCCTTCAGCAGCCGTCGCTCGTCGACCTTGCTGGAAGACGTCAAGGGCAAGTTGGCCACTAAGACGAATTGATCGGGCAGCATCGTTTCCGGGAGCCGTTCGCTGGCGGCCTGGCGGACGGCGAGGGCGGTGAGCTCGCCGTCCGGCACCACGAATGCGACGACCCCCAGATCGCCCTCCAGGTCGAAGCTCGTGCACGCCGCGGATGCGACCCCGTCGATACCACCGAGCGCCTCGGTCACCTCGACCAGCGACATCCTCACACCATGTCGCTTGATGACGCGGTCCGAACGCCCCACGTATACGTAGTTGCCCCGGTCGTCGCGGAAGACGAGGTCACCAGTGCGGTAGAGGGTGGTTCCTTCGACGACGTCCGTCCGCAGCACAGCTGCGCTCAGCGCCGGGTCGTTCAGATATCCAGCCATGAGCTGCAGTCCGCCGATGTACAGCTCGCCGACCACTCCAGGACGATCCACCAGCCTTCCGTGCTCATCAACGAGGTGGAACGAGCTCCCGGGATGAGGATGACCGATCGGTACCAGCCCCGCGTCGAGCAACTCGGGCGTCAGTTCCAGATGGGCGACGGCGATGGTCGTCTCGGTCGGGCCGTACCGGTTCACCACCCGCAGTCCCGGACTGGCGGCCCACACCGCCCTGATATCGGCCGTGGACGGCGCTTCGCCGCCCAGGGCCATCACTCTCAGCGGGGTGTCAGCCAACCGCGCCAGACGGCCGCTGGCCCGGAGCAACCGGAGGTAGCTGGGAGAGAAGCTGGTCGCCGTGATCCCCTCGCTGACGACAATCGAGAAGAACCTGCGTGGGAACAGCAGGGCTTCCCGGTCGGGGATGACGAGGGGGGCGCCGCGCACGAGCGGAGGAAAGATGGCAGAGAAGGACCCGTCAAAGTGCACGGGCGAAACGCATAGGCCCCGGTCGTCCGCGGTGAGTCCCACGGCGTCGGCGCATGCTTCGACTGCGGTGAAAAAGGCCTCCGGGGAAATCTGCACCCCCTTGGGGATACCGGTCGTCCCCGACGTGTAAATGACGTAGGAGATGGGGCCCGTTACGGGTGGTGGCGTGCGCCCATCTGCGGCGCTCAACGCCGAAAGGGAGGTCCACGCCGTGCCGACGGGAAGTCCCGATGGCGCCGTTTGGTCCGAGCCTGCGGTGATCACCTGTGCGGGCCGGCAGTCAGCCACGATCTGCGCACGGCGGAGATCTGGATCGGTGATCGCCAGCGGAACGAACGTGACCCCCGCCCACAGACAGCCCAGTGCCGCCACCACGAAGTCCACAGAATTGCCGATCAGCAGGGCAACCCGATCCCCGGGCTCGACGCCTTTCTGAAGCAAGCCAGCGGCCACTCTCCCAGCCGCGGCGCGCAACTCGCCCCGGGTCAACGCGCGATCCAGGTCCTTGACAGCGGGCCGATCCGGGGCTCGATCGGCGTGGTCCAGCACCGCACCGAGCACGCCGTGGTCCGTCACGCCTTCTCGCAGGTGCTGCACGCTCGCTATTCTCGCTCACCGGGGTGGGGTCCCTTCACCCCCTCCCCGGAGGGTCGACAGCCCAACGGCCCAGACAGCAGATATGGGTGCGTACACATCGTGTGGAACTCCCGCCGGGGCGACCGGCGTCTGATGGAAGGAAATGGGAAATGAGCTCAACGACTGGCTCGAGCGCCACGTCGGCGGATCAACGATTCCCGACTCACGGCACTGAGGCCGGCCGAGCCACCACCGACCGGACCGGCAGGTGCGACCTGGGCTGTCAGGCGTCCGCAGCAGCCGGCGAACCGCGTCTGACCCGCCGGCGCGCCCGGCCGAGCCTCACCAGGAAGAGCACCCCCGAGGCGCCGAACAGGATCGCGCTGACGAGCAGCCAGTTCCACAGATAGACGTTCTCGCTGAAGCCGGTGATTCCCTCGAAGGAGGAGTTGGAGAGCCGGAAGATCATCGGCGCGAACATCACGAACAGCAGCCCGGAGATCACGGTCGGCACCCGGACATGGTTGATCCACGTGACGCCCGGCCCGCCGCGTGCGGCGCCGGGGCGCGCGCGCCGGGTCAGCACCCGGTCCGCCGAGGCATAGATCGGCCATCCGACCCCGTCGTGGAGGATCACGCAGATCACGAACCAGACCAGGATCGCCTTCCACCCGCCCTGCGCGAAGACCCGTGTGATGGCGTACGCGGCGACCGCGAAGCACGCCAGCAGGCCCAGCAGGTGCCACGGACCGGCACCGTAGTGACGTCGCCACGACCGCATGTCAGCCCCGATCCCCGAAGGTGATCCGGCTCATCCACTTCAGGTTGTAGGTTCCCGGTGCGGACGGGACGATCACCCGTGCCGGATAGCCGTGGTCCATCGACAGGTCGGCGCCGTTCACCTTCAACGCGAGCAGCGACTGCGGCGCAGCGACCTGCGCCGCGGACAGGTGCACCGAGCCGGTGTCCAGCGACGTCAGCTCCGACGTACCGGCGCTCGACACGCCGGCCAACCGGGCAAGGTCGGCGAGCGACACACCGGTCCAGTGCTGAACCGTGGACCAGCCCTCGGTGCAGGCGATCGGCAGGTGCGCCGTGGTGAGCGGCATCGCGAGCAGCTGCTGGCGGCTCAGCGACACCCGCTGAGCGCCCACGAGCTCCAGCCGCCAAGCGGGACCGGTCTGCGCCGCGGTGATGCCCGCGTGCACTGCGGTGTGGTTGACCGAGAACCGGTTGGCGCCGACTCCGGGCGAGCGATAGTGCGTCCCGAACAACGCGACCCGCCGCGCGACACCGCCGATGGCCTCACCCGCGGTAAGCGCGAACACCGTCAGTGACGTGCCGGCAACGAGCGCGA
>DASPOT010000198.1:0-6489 GCA_035625875.1 Mycobacterium sp. | reverse complement strand
AGCGCGAAACGGTGATACAGCCACACCGCGTGCCCGATGACCTCGATCGGATACCGGTAGCCCTTGTACCTCGTCGCAATCGCCACAACGACCAATCCTGGCAGCACCACACCAAGGCAAACAACTTGACCATGCCCCTGAGAGGCAGTAAGGGCCGATGACCTTTGCTCAAATCCCCACCGACTCCACCGCGTTTGACGATTAGACACCGATGGCGACGGCGATCTATCCCGCACGTTCACCGGCACCGAGCGCCGCGGCGACGAGTCGTTCACGGCCAAGATCATCGGTTCTCAGTACGCCGAGGGCGCATCAGATCTCGGCCGCTTTGGTGCAAGCTGCACCGGCCGAGTCGCCGCCTTGCGTATCGGATCTACGCTCGAGACGCGCCTGCGAGTTCGTGATTAGCGCGGGGCCTAAGCCCCTGCGAAGACCTCGTCCAGCCGAGCCGGGCGAGTGCGAACTCGACGACGCCGCAAGCGGCTTCGGTGGCGTAGCCGTTGCCCCGGTATTCGGGTGTGATGCTGTAGAACAGTTCGAGTCCACGACCGTCGAGGCGCCGTAGGCCCGCCGCACCGATGGCCTCGTTGGTGTGGGCTTTGCGGATGAGCCACAGCCCTACGACGGCGCTGCCATCGAGCAGAAAGTGGCGGACGGCGGGGTCGCTGCAGTGTTCCAACAAGAAAATGGCGTCGCCGCTCGAAACCGGGCACAGAGTGAGGCGCTGAAGGGCAAGGACTTCGCTCAACTCGACTCCTCGATGGTTTCTGCCGCTGTTCTGGAAACGAGCCGCGGGCGCCGCCGGTTCGACACCGCCCGCTTAGTGGTAGGAGTTGAGTGTGCGACTCCAGGGTCGAAGCGTGCTGATCACCGGGGCTACCGGGGGCATCGGCAGCGCGATCGCACGCGAGTTGGCAGCACGGGGTTGTGCGCTCACTCTGACCGGCCGACGCGAGTCAGACTTGTAGCGATTGGTCACCGAGCTCGGTCCGCCAGCGCGCTGTTTTGCCGCGGATCTGACCAAGCCCGAGCAGGTGCGTGACCTGCTGGCCAAGGCAGATCCCGTGGATGTGCTGGTCGCCAATGCCGGCATCGAGATTCCCGAGGACCTTGGCGATCTGAGCGACGTCGAGTTGGACGAGGCGATCCGCATCAATCTGCTTGCCCCGGCGGAGCTTGCACGCGCGGTGCTGGCACCAATGAAACAGCGGCGGCGAGGTCACATCGTGTTTATCTCGTCGGTGGCCGGAGTTGTCGCGACACCCGCCAACGGCACGGTGTACACCGCCACCAAGTGGGGGCTGCGTGGGCTCGGGTTGGCGCTGCGACAGGAGTTGCATGGCACGGGCGTCGGCGTCTCGGCGGTCTTTCCCGGACCCATCCGCGATGCGGGCATGTTCGCCCGGTCCGGGGTCGCCCTGCCCCGCCACGCCGGCACCAGTTCACCGCGGGATATCGCTCGCGCAGTGGCCCGGGCTATCGAGCGGGATCGGCCCGAGACCACAGTGGCCGTGGGCAGCGTGCGGTTCAGCGCCGCGATCGGCGGCCTCGCGCCGGTACTCGTCGGCAGGCTTGCGCGCGTGTCCGGCGCGGCCCGCGTGCGCGAGGCTATGCTTAACGCATCGGGCCGGGGGCGTAGCTCCAAGTCGGGCTAACACATCTAGTCAACCGTGACGCCGCTTTCGTCAGGGCAGGCCGTCGAGCCGCCAGATCCCGACTTGTTTGGCGGGTGTCTTCAACGCCACGGTGCCGAGTGAGGTTACCCTGGCGGCGGCAAGAGCCCAGTAAGTCGCGTCGCTCATCACCACCGATTCCTCCGGTGCCAAGACTTGACGGGAAACAAAACAGACGGACTTGTGGTACTGACCTGCGAATTCTTGGTGGAACTGCCGGGAATCGAACCCGCTGAAAAACTAGCCCTGCCCTGCGGGTATATCCCGTTTCGTTCCGATTCGGTCCGTGTTGTCACCTGCGGTTACTCCTCGAGTATTGACGCGGTCAATGGGCGATAACGAGGGGCGGCATTGGAAACAAGTTTGCGCAACTCCCCAGTCCTGTCAGGAGTCAGCCAGCGTCCACGTCACGACAAGCGTCACGAAGTAGCAGAACCTTCGGGCCACCTAAGGTCGGCGGGCCTCATCACTTGCTGCTCACGACGCACTGCGATGGTCGGCGTGGCCGGGGTAACAGCATGGGCACGTTGCGCCGGTACTGGCGGTATTGATCACCCAGCTCTGTTGCGAGGTCACGCTCTTCTAATTGCAGGGCGATCAGGATGTATCCCGTGGTCACGGCCGCGAACAGCAAATGCCCGGCTGTCATCGTCGGCGTCGCCCAGAACGCAATAATGAAGCCAAGCATTAGCGGATGCCGCACCAGCCTGTACAGCAGTGTGATGCGGAAACCGAGCTCGCTGTATGGTTTTGCGCGCCATGCCAAAACGATCTGTCGCAGGCCGAATAGCTCGAAGTGGTTGATCACGAAGGTCGCCGCCAAGGCGGTCGCCCAGCCCAGCCAGAACAGGGCGTACAGTCCGAACCGGACCACCCATGATCGCACATCCCATACCACAGCCGGCATCGTCCGCCATTGCCAATACAGCAGAATTAGCACCAGGCTCGCAAGCAGCACGTAGGTGCTGCGTTCAATAGGCTGCGGCACAAAGCCCGTCCACCAGCGTTTAAACGCTGGCCGGGCCATGACGCTGTGCTGCGCCGCAAATAAGGCCAGCAGCAACACGTTGACCGCCAGCGCCTGTCCGATGGGTGCGGCCACACCGTGGTCTACCGTGTGTGCCACCGCGATGTCGCCGACGAAGCCGATCGCTTAGAGGAAGGCGGCAACAAATGTCAGGTAACTGGCGGTGCCGTAGCCGAGAGCGGGAAAGCGCTTCATGAATCCTCCTGGGTCTCAAAGATTGCGATGGGCGTAAGGGGCTTTGGCCTCATCGCCGGGATGCTCCGGGCCGGACCGCCGGTCGAGTACCCACACCGTGGCCAGCGTGAGGCCAACGGCAAACGAGGCGAGCGCGATCAGACTGGCGCCGGTGCCCCCGTGGAAGGTGTTGCCGTAGGCGGACATGGCCGGCAGCGTGGCGGCGTACCGGTCGAGATCCAGGTCGCGACCCAATGCGTCGAATGCGTGGCGGTTAGAGAGGATGAGGCTCATCAAACGTCCGGGGGTGGCCATCTGGTCAACGGGGACGATGGCGCCACCGAACAGCACCTGAGGGAAGCAGAGCATCGGCAGGGCAAGGGCGGCCTGCGCGGCGTTGGAGACCGCGGCCGAGGCGAGCAGGCCGAGGGCCAGTGCCGAGGTGGCCTCGATCACAATCGTCATTATGTGGAATCTGATTCGCGGTATACCCCGTTTTTCGAGTGGCTCCGGCGGGGGGCTATTTGCGGTGTCGGACCTCGGCGATGGGCAGCATGGTCGGGGTCGGACGGGCTCCGATCTGGTGGGGCGTCAGCCCTGCCGGGGTCGGGACGTCGGCGAGCCGATCGAGGAGAGCATCGAGGGCAGCGTGGCCGTCGTCGACGGCGGCGCGTTCCTCGTCAGAGAGCGGAATGGTGGCGCGCATGCGCTGCAGGTTGTCCTTGGCCTCGAGCGACTGAGCCCTGGTCGAGCCCTTGGGGATGTAGAAATCGCAGCGGGCGCAAGCCATTCGGTGCGGGCATTGCTCGAAGAAGCTGTAGGTGCACCAGCCGTGGCCGAGGTCGTAGTGCTGCCAGGGTTCTCTGGCGGCGGCCGCGCCGGAGGTGACGGCATCGCGGTCGACGAGGACCTCGATGGCGCGGACGTTGCGGGCGAAGTACCCGGCCTCGGAGTAGGCCTTGGACAAGGTATTCCGGGTGATCTTGGCGTAGTGCTGGGTGGTGTTCGGACTGCGATGTCCGAGCCAGGCCTGCAGCTCGAAAAGCGTCATCGGCTCTTTGGCGTTGTAGAGCTGGCTTGCGATGGTGGAGCGGGCTCGGTGACTGGTGATGTTGCCGCGAACATCGGCAGTGGGGACACCGGCCTTACCGCATAGCGCCGGAATGATCGTGTGGTTGATGTAGGCCTTGGCGACAGGCTGGGCGCGCACCGAGAACACCATATCGACGCGCTCACCGGTCTTGCGGTCCAACCGCTTCGGCTGGCTGGGCCGCAGCGCCTGCCAGGCCTCGATGGCCTGCCCGACGATCGGGTCGACGGGCTTGGTGAACGCGGTGCCGGTCTTGTGCACCCGCACGTCGAGCAGGCAGACCGCGTCTTCGGCGAGGGCATCGTCAAGTTATTTGAGAATACTTGTGGTGCAGTAGATATGAGTGAATTGGGTTGCGGAACTTACTGACTGACGGTGTCTTTCATGCCGCTGCAGCGGCTGTGATTTCGTGCCAGACCGCGAAACGGTCGCGCATCTCGGTTCGCCACTGGGATGCGCTGATCAGATGACGACTATCGGCAGCCAAAACCTGTCCACCACCAGCCTTTTGGAGAACCGGGGGCTGTCGTTGCAGCTGAACAGCGCCACAGCGGGACCCCTGGTGGACGCTGTCGAGTCCACTTTCGACAACGACTACGGCCAAGCAGCACCGGCGCAGTAGCCGTCGCGGGGAATCCGGTACGCCCGTGGGAGTTTGGCGTCCGGCTCCTGCCGGTACGGGTTGCAGCGACCACCACGGCCTGCGGTGCGCCGGACGCTTTATCTCCTCGCCGACTCCCCGTTATCGGCGCGCCCATTGGGAGCTCGGTAACGCATGTGGAATCGGGCGAGCTACTGGCTACCGCTATTTGTCGTCGTGCACGTAGCCAAGACTTCCGCCACGCGCTCATACGCCTCGCTCGTCATCGATCAGTCGATGAACCGTGCAAACAGCCGCTCGATGCCGGCCGCGAACGCGGCTTCCGTGACTAGCAGGCTCACGATCACGAACGACTCCCGCGGAAAATCGAAGAAGTATCCGGGATGCGCCAACACACCGTCGGTCGTCAGCATCGTCAGCACCAGCTCCTCTTCAGAACACAGCGTCGGGACCTGAATAACCGCGTTCCAGCCACCGGAAGCCGTCAGCACATGACACGAGGGAACTGAAGCGCCGGCATCCTTCAACCGGCGGTAGTTCGTCCTCGTGCGGACAGAGATCTGCGCCCGGATCGCTGCGCCGCGCTCGATCAGCTCAGCCGCCGCCAGTTGCACGGGCGTCGACACCGACAGATAGGTGTCGCAGATCAGTTCCAGCCGTTTGAGCGACTCTGCAACGAGCTGCGAGGGACCGGCGGCTGCGATCCATGCCAGCTTGGCTTGGGGCAGGCCAATCGATTTGGACAGTCCTCCCAGCGCGAATACGAGCGCGTCCGACCGCGACAGGAACGCCGGCCGGACAGGTGTCGTGCCCGGCTCCAGTTCGTAGTCGGCGAACACCTCGTCGACAATCACTGCGATTCCGTGATGGGCGCCGATCGCTGCGACCCGGTCGATCTCGCCACCGGACGTGAAGGACCCGGTGGGATTGTTCGGATCGACGACGAGCAGCGCCCGCGTGCGGGGGCTCAAAGCGCGCTCCACGCTTTCGAAGTCGATGGTCCAGACGCCGTGGTACTCGAGGTCGTACGGCCGCGCGACCACGCCGTCCAGCTTAGTGAGCAGCTCGAACAGCGGATAGCTGGGCCGAGGGACGAGGACTTCATCGCCGGGCCGCGCCAGCAGCTTGAACAGCATCGAGTAAGCCTCGCTGGTGCTCGCCGTCAGCGCGATCCGTTCGGGGCTGATTGAAATGCTGCGACGCGCGTAGTCAGCGGCGATGGCCCGGCGTGCGTCGAGCAGCCCTAACGGTTCTGGCGTGTACAGAAGGCCGCGGCGATCTGCGAGCGGCGCGAGCAGATCGCCAGGGTACTCGAGTTCGACCCGTGTCGGGTTCGACTCGGTGAGATCGATGATTGGGTTGCCGGACGCTCGCCGCTGCCGGAGCGCGAGCGTCAAACGGTTTGGCGACAGGTCTTCGGAAATGCGGTCCGAGAACATAAGCGAACTACTGAACCACAAAGGACGCGACGAGCAAAGAGTGATGCCTCGTGGTCACGGCCACCACAGAATCTCTCGATGATGTGATCGCGGGGCAGACAGGGGTCCAACCGGGCAGCGGAGCCGGCACCGCCGATGCGTCTAGCCCTCAGTAGGGCACTGTCACGTTGGTGGGCCGGGGCCACCTCGGGTGGTCTGGTTGGATCGGTGCGTGAGCACCGCAGCGGCGTCGTATAAGGGTCACCGGTATCCGGTGGAGATCATCAACCACTGCGTGTGGCTGTACTTCCGGTTTCCGCTGAGCTTTCGGGAGGTCGAAGAGTTGATGCTGGCACGTGGTGTAGTGGTCAGCTACGAGACGATCCGACGCTGGTGCGTCAAGTTCGGGCAGGCCTACGCTAACCAGCTGCGCCGCCGGCGCCCACGCCCCGGCGACAAGTGGCACCTCGATGAGGTGTTCGTGAAGATCAACGGCACGCTGTGCT
>DASPOT010000197.1:0-3784 GCA_035625875.1 Mycobacterium sp. | reverse complement strand
CCAGAACCGCGCACGCCCATCCCAACACCGCGGCCCGCGCGGTGATCGACCTCCAGAAACGACCCGGCGACCGACGCCGCCTCACACCGCGATGACGCACTCGCCAACCTCATCTCAAACGGCGCGACGACGCCAACAACGCATTCACACTACGACCTGCGCCGCACGCTTAACAGCAATTTCACGACACCACCACTTCACTACCCGCCGCTGCCGTGCGTCGAAGTTTCCCGGATCTGCTACCCCATCGACGACCCGCGGTGTTCCGCCTGCCGACACATCTGCGTCCCGCTGCCCGCTGTGCCTGTGGCAGCTCAGCGGTTAGGCTGAATCAGCCCACAAGGGGGCGATGACAGCCGACGCGGGGGCAAGCTCGGATGCCGAGCATCGCACACTGCCGAGTTGCGGTTCGACTATGTCCGGGTGCCGGAAGCCAACCTGCTTGGCGGGCAGGAGAAACTCGAACACAAACTCGGAAAGGCCCGCGAAGCGGTCGCCGTGGACGAAATTCCGGCTCAGCTACATTGGGTACGTTGGAGCAAACGCGCCCGGTGGTCGCTGGCTCAGGCGATCGGTATCGCACGCGCCGCTCTCTAATATGCGGCCGCGTCGTACGCCACCCGGCGCGAAGCATTCGGCGGGCCCATCATGAACAACCAAGGCATTGTGTTTCCCCTGGCCGACCTGGCGACCCAGATGGATGGCGCGCGGCTACTTACCTGGCGGGCCTCGTGGATGGCGGCCAACGGAATTTCCTTCGAGCGGGGCGAGGGCTCGATGTCGAAACTGGCCGCCAGCGAGGTCGCCGTCAAGACCACCGAACGTGCGCTGCAGACAATCGGCGGCTACATCACCGACCACCGAGTGGAGAAGTGGTATCGAGATGCCAAGTTGTACACCATCTTTGAAGGCACCCGAGATTCAGCGGATTGTCAAATCTCAGGCGCTGGGGGGCGGCGGAGGTGCTCCGCTGCTGCATGTGGACACCGGGCCCTCCGGGGGACCGTTGAACCGGATGTTCGGTCGCAGCGCACCACTGCGATCCCGAGCGGCCGCTGCCGCACTGTCCATGCAGGATCGCAGCCCCGAGCCGGCCAAGCGGATAGCGATGAACGCGCTGCGGCCACCTCGTAAGTGAGCCACGATGAGTAACGTTGAGACCGCGCCGGCCGAAGTCGCCTGCACTGCCTCGCACGTCGCGGGTCCCGAAGTGCTGCACCCGCGGGAGGTTCCACTGGGCGGACCGATGGCGATCCGGGTGCGGCGCACATTGCCCCAGCGGCAACGCTCGCTGATCGGTGCTTGGTGTTTTGTCGACCACTACGGCCCGCATGATGTCCGCCGCTCCACGGGCATGGACGTCCCGCCGCATCCGCACACCGGGCTGCAAACCGTGAGCTGGTTGTTCAGCGGCGAGGTGGAACACCGCGACAGCGCCGGAGTCCATGCCGTGGTTCGACCCGGTGAATTAAACCTGATGACGGCGGGCGCCGGTATCTGCCACTCCGAAGTGTCGATCGAGCCAGACCGGCAGGCGAGCGCGATTCTGCACGGTGTGCAGTTGTGGGTGGCGCTGCCGGACTCCGACCGTGACACCGGCCGCAACTTCGATCACTATGTACCCGAACCGATCTCGCTGCCTGGTGCCGTCGTGCGGGTGTTCCTCGGCGAGCTGGCTCGCGGTCGATCGCCGGTGCACACGTTCAGCCCGCTGCTCGGCGCCCAGATCGACCTGGACGCGCATGCACGGATGGCACTCGAGCTCGACCCGGCGTTCGAACACGGCGTGCTCTGCGACCAAGGCACCATCGACATGCGCGGTATCCCGCTCGACATCGCCGACCTGGGCTACTTAGGCCCCGGCAGCTCACGGCTAGACCTGCGCAACATAGGCGATCAGCCCGCGCGTGTTCTGCTGCTGGGCGGCACCCCCTTTACCGAGCAGCTGGTGATGTGGTGGAACTTCGTCGGGCGCAGCCACGATGACATCGTCGGCTACCGCCAGCTTTGGGAAGACGCCGATGAACGCTTCGGCGCCGTCCAGGGATACCAGGGCTCACCGGTCCGGCTGCCCGCACCACCGCTACCGACCACCCCGCTGCGGCCACGCCCGCTGCCGGACGGAAAGGAGCCCAGATGACCACTGATAAGACCGGCGCACAAACCACGGTCAGCACCGGTGACGGCCGATACACCATCGCCGTCGAGGGCAAAACCGTCGGATACGCCGCCGTCGCCGACCGCGACAACCAGCGCCTCTTCTACCACACCGAGATCGACGACCAGTTCCGCGGACGCGGCCTGGCGACCATCCTCGTGCTGGAGGCACTCAACGCCACCCGAGATGACGGCAAGCGAATCGTCGGAGTGTGCCCGATGGTGGCCGGAGTGCTGGAGAAGCATCCGGAATTCAACGACATCACCGACCCCGTCACCGCCGAGACCAGGCAATGGGCACAGACCCTGCCCATCAGCTAAACCAGCGTCAGCTCTTTACGACGCGGTGAAAAATGCGAGCGCAACATCCAACCGCTCGCATTAAGAATTTGGTGAGCGGTGCATTGCGGCAGTTCGCGTCGGGTGGCCTTGAGCTGCATCCAGAGAATTCCCGGTCAATTCCCAGGGATTTGTCGAGGCGCTAGTGGACACCCTAAACCGACCGCTTGTGCCCGCCAGCTACCTTGGTGGCGGGTTTTCACGGAGTGAAGGGCCTGAGGCTAGCTATGGCTGTCGCGGCTATGAGTGCCGGAAGGATGCGCGGCATCAGTTGCCCAAGACTTTCAGGATGTTGTTGTACGAATCAATTCTGGCTTGCAGCCCGTGGTCCCCGCCGTTTATCGCCCGCGAAATGGTCGTGATGTCGGCTTGGTCTGCAAGCAGGTTGAGGTCGCCGTACCCTCTGCCGTGGTTCCAGAACCACCCGGCGGTTCTGAACCCGACGTTGGGATCGTTCGCCACCAGTAGTGGATGATTGATGAGGTCCAGACCAAGTGCCCTGCCCGGCCAACCAGCCGAAATAAATCACCGCAGAAAACGCGGTTTGACTTAAGCAAAATGCGCCATCCTGACGCAGAACAAGCGTCAGCCCCGCTAGCGCTTGGGCTGTACCTCCACGTAGACGATGGACACCGACAGCCTCGCCGACATCCCCTCGTAAAGTCTGCGCCCGATGCCGTAATTGGCGGCGATCGTGCGCTCCGCGTGCTCCGATTCAGCGGGATCGACGACGCGTGCGATGCCCACCGCTGGAGGGCCGAGCGGCTTGCCACGCAGGTCGCACGGGGCGAGCCGGACCTCAGGATTGTTGCGGATGCGCTTGACCTTGCCGGACGCCTCCTCGGTGTCGAAATACACCCGGTCCTGCTCATCGCGGCCGAACCACACCGGTGAGGGAACACCTTGGCCGTCCTTGCTGTAGGTGATCAGAAGGGCGTTCTTGTGGCCGGCAAGCGAAACGAAGCCGGTGGTCGGCTCGGCGTCCGCCGCCGACCAGGCGTCCTTGTGCCGCATCCGCTCATAGAAGAAGTCGGTGAGTTTGGTGAAGGCTGACTTGGAGGAAGTTGTCATGGCCGTACCGTACCGAGTCGTGCCGGGACGGCACAGGCAGGCACCCGCGACGCGCCCCACTAAAAGCCGCGCCCTGGCCGGCCTCGGCCAGGTGATCGTGAGCAGCCAACGAGTGCCACTGAGAATTCGCCAGTCTCTCAATGTTGAGGCCGGCCTCAACGACGGCCTCGCTGTTCCTCTCCTGATGTTGTTTATCGTGCTTGCCGTTGCTGAGGAG
>DASPOT010000196.1:0-48076 GCA_035625875.1 Mycobacterium sp. | reverse complement strand
ATCAACTACGGGGTGCTCACCGACCCCCAAGGCCGCCCGGTGGCAACACGGGTGTTTCCCGGCGACACCGCCGACCCGGTCGCGTTCACCGAGATCGTGACGGTGGTGCGCACCACGTTCGGGATCGACAAGCTGGTGCTGGTCGGTGATCGCGGCATGATCACCTCCGCGCGCATCGACGCGCTGCGTGAACTTAACGACGATCCCGACACCGCCATCGATTACGGGTGGATCAGCGCGCTGCGCGCCCCCCAGATCGCCAGACTGGCCGCCGATGACGGGCCGCTGCAGATGACCCTGTTCGATGCCCAGGACCTGGCCGAGATCACCCACCCCGATTACCCCGGGGAACGGTTGATCGCCTGCCGCAACCCCGCGCTGGCCATCGAACGCGCCCGCAAACGCAACGACCTGCTGGCCGCGACCGACAAACTGCTGGACCCGATCGCACGCCGGGTCGCCGCCGGCCGGCTTAGCGGCGCCGGCGAGATCGGCAAGGCGGTCGGCAAGGCCCTGGCAAAATACAAGATGGGCAAGCACTTTCACACCACAATCACCGACACCAGCTTCACCTACCATCGCAACCAGGCCAACATCGACGCCGAAGCCGCCCTCGACGGCATCTACGTACTGCGCACCAGCGTCAACGCCGCCACCCTGGATCCCGCCGCCGTGGTGCAAAGCTACAAAAACCTCGCCAACCTCGAACGCGACTTTCGCATCATCAAAACCGACGACCTGGACCTGCGCCCCATCTACCACCGCCTCAAGGACCGCGTCCGCGCCCACGTCTTCCTCTGCATGCTCGCCTGCTATCTCACCTGGCACCTACGCAAAGCCTGGGCGCCAATGACTTTCACCGACCAACACCCACCCGCGCGGGACAACCCCGTCGCACCCGCGCGCCGCTCCGCCCGCGCTGACGCCAAGGCCGCCACCAAACACGACACACAGGGCAACCCAGTGCTTAGCTTCCGCGGCCTGCTCAAGCACCTGGCCACCCTTACCCGCGACACGGTCCGCTACCACAACACCAACGTCGAGATCGACAAACTCATCGAGGCCACCCCCCAACAGCGCCGCGCCTTCGACCTGCTCGACAGCCCCATCCCGCTGACCATCGCCGCATAGCCAGAACAAACCCCAACCAAAACCACCAAATACCCAGGTCAACCCAGGTATTCACCTATGTCGGCGGCGGTAACTTCGGTCTAGGAGGCGGCCCTGTTCGCGCCCGCGGTCGGTCAGCCCCATGTCGCCTCGCATGCCGGCGATGATCGGTTCAACGTTGGCGACGGACTCGCCGTGGCGGATCAGGTAGAGCTCCGTTGTCATCGGTCGGTTCTCGTTTCCTCGGCTGGATTCCCTGGCGCGTCGCGTGCGGAGTTCGTCGCCGGTGGCCCTCATCAATACGACGCAGGCGTAACACAGGACGAAACGTTCCTTCACCGGAACCGCCGACGCACCCCGTACAAGTTGATCAGACAGCAGCAGTTACGGAAGACCGAGCGCTCATGCTTGCCAGCGTGCGGCCAGCGGACGCGTCGAAATATCTGAAGAAACGCGCAAATCTCCCCAGCTTGCGGATCGGAAATGCAATCCCTCGTCCCTTCATTTACATGTTCTGACCGATGGTCTTGCGCCGGCGACATCGGATCGTCGACTTGAAGCCCACCCGGAGGAGGCCACCGTGATCGGCGAGACCGTCGGCACAGACGGCCTGAGCGTGGTCGAGGCCGCAGTGCCGGTCACGCGTATGAGGACGGAAGTCGAAGGGCGTATGAATACCTCTCCAGGCGTGAGGCGCGAATACGAGAAATGCTCCACGTCCACCTGGCTTCGCCTCGAAGAGCAGCATGCCGCCGTCCATGATCTTCATTCGGTCCTCGCCGTCGGTAGGTCTTTGAAGGTCATCATCGTTCGCCCACCAGATGTAGAAGCTGTTACACCAGTCGCTCGTGTTGATTGCCATTTTTGGAGTATCGCGTAAACACCGGCCCGAAGTCGGCGGTGGGCTGGCACCCGGATGAACCGCTGGCAGAACGCGGTGAAGCGAGCCCGAACTGGTCCGCGAGCCGGTGCGGGTGCCGCGCTGGGTGCTGGGTGGACGCTGGTGCCGCGAGGCGCGGGACTGGTCACCGTATGCCCAGCGCCCTTGTCCTGCGCCGCATCGATGAGATGATGGTGCGCGGTTCGAAGGTTAGTAACAGGTCGCTAATATGCCCCCTGGTGCGCGTCCAGCCTGTCGCAAGCATCGACTGGTTCAATCCCAGTACCGCGCACCAACATCGCCACAGGTCAACGCCGCTTTTTCAGTCAAGATCGGTGCGGCGTGCCCAATAAATGCCCAATCGGTCCGAAAACCGGCCTGATGTGACCCCCTCAGCGTATAGTTTGCCAGCACACGGTGGGGGGTACACATCACCACAGGTGTAGCGCACCATACAGGTGTAGGTAGGGGTTGCTCCTCGCGGCGGTGTGAGCGTACTCTCGCTCAAACCACATTCCGCACACGCAGAGGAGCACCACTGTGTTTCGGTTGCTGTACACCGTCCCTACCGAGCCCTTCGATGACCCCGGTCTCGAGGAGATGCGCCAGAGCGCCTTGGCCGACGACAGCATCCCAATCAGGTTCGCGGTCCCCGACTGGTGGGAGACCCCCGAGGAGGAGTTCATCGAGAAGTTGCGCGAGGCGTACGCCGAGATGGGCCGGACGGTGACGATCTCCGTGGTCGACGGTGAACCGCTCATACAGGTGGGCCCGCCCACTCGCGGGGCGGGGCTCGACGCCACGCAGCCGAAGGAGGAAACACGCCGCGCGGCGCCGAACCCCGTTCCCGCCGCCTCGCCGCGCCTGACCGGCAACTCCAACCACAATCCCCGGTCAGAACGGGGCGGGCGCGGGCCGGCCTAGCTCCCTGCGGGCGCTTTCTTTGCGGCGGCCTTCGTCGGCGTGGCGCCGGGCACGCTCAACGAGACGACCCGCTCGGGGTGGCTGATCGTCGCCCCGATGCGCCACGTGATCCGGGTGACCAGGGCGTCCCGAGTGAACGCCGCGTGCTCGCTCACCGCGACTTCCAGGAGGCCGTAGGCCGAGAGCACCGCGCGCAGGTCGACCACCAGCGGCCCGTCGTCGGGCATCGACGCGGCCACACGCACCGGCACGCCCTTCACGCGGCGCTCGGTGGCCTCGCTACCGTCGCCGAGAAGCGACTTGTTGGACCCGTCGGACTCCTTCAGCTTGTCCACCCGCCGCCCACGACAATGGGCTGGCAATCACCAGATCCGCTGTCCCGCTGTGGGCTTCGATCTGCGTGATCGCATCCGTCACCGGGTCCAGGTTGTCCTCGATCTCATCGCCGGTGGTGTGGTCCTGGTTCAGCAGCCCCGGCGGCGGTGTGATCTTCCCGGCCGGCGGCGCCGCCTGCGTCAGCAGCGCCCAGTCGGCATTGATGATGACGGCGCGCTTGAGCTCATCGGTCAGCAGCTGGCGCCCGCCGGTCTGCTTGTACTGCTCGCGGCTGATCTTCGTGAGGATCGCGATCTTGCCCGTCGCGATGACGGCCTCGAACGAATCGAGTTCGTTCTCAGGGATCTCGTCGCCCTCGGGCATGAACCCGGCCTCACCGACGTCGATGTACGGGGCCTTGGCGACCGGCGCATCGCCCTCGACCTCGGCGACCTTGGTGGTGGCCGCGATGATGAGCGCGTCGGGAATCAGGTCCTGCGGAGGGAACGTGTAGACGTTAGGCCGCAGCGATTCGACGGCCTGTTCGGTGGTAGACGGTGCACTCATGGCAAGCTTCATTAACTTGTGGTTCTTGAATGTTGTTCGTGCTCAACAGATATCCCACCTGGAAGCCTGGCGTCACATTCCGCCGGGGGTGCAGGCTCGGCCTGCCGAGTTAGGTTTTCCGGCCTCACGCCGGTCACGTCCAGCTGGCCGAATTTGCACCACCCTGCATTCTGTTTTTCGGCCTCACGCCGATCACGTCCAGGCGGTCGATCTGCACCACCCTGCATTCTGTTGTCGGGCGTCACGCCCGTCCCGGCCAGCGCACCGGGGCGGGGCCGGCCCGGGCATCACACCCGAGGCCAGGCCCCTACCACTGCTCCACTCAGGAGGACGGGAACGGCGTCGCCGTACCCGACTCCATTTTATGGCCGTTGCAGTCGGTAGGTTTTATGGCCGTTGCAGTCGGTAGGTGCGATGCAACCGACCGGCGGTCACCCCGAGCGGGCGCCGGCGCCGCGGCAAACCGCGCTCAGCCCAGCGGCGGCACCTGAGCAACGCCGGGCAGACCCGTGAAGTAACGGATCGGAATTGTTGCGAGCGTGCTGCGAATCGATTTGCCGCGGCCACGAACAGAACATTGTCAGCGTCGTCTCAGACGCATGCCAGGCGCCGTAAATACACTGCCAAAACGAGGGGTTTGAACCGGGGAGGTCGAACCATGACCACGAACCGACACCTTGTCTACGCCAGCGATGCCGTCGGCATCGGACTGAGTTTTCTCGGCCCGGGCGGCGGCGCGTCGGGTACACCTACCCTAATCGATTGTCCGACCGGCGGCAGCGAACCCCCTTGCGAGTCGCACCCCACGGACGCCACCTGCCAGCCCCCAGCTCACAGCCTTGCCGGGCCGTCGAAAGAGGTGCCGTGACGCGCAAGCGACAAAGCGACAAGCCCAAGAGGCAACTCACCGGCGCTGTCTACAATCCCTTAACCCTCGACCCCGACCGCGATATCCCCACCTTCGTCAACGAGGCCGACACCAAGTGGTGGGCGGTCTACGCGGGGCCGCGAGGGAGCATCTACCTCACGCGCCAGCCCCCCATGCGGGACATGTACGTGGTCATCATCAACAACAGGATCGTCTTCACCGATCGCGACATGCAGCCGGCGTTTGAGTGGATGGAGATGGTCGAGAAAGCGGGCAGACAGTGACGTTCGGGATGAAGGACAACCTGCTGCGGAGTTAGAGGTTCTTGGCGCTTTCCGTTAAATCCGCAGGTCACACCGGCGCAGGTCATAACATTCACACAAAGGTGCTTACCCGGCACAGTGTCGAGTAGCAGTTGTTCAAGCAAGCTAACCCAAGCTATGTGCCGCCCCCGCCACCGCTGCCCACTAGCTGTTGGGGACAGTAAACGCTCGCTGCGATGCCCGCGAATTTGACGGCGCCGTTCGCCGTGAATCCTGGGTTGACATCCGTCAGTTGTTTGACGAGGTCCGTTGCCTTGGCCCCGTTGCCCAACTGGTCGCAGACCGTTTTGCCGGCCGCTACCGCTCGATCGGCGTTGCTGTAGCTGATGCCGGCGTTCTTGAGCGCGGCGAGGAAGTTTGCATCGTCGTCGGCGGAATCGGCGTGAGCTGGCACCGCCAAGCCGATCATGGCCGCGACAGCAGGCACCACGAGTCGAAGTCTCATGAGCCCATAATCTCCCCAGCGTGGACGATCCGCACAATGGGACGAACAATTCCGCCACGTGTACGGCCCTCGGACCCCCACATGTCGGGCACAACGCTGTCCGCCCAAGCCCGCTACGCCGCCGGCACCCGCGAAATTTTCGAAAACTGGTTCACCAACCAATCCATCCGGGTCGTGGCTCGCAGACGGCTAGTCAGCACCGGAAAACGCTCCTACACCGCCGGAGGCGGCACCAGCCCCTGCAGCGGCCAGTAAACACGTGCTGACGCATCGCGCCACCCGCGCCGAAAACAATGGGACGCCGCTCTCAAGTAGCGGCCGTGACAGGTGGCGATGGTCGGGCGAGGATGTCGCTGCCGACAGGTCGGGGCTCGGGACGTTCCCAGACGTCACCATCGACTACGCCGGGCAATCCGGCTTCTCCAGCTACGAAGACCGGGTACTTGCCTTCTCCGGACTGACGGTGAAAATCCCTCAGCGCGGCGAACGCCCACTCGCCCAGCAAGCAAATTGCCACCAGGTTGACGATCGCCACCAGCGCCATCCCGACGTCGGCGAGCGCCCAAACCACTGCCAGCTTGCACAGCGCCCCAAACGCGACCGCGGTCAGCGTCACAACTTTGAGTCCGGTGATCACTCGGCGTCTGGCGCCCAGGAAAAACAGATTCGCCTCAGCGCACACGTAGTTGCCCAGCACGGAGAAGAACCCGAAGACGAACACCACGATGGTCACCAATCCGATGGTCCAGGAACCGAGGCTGGCGGAAATCGCCGACTGTGTCAGGCTGGCGCCGGCGATCGCACCGGGGTGAGCCGGGTCGTAGACGTCGGGACCGGAAGCCAGGATGATGAACGCCGTCGACGTGCACACCAGCATGGTGTCGACGAAAGTGCCGAGCGACTGGATCAAGCCCTGCTCGACCGGATGGGACACCGTCGCGGTGGCCGCGACGTTGGGCGCACTGCCCATGCCCGCCTCGTTCGCGAAAAGGCCCCGCTTGACCCCGTTGAGCATCGCGGCAGCGATACTGCCGCCGAAACCGCCTGCCATCTGCCTAATCCCGAACGCGCTGCCGATGATCTGCTCGATCACCCCCGGCAGGTTGGTGAGGTTGACCGCCACAATCACGAGTGCCAGCAACACATACGCGATTGCGACGACAGGAAGCACGAATCCCGCGACCTTGGCGACACCGCGGATCCCGCGGAATAGAACCGGGGCGGCCAGCATGACGAGACCCACTGCAGTCCAACCCACCGCGACTCCATGCGACGTCTTCAAGACGTCACTGACCGCGTTGGCCTCCACCATGTTGAATGCGATCCCGAACGTGCACACCAGCAGCACAGCAAAGAGGATCCCGCCTGCCCGTGAGCGCAGCCCGCGCTCGATGTAAAACGCGGGGCCGCCCCGGAAGGCGCCGTCATTCGAGCGCACCTTGAAGATTTGCGCGAGCGTGGCCTCGATCAGCGCCGTCGCCATGCCGACTGCGGCCACCACCCACATCCAGAAGACCGCGCCGGGACCACCGACAGTGAGCGCGACAGCGATACCGGCGATGTTGCCGGTGCCGACTCGGGCCGCGAGGCCGACACAGAACGCCTGGAACGACGAAACCCCGCCGTCTCGGCGGCGCGACCGACGAAGTTGGCGAAGCATCCGCCCGAAATAGCGGACCTGGACGAAGCGGGTCCGCACCGTGAAATAGATGCCGGCGCCGATAAGCAAATAGATGAAGATGTAGGTGTAGAGGACCTTATTGAACGGATCGACGACCTGTTCCTGGAGGAAGTCCATATTCCTCCCGAAACGTGGGCCGGTGTTGACAGCAAAACCGTATGTGCGAAATGTTGACGACAGGTTTCGACACTGCGCGACTGCAGCACGGAATTGTAAAGATTCAATTACCACCGCCCCCGACCAGCGAGGGCCGATTCGAGCCGGCACGACCTTCGACGATGCAGTTACCATCTCCGTCAACTCACAGTTACGCGGGGGCACATCGTCAACGTAGGGTTGACGGCATGCCAGAGCCAACGCGTATCGCGTATCCCGTCCGCCTCGACGAGCTGATCAACGCCATCAAACGGGTGCACAGCGATGTGCTGGACCAGCTCACCGATGCCGTCCTGGCCGCCGAGCATCTCGGCGAGATCGCCGACCACCTGATCGGGCACTTCGTCGATCGGGCGCGCCGCTCGGGAGCCTCGTGGACTGACATCGGCAAGAGCATGGGCGTCACCAAGCAGGCCGCCCAGAAGCGGTTCGTCCCGCGAGCGGAGTTGACAGCACTTGACCCCAACCAGGGCTTCGATCGCTTCACTCCGCGGGCTCGCAATGCCGTCGTCGCGGCCCAGAATGCCGCGCACGAAGCCCGCCACAGCGAGATCACACCCGACCACCTCCTGCTGGGCGTGCTCAGTGATCCCACCGCGCTAGCCACCGCATTACTCAACGCACAGCAGGTCGATGCCGAGACCGTCCGCTCCGCCGTGACACTGCCCCCGGCCGGCGACGAGTTCCCGGAGCTGATCCCGTTCAGCGGCCCGGCGCGCAAGGCGCTGGAACTGACCTCCCGTGAGGCACTTCGACTCGGCCACAACTACATCGGCACCGAACACATGCTGCTGGCGCTGCTCGAACTCGAAGATGGTGGCGGACCGCTGCACCGGGCCGGTATCAACAAAGAACGTGTCGAGGCCGACCTGGTCTCCGTGCTGGAGTCGATGGCCACCCAAGGCGCCGGTGGGATTGGCACGGCCGGTTCCGGTGGCGACGCCAACGGCGACTGACGGCCATCTCACATGGTGACGGCCCGCGGCGTCTACCCAATGTGGGAGCGATGAGACCGTTCGAGGACGTGGTGGCGGAGCACGGGGCGACCGTGCTGCGGGTGTGCCGGGCGGTGGTCGGCACCGACGACGCCGAGGACGCCTGGTCGGAGACGATTCTGTCGGCTTTGCGCGCCTATCCGCAGCTGCCCCCTGACACCAATGTCGAGGCGTGGCTGGTCACGATCGCTCATCGCCGCGCCCTCGACGCCGGCCGTGCGCGGTCCCGGCGGCCGGTTCCGACCGACGACATCGCGGAGCGGCCCGCGACCCACGGCGATCCCGCCGCCCGCGACGACGCTTTGTGGACGGCGCTAGGCCGTCTGCCCGATAAACAACGTATGGCGGTGGCCTACCACCACATCGCCGGGCTGCCGTTCGCCGAGATCGCCGATCTGCTCGGCAACTCCCCCGAGGCCGCTCGCCGCGCCGCCGCTGACGGCATCAAGACACTCCGCAAGACTTACCTGAAAGGCGAAACACCATGAACCCCAAAATCTTTCCCACCAACCCTGACGAAACCGCCACATTGGCCCGGCTTCACGCCAGACTGGAACGCAGCGCCGATGAGCACCGCCTGCTCGACGTCGCATACCGCACCGTCGACACCCCGCTGGGTGTGCTGCTGCTGGCGGCCTCCGATATCGGCCTGGTGCGCGTCGCCTACGACATCGAAGACCACGCCGCGGTGCTCGCCACGCTTGCCCAGTCGGTCAGCCCGCGCATCCTGCGGGCCCCCGCGCGCCTGGACGCCGCGGCCCGCCAGATCGACGAGTACTTCGCCAAGCGGCGCACGCACTTCGAACTCCCGGTCGATCTGCGCCTGGTGACGGGCTTCCGCCGCAACGTCATCGAACACCTGCGCAGCATCGGCTATGGGCAACGGGAAAGCTACGCCAGCGTGGCCGCCGCCGTCGGGAACCCCCGCGCCGTCCGCGCCGTCGGCACCGCCTGCGCACACAACCCGCTGCCGGTGGTCATCCCGTGCCACCGGGTGGTGCGCTCGGACGGCGCGACCGGTCAGTACGCCGGCGGAGCCCGGGCCAAGGCGGCGCTGCTCACCCTGGAGGCGGCCTGACCACCCCTGGCGTGGTCCAACCCATCCATATGCGGGATGGCCGTGTGCGACCATGCGATGGTCGCCGAGGAGGGAACATGGATCGCTGGCTGGTTGTCCTGATCATTGTCGCCGCATCATTCGTCGCCACTCCTGCCGCGTCGGCCGGCGACGCGCCGATCGGCCGGCTCGGTGACACGTTGCGCGTGGATACCGGCAAGGTCATCGCCGGCGTCACCGTCAGCAGCCTCGTACCGGTCGCCACGCCGCCGGGATTCGGCTTCCACCCCGTCTATGGCAGCCCCCTCAACGACCAAGTCTGGCGTGCTGACGTGACAGTCCACCCAATCAAGGCGCCCACTCCGTTCCAGCTGGCGACCGACTTCACCTTCGATGGCGTCACTCCGTTCGCCGACGCGTACAAGTCCCGGCCATCCGACGCACCCGACGCGCTGGACACCGCGCTCACGAATGCACCGGCGGGCTCGACGGTGCACGGCGGCGTGTATTGCGACGTTTACCGCGAGCTGCTCTCGAACGTCATCCTGCCCAAGAGGAAGACCGGCGTGCACCTCGCGCAATGGAACCTCTGACATCAGCCGTGCCGGCTGTACGCGTCGCGACTGCGGACTCCGTCGATACCGAAGAGCTGGCGGCAGTGGCGGCACGCACCTTTCCGCTGGCATGTCCGTCGTCGGTGACTCCCGAGAACATCGCGTCGTTCATCGACGCGAACCTTTCCGCCGTGCGCTTTGCCGAGTATCTGACCGATCCGAAACGCTTGATCCTCATCGCACAGCAGGACGATCGGATTATCGGTTACGCCATGCTTGTTCGCGGCGTCGGCGACGATGCCGATGTGCGGCAGGCGGTCAGCGTGCGCCCCGCCGTCGAGCTCTCCAAGATGTACGTGCTGCCCGACCGTCACGGTCAGCGGGTGTCGACGGTATTGATGGACGCCGCACTGGCCGCCGCCGCTGAATGGGGCGCACGCTGTGTGTGGCTGGGCGTCAACCAGCAAAACCAACGTGCGCAACGCTTTTACGCCAAGCAAGGCTTTACGGTCAACGGCACCAGGACGTTTCGGCTGGGGGCCGGCGTCGAGAACGATTACGTCATGGTTCGCGAGTTTGGGCCCGGCGACGATGCGGACCGCTCAGCGGCCCGAGGAGAAGCCGGGCATTCAGACTAAGCCCGGCGACAGTGGGTTTGCCGATCCCGAAGCCACCGTCCAGCCCGACACGGGGCGACACAACCCGTTTGCCGAACGATTTCTCGCGGCCCGCTCACCGCTCGACGGCCACACGGCAGAACTCCTGACAGGCCTAAACCGCTGCAGCCTGGGTCGGCTCAGCCGGACCGGGGCGGTAACGTCGCGAGCTCACCTCAGCGGACGTCGGCGGGGCTTCAGCTGAGCGATCAGTCGCTCCGCGAGACGGTCGGATGCCGATCCACCAGATGACGCACCCGGCCGTGGCATCCGCGGAGGTGGGGCCATGCATGCAGGAACTGTATCGACGTGCTGCAATCATGCCCATGCCCGACCTTGAAGCTGGCCGACCCAGTGGGACGCACCTGACCCTGCTGGGGTCGGTCCGCGACCTCGATGACAGCGAACTACACCAGCTCTACGGATATCCGGCCGAACAACGGGGCATTTGGGTGCGGGCGAACTTCATCGCCAGCCTCGACGGCGCCGCTAGCGTCAAGGGCACCACGGGTGGACTCGGGGGGCCTGGCGACCGATTTCTGTTCAGCCTGTTACGCGAACTCGCTGACGTCATCCTGGTCGGCGCGGGCACCGTGCGGATCGAGAGCTACTCCGGCGCGCACCTAGTTGTCGCCCAGCGCCAGCACCGACAGGCCCAGGGGCAAAGCGAGGTCCCGCTGCTGGCGATCGTCACCAAGTCCGGTCACATTGACCGCGAGATGCCGGTATTCACCCGCACCGAGGTGCCACCGCTAGTGCTCACCTGCGCGGCGGCTGCCGACGAGACACGGCACCGGCTCGCTGGCCTCGCTGACGTCATCGATTGCTCAGGCGATGATCCCGGCCGGGTGGACGAGGCCGCTCTACTCGCGGCACTCGAGGGTCGCGGCCTGTGCCGCGTACTGACCGAAGGCGGCCCGACACTGCTCAGCTCGTTCGTCGAGCGCGACCTCCTCGATGAGCTGTGTCTGACGATCGCACCCTGTGTTGTCGGCGGTCAGGCCCAGCGCATCACGACAGGCCCGGGCCAAGTGCTGACCCGAATGCGCTGTGTCCACGTTCTCACCGACGAGGCCGGCTACCTGTATACCCGTTACACCAAAGTCTGAGCCCGGCGACGATGCGGGCCGCATAGCGGCCCGAGGAGGAGCCGGGCAATCGGGTCCAACCCGGCGACGATGCGGGCCACGCGGGGGCACCACCCGCTTGCGGGGGACGGCCCGAGGAGGAGCCGGGCAATCGGGGCTGTCGCGCCGGGATGGCTACTGTGGTCGCCATGAGCCGGCACATCATGTCCGCCACGATCCTGATCGCGGTGACCGCGTTGCTGGCCGGCTGCGTCCCCGGCCTGGCCGCTGACCCCCGCTTCGCCACCAATTCCGGCGCCCGTCCCAAGCGTGCGGCCACCACAACACCGCCCGCGAGCGGTCCGCCGCCGATCGCCGCGCCGAAGAACGACTTGTCGTGGCGCGACTGCACGTCGCGGGTGTTCGGGGACGCGGCGGTCCCCGCCGCACCGGGCGTCCACCTGGACTGCGCCAGCTACGACGCCGATCTTGACCCGGTCAACGGTGCGACCGGGACACTGAGCATCGGCGCGGTCCGCGCCCGCTCGGATCAGACTCCACCCGATGCCGGCCCGCTGATCTTCACCACCGGCTCGGATCTGCCATCGTCGGTACAGCTACCGGTCTGGCTGTCCCGGGCGGGCGCCGACGTGCTCCGCAGCCACCCCATCGTGGCCGTCGACCGCCGTGGCATGGGCACGTCGAGCCCGGTGGACTGTCGCGACCCGATCGACCGCGAAGAGATGCGCGATCAGGCGCAATTCGAGCCCGGCGACGACCCGGTGGCCACCCTCAGCGACATCACCGACAAAGCCACCACCAGCTGCACCGATACCATCGCGCCCGGAGACTCCGCCTACGACGACACGCACGCCGCCACGGATATCGAGCGCCTGCGCAGCATGTGGGACGTACCCGCACTCGCGCTGGTCGGTATCGGCAATGGCGCCCAAGTCGCGCTGGCCTACGCCGGGTCGCATCCCGATAGGGTCGCCAGGCTGATCCTCGACTCCCCTGTCCCGTTAGGGGTGGGCGCCGAAGCCGCCGCCGAGCAACAGGTCAAGGGCCGGCAGGCGGCACTCGACGCGTTCGCTGCCCAGTGCGCTGCGGTGAACTGTCCACTGGGCCCCGACCCGAAGGGAGCCGTCGACTCGCTGCTGGCCGCCGCTCGAGCCGGCCACAGCCCCGCGGGTGCGTCGGTGGCGTCAGTGGCCAACGCCATCGCCACCGCCCTGGGCTTCCCCACCGGCGACCGCGTCGGCAACACCATGGACCTGGCCAAGGCGCTGGCGGCCGCCCGTTCCGGTGACACCAACCTGCTGACCAACCTGATCAACCGGGCTGAGGCCACCCGTGACACCGACGGCCAGTTCATCAACTCGTGCAGCGACTCCCTCAACCGCCCCACACCGGACCGCGTTCGTCAGCTGGTGGTCGCCTGGGGCAAGCTTTATCCCCAGTTCGGCACCGTCGGCGCGCTCAGCCTGGTCAAATGCGTGCACTGGCCGAGCGCCTCGCCGCCACAGCCGCCGAAGAACCTCAAGGTCAACGTCATGTTGCTGGGTGTGCAGAACGACCCGATCGCCGGCTCGGAAGGGGTCGCCGCGACGGCCGCCACCATCATCAACGCGGGTGCGGCCAGCAAGCGGGTGATGTGGCAAGGCATCGGCCACGGTGCCAGCATCTATTCCTCCTGCGCGGTACCGCCGCTCATCGGCTATCTGGACAGCGGCAAGCTGCCCGGAACCGACACATACTGTCCCGCCTGATCCATCCGGTGGGGGCGCCGGTGTACTGTGCGCTGGTGACGGCAGCTGAGTTAATCCGTGCCGGTATGCGCGATTCCGTGCAGGCCGCGTTTCGTCACCGCACCAGCGCACCGAGCACCGCAACGGTGCTGCGTTCGGTGTTGTGGCCAGTGGCCATCATGTCGGTGATACATCGCAGCGTCGTGCTCACCACCAACGGCAACATCACCGACGACTTCAAGCCGGTCTACCGGGCGGCGCTGAACTTCCGGCACGGCTGGGACATCTACAACGAGCATTTCGACTACGTCGACCCGCACTACCTGTACCCGCCCGGCGGCACCCTGATCATGGCGCCGTTCGGGTACCTGTCGTTCGCGACGTCGCGCTACTTGTTCATCTTGTGCAACGTGGTAGCCATCGTGCTCGCCGCGTACCTGTTGCTGCGGTTGTTCAACTACACGTTGGGCTCGGTGGCGGCTCCGGCCCTGCTGCTGGCCATGTTCTGCACCGAGAGCGTGACCAACACGCTGGTGTTCACCAATATCAACGGCTGCGTCCTGCTGCTTGAGGTGCTGTTCTTCCGGTGGCTGATCGACGACAAGGTTAGCCGTCAGTGGTGGGCAGGCGTGGCGGTCGGACTGTCGCTGGTGGTTAAACCCTTGTTGGGGCCGCTGCTATTGCTGCCGCTGCTGAACCGCCAGTGGCGGGCGGTGGTCGCTGCCATCGTGGTGCCGCTGGCGTTCAACCTGGCCGCGCTGCCGCTGGTCAGCCACCCGATGGACTTCTTCACCCGCACGCTGCCCTACATCCTGGGCACCCGGGACTACTTCAACAGCTCGATCGAAGGCAACGGCGTCTACTTCGGCCTGCCGACGTGGCTGATCGTGTTTCTGCGGTTGCTGTTCACAGCGATCGCCATCGGCAGCTTGTGGTTGCTGTACCGCTACTACCGCAACCGTGACCCGCTGTTCTGGTTCACCACCTCGGCGGGCGTGCTCTTGCTGTGGTCGTGGCTGGTGCTGTCATTGGCTCAGGGCTATTACTCGATGATGCTGTTCCCGTTCCTGATGACTGTGGTGCTGCCCAACTCCGTGGTCCGCAATTGGCCGGCCTGGCTGGGGATCTACGGCTTCATGACGCTGGACCACTGGCTGCTGTTCAACCGGATGTACATCGGGCGTCCGCTGGAATACCTGAAGATCACCTACGGCTGGTCATTGCTGCTGATTGTGGTGTTCTGCGTGCTCTACTTCCGCTACCTGGACGCCAAGGCCGAAAACCGGCTGGATAGCGGCATCGATCCGGCATGGCTGATGCCTGAGAAGCCGCGCGCTAGCGTGGACGCATGAGTTCTGAGAGTCCGTCGCGTCCGCGCCTAGCACTGACCGACGACGAATGGCGCCAGAAACTCACCCCGGAGGAGTTCGCCGTGCTGCGTCGCGCCGGCACCGAGCGGCCCTTCACCGGTGAGTACGCCGACACCAAGACTGAGGGCGTCTACCAGTGCCGAGCCTGCGGCGCCGAATTGTTCCGCAGCTCCGAGAAGTTCGAATCGCACTGCGGCTGGCCGTCGTTCTTCGACCCGTCGAGCTCCGACGCGGTGATCCTGCGTCCCGACCACTCGATGGGCACGACGCGCACCGAAGTGCTGTGTGCGAATTGCCATAGCCATCTGGGCCATGTGTTCGCCGGCGAGGGCTATCCGACGCCGACGGATTTGCGCTACTGCATCAACTCGATCTCGCTGCGCCTGGTCCCGACGGGCTGATAAGCGCCGAGCCAGATTACAGTTTCGGCGAATCCGCTGCCGGACTCAGTCGACCCGGGTGGCGTGGACTTCCCAGAACGGCGCATGCGCCCTGCCGTTGATCAGCCACGGTTCGATGACCCGGAACCGTTCCAGCACCGGCTGGATTCGGTCGGCCATATCGGGGTTGCGCGCGATCATCATCTCCAAAGTTTCCACGCTCATATTGATCTGGTAGGTGGTCGGCCCCAGGTAGGTGATCTCCCAGCCGCCGCCGGAAAGCACCTGCCGGAAGTCGTCCTCAGACAGCGACCGCGGCATGCTGAACCCGTTGACGTTGTGGGCGCCGAACTCGTACATGTACAGCCGCGCCCCTGGTTTGGTCGCGCGATGCAGGGCCCGGACATAGGAGTTCTGCAGCTCCCGATCCTCGCCGAAGGTGTGGTAGAAGGCGCAGTCGACAACGGTGTCGAACCGGTTCTCCAGTCCATCCAGCCTCGTCGCATCGGCCAGCTGGAAGTTCACCGACACCCCGGCCTTCCGCGCGTTCTGCCGGGCGCGCTCCAGCGCCGCCGGCGACGCGTCGATGCCGGTAGCCGAGTAACCCTTGGACGCGTAGTAGATCGCGTGGTGGCCGGGGCCGGTGCCCGGATCGAGCACCTCGCCCTTGACCGCGCCCAACGCCACCAGCTGCTGGACCACCGGCTGCGGACCGCCGATGTCCCATGGCGTGGCGGCAGGTAAGCCATGCACCGTCCGGTCATCGCGATACATCTCTTCGAAGCGGCTGGGGTCGACCGGAGCACTCGCCGGATTGGCTGGTTGGTTCATCTGCCTCTCATTTCTGGTGCAAGACACCACAGGCCCACTAATCAGCGAAACACCACGGAAACTATCGGCGATGCAACGTTGGCCAGGAGGGCGATGGGGAGGATAGGCACCGGACCCGCCACCGCCGTGACGGGTTCTCAGGGCAGCGAGTTCACCAGCTGGTCAACGGGCACCCGTGGCCCGGTGAAAAACGGTGTCTCCGCACGGGTATGCCGCCGAGCGTCGGTAGCCCGCAGGTCGCGCATCAGGTCGACGATGCGATGCAACTCGGGGGACTCGAACGCCAGGATCCACTCGTAATCGCCGAGCGCAAACGCCGGCACCGTGTTCGCGCGGACCTCCTTGTACCCACGGGCGGCCATGCCATGCTCGGCGAGCATGCGGCGACGCTCCTCGTCAGGCAGCAGATACCACTCGTAGGACCGCACGAACGGATACACGCAGATGTAGGCGCCCGGTTCCTCGCCAGCCAGAAAAGCCGGGATGTGGCTTTTGTTGAACTCTGCAGGCCGATGCAACGCCACACTGCTCCACACCGGCGTGCAGGCCCGTCCCAGTGTTGTGGTGCGCCGGAAGTCGGCGTAGGTCGCTTGCAACTCCTCGACGCGTTCCGCATGGGTCCAGATCATGAAATCAGCGTCCGCGCGCATACCGGCGACATCGTAGAGCCCGCGCACCACCACGCCGCGTTCCTCCTGCTGCTTGAGGAACGTGGCCGTCTCGTCGATAATCGCCGCGCGCTCGTCTCCCAGCACGCCGGGCCGCACGGAGAACACCGAAAACATCAGGTAGCGCAGCGTGGCGTTCAATGCGTCGTAGTCCAAGCGGGCCATGGCTCTATCGTGCCACGGACGCCTCAACCGCCCCGACCGCGTCGGTGACCGCACGGCCCGCCGCCGCGATACAGGCCGGCACCCCGATACCGTCGAGGTAACTGCCCGCCAGCGCCAGCATCGGCGGCAGGCCGGCACGCAGCTCGGTGACCAGGTCGGCGTGGCCCGGGCCGTACTGGGGCATCGCGTCGATCCAACGCCGCACGCAGACATCGACCGGGTCGACAACCACACCGAACACGGTCGTCAGGTCTTGCAGTGCCCATGCCAGCAGGTCGGCGTCGGAGGCGCTCACGGCCACATCATCGCCGAACCGCCCGAACGACAGCCGCACCAACTGCGTATCGCCACGGCGACCCCACTTGCGTGACGACAAGGTAATCGCCTTGGCGTGCAACCGTTCGCCGCTGGCCACCAGCACCCCGGAATGCTCCGGAAACGGGGTATCGCCGGGCACCGCGAGCGCCACCACCGCCGATGAGGCGCTGGCGATCCGGCGCGTGGCAGCAGCGGTGCGCGGGGCGATGCGGTCAACCAGGCCCGCCAGCTGTGGGGCCGGGACGGCCAGGATAACCGCATCGGCGCGCCAGCGGGCACCGGTGTCATCGTGCAGCGCCCAGCCGCGCTCGACACGGTCGATATGGCGCACCGACGCCTGCACCCAGTGCAGCCGAGTGCGGCGGACCAGCCCGTCGACCAGCACCGTGTAGCCGCCGTCGACCGCACCGAACACCGGCGCGTCGCTGCCCGCTGGCAGCGCTAGGCGGACCGCGTCGCTCAGGCTGGCCGCGCCGGCGTCGAGGGCCGCCGCCAGAGTCGGGGCCGCCGAGCGCAGCCCAATCGTCGGAGCCAAGCCCGCATACACCCCGCCCAGCAGCGGATCCACCGACCGGGCCACCACCTGCTCGCCGAACCGCTCAGCCACCAATTCGGCCACCGCAGGATCACTGCCGGGTCGCCAGCTCAGCGGGCGGGCGGGTTCACCGTCGATACGGGTGATCGTCGCGTCGTCGACCAGCCCGGCCATGGACATCGCCGACGACGGGATCCCGGCCACCGTGTCCCGCGGTAGCGGATGCAGCCGCTCTTGGCTGTAGATCAGCGGTCGGGCACCGGTGGTGCCCAGTTGCCGGCCCGACAGGCCCAGTTCGGCCAGCAGCGCCGGCACCTCGGGCCTGCGCAGCACGAACGCCTCGGCGCCCACGTCCATCGGCTGCCCGCCGACCCGCTCGGTGCGCAACACCCCGCCGAGCCGGTCACCCGGATCGAACAACGTGATGGTCGCTTGCGCACCGACGCTCGCCCGTAGCCGGTACGCCGCGGTCAATCCCGAGATGCCACCGCCGACAATGCAATACGAGGGGATCACAGTGAGTGCACCAGCGACACCAGATCGGTCAGCAGACCGGGATCGGTCTCAGGCAACACGCCGTGCCCGAGGTTGAAGATGTGGCCGGCCGCGCCCGCGTCGACGGCGCGGCGTCCATCATCGACCACGGCGCGCGCGGCGCCCTCCACCACCGGCCAACCCGCCAGCAGCGCCACCGGATCGAGGTTGCCCTGCAGCGCGGTGCCGGTTTCGACCCGGGCGGCGGCATCCGTCAGCGTGGTCCGCCAGTCGACGCCGACTACCGTCGCACCGGCCGCTGACATCGCGGCCAGCAGCTCGGCGGTCCCTACCCCGAAGTGCGTCATCGGCACGCGGTACTCGGCCAAGGTGCCGAACACCCGCGTGCTGTGCGGCAGCACGTATTGGCGGTAGTCGGCCAGCGACAGCGTTCCCGCCCATGAATCGAAGACCTGGATAGCGTCCACCCCGGCGGCGAGTTGAGCGCGCAGGAACGCGATGGTGAGGTCGGTCAGCTTGGCCATCAGCCCATGCCAGCTGACCGGTTCGGCCAGCATCATCGCTTTGGTGCGGGCATGGTGGCGGCTCGGACCGCCCTCGACCAAGTAGGACGCCAGCGTGAACGGCGCACCGGCGAAACCGATCAGCGGGACATCGCCCAGCGCGGGCAGCAGCAACGAAACCGCATCCGATACCGGCTGGACCGCTTGCGGGTCAAGGCGTTTTAAAGCGGCGATATCGGCCGCGCTGCGCACCGGGTGCGCGATGACCGGTCCGACGTCGGGGACGATGTCCAGGTCGATGCCGGCGCCGCGCAGCGGCACGACGATATCGGAGAAGAGGATCGCCGCGTCGACGCCATGACGACGCACGGGTTGCAGAGTGATCTCACAAATCAATTCAGCGTCGAAACACGCCGCCAGCATGCTGTGCTTTTCGCGCAGCGCCCGGTATTCGGGCAGCGAGCGGCCAGCCTGCCGCATGAACCACACCGGCACCCAATGGGGTTTGCGGCCGGCGGCCGCCGCCAGGTAGGGCGACTCGGGAAGCTCGCGGCGGGTGCTCATCGGGCTCAATGCTGCCACGGCAGGCAGTCAGCACGTTTCGCAGTCCGAGCCGAAGCCGGCCAACCGCTGCCGAAGTCCAGCGCCACAGCACCGGCCGCGAGATGCCTGCCCGCGCCTGGCGCAGCGCATCATTCGCCGCGACGTCAAGGCCGGTGCCGTCAGCAGCCGATCCGGACGGGCCGGCAGTCGCTGCGTAACATCACGAACCGGCGCCGTGTAATGGTCTGCGTGGCGTGCGCTGCATGAGTCCACCGACCGTCAGGAGCCGGGATGCCAGTCAATAGTTCAGTCAGTTATGCCGAGTTCCCCAGCCTTCGACTCGAACGCAGCGACAACGGCGTGTTGCGGCTGATTCTTGACGCGCCCGGCCTGAATTCGGTCGGCCCGCAGATGCACCGAGACCTCGCCGACATCTGGCCGGTGATCGATCGTGACCCCGACGTGCGCGTCGTCTTGGTTCACGGGGAAGGCAAGGCGTTTTCCTCCGGCGGCAGCTTCGATTTGATCGAGGAGACCATGGGCGGCTTTGCCGACCGGATCCGCATCATGCGGGAAGCGCGCGACCTGGTGCTCAACATGGTCAACTTCGACAAGCCGGTGATTTCGGCGATTCGCGGCCCGGCCGTGGGCGCGGGTCTGGTGGTGGCACTGCTCGCCGATATCTCGGTGGCAGGCCGGACCGCGAAAATCATCGACGGGCACACCAAGCTCGGGGTGGCGGCAGGTGATCACGCCGCCATCTGCTGGCCGCTGCTGGTCGGCATGGCCAAGGCCAAGTACTACCTGCTCACCTGCGAGCCGCTCTCCGGCGAGGAAGCCGAGCGGATCGGCCTGGTCTCGGTCTGCGTCGACGATGACGAGGTTCTTCCGACGGCAACGCGCCTCGCCGAGGATCTCGCCCGGGGCGCACAAACCGCGATCCGCTGGACCAAGCACAGCCTCAACCACTGGTACCGCATGTTCGGGCCAGCGTTCGAAACGGCGCTGGGCCTGGAATTCATCGGATTCAGCGGCCCCGATGTCCAGGAGGGACTGGTCGCACACCGCGAGAAGCGCCCGGCGAGGTTTACCGCCGGAGCCGAGACCAACGCGGTCCGACCACGATGAATAGGGGCGCGCCGAGCGTGCCGCGGGGCTCCCGGCCGCACCGAACGGGCGTGCTGGCTGCGGGTGCGCTGCCAGCCACACCGAACCGGCGTGCAATGGCTGCCGGCCGACCCCACCGAACCGGCGTGCCTGCCCCCGCGTGTCGGCGGATAGGTCTACCGTCAAACGTTGTGACCTCCGTCGAACCGGTCCCATTCCGCGAGGCGGTGGCGGCGATGAATGCTGCCACCGTGCGGCCAGAGATCGAGCTCGGCCCTATCCGGCCGCCGCAACGCCTCGCGCCGTATAGCTACGCGTTGGGCGCCGAGGTCAAACATCCCGAGCTCGACATCGTCCCGGAGCGATCCGAGGGCGATGCGTTCGGTCGGCTGATCTTGCTCTACGACCCGGATGGGTCCGACGCCTGGGACGGCACCATGCGGCTGGTCGCCTACATCCAGGCCGACCTGGACTCCAGTGAGGCCGTCGACCCGTTGCTGCCCGAGGTGGCGTGGAGCTGGCTGTCCGAGGCGCTGGAGTCGCGCGCCGAGCACGTCACCGCGCTCGGCGGTACCGTCACCGCCACCACATCGGTGCGCTACGGCGACATCTACGGACCACCGCGTGCCCACCAGCTCGAGCTGCGGGCATCGTGGACCGCGACCACCCCCGAGATCGGCACCCACGTCGAGGCGTTCTGCGAGGTGCTTGAGCACGCCGCAGGACTACCACCGGTCGGGGTGACTGACCTGGGCTCGCGGTCACGCGCCTGACATGTGCGAAGCTGCCCCCGATCAGCCCGTCCCCATCCTACTGCTGCATCCCGCCGAGGGGGTTCCGGAGCTCTCGGTGACTGCCGTCGAGATCGAGGTGGCCGCAGAAATCCTGGACGCCGGCCATGGATCGTTTGCGGTGGACGCAGAGCGGGCATCGGGCTTCCGCTACTTCAACCGGGCCTACGTGATCCAGATCCGACGCGCGGGTGCGGGCACCGTGCTCATCGACCCGGTCAGCCACGGCGACGATCCGCTGACCGTGCTACGGCCGGTCGCCGAGGTGCTCAGCAGCGACGAATGGATCGTGCACGCTGCCGACCAGGATCTGCCGTGTCTGGCCGAGGTCGGCATGCGGCCACCGGCGCTGTATGACACCGAGCTGGCCGGACGGCTGGCCGGGTTCGAGCGGGTCAACCTGGCGGCCATGGTGCAGCGCTTACTCGGTCTGGGCTTGGCCAAGGGCCACGGCGCGGCTGACTGGTCCAAGCGCCCGCTGCCGGCGGCATGGCTGAACTACGCAGCACTCGATGTCGAGGTGCTCATCGAACTGCGGGCGGCAGTCGCGGGAGTTCTGGCCGAGCAAGGCAAAACAGATTGGGCGGCAGAGGAATTCGAATACCTGCGGACCTTCGTCGCGCCGCCCGCCCGGCGGGACCGCTGGCGACGCACCTCAGGTATCCACAACGTGCACAATCGGCGTGGTCTGGCCGCGGTTCGCGAGCTCTGGACTGTGCGCGACCGCACCGCCCAGCGCCGCGACATCGCGCCCGGCCGCATCCTGCCCGATTCGGCCATCATCGACGCCGCCATCGCCGACCCGAAGACGGTCGATGACCTGATCGCCCTGCCGGTGTTCGGCGGGCGTAACCAGCGCCGCAACGCTCACGTGTGGTTGGCGGCGCTGGAAGCAGCCCGGGAAAACCCGGATCCCCCGGACGAGGCCGAGCCGGCGAACGGTCCGCCGCCCGCGGTTCGATGGGGCAAACGGAAACCCGAGGCCGCGGCGCGGCTGGACGCCGTCCGCACCGCGCTGGCGGAGTTGTCGCGGCGGGTCTCGGTGCCGACGGAGAACCTGGTGTCACCAGAGATGGTGCGACGGCTGTGCTGGGACTGGGAAGACGCCGACGACCCGGCTGTGGTGATCGACGAGTTTTTGCGTGGCTGCCAGGCCCGGGCCTGGCAGCGAGAGCTCGTGGCTCTCGTGCTGGCCGCAGCGTTGGCGCCGACTACCACCACCGAGATCGACGGCAGCGCGGAAAAGTTCGACTGACCACCACGCTGGCGTCGATCTGGACATCGCCGGCGTCAGTCGAGGTGCTCGCTGACTTCGGACTCACGCCCGATTGCTGCGCTGTTGCCCATCGCCGCGACCCATCCGGTGATCTGGCGGGCCACGTCCTGCTCGGTCAAGCCCAGCTCGGCGAATACCTCACCCCGCGATGCGTGGTCGTAGAACTGTTGCGGCAGTCCGACATCGCGGCAGGGGATGTCGATCTCCGCGCGCCGCAATCCGGCCGACACCGCCGAACCCACACCGCCGTTTACGCCGTTGTCCTCCACCGTGACGACCAGTTTGTGTGCGACCGCTAGTTCGCGAACTACGTCTGACACCGGCAAAACCCACCGCGGGTCGATCACCGTTACCCCGATGCCTTGGTTGCGCAGGCGCTTGGCCACCGCCAGCGCCATCGACGCGAACACCCCGACCGCCACCAGCAGCACGTCATCGGTCAACCCGTCGGCCGGCGCCGCGAGCACGTCGACACCCGACCGCCGCTCAAGCGCTGGAATGTCGTCGCCCACATCGCCTTTGGGGAACCGTATGGCCGTAGGCCCGTCGTCGACGTCAAGCGCCTCACCGAGCTCCTCGCGCAGCCGGGTGGCATCGCGGGGTGCGGCCACCCGCATGCCCGGCACGATGCCCAGCATCGAAAGGTCCCACACGCCGTTGTGGCTGGCGCCGTCGGGACCGGTGATTCCGGCCCGGTCGAGCACCATGGTGACCGGCAGCTTATGCAGCGCCACGTCCATCATGATCTGATCGAACGCGCGGTTGAGGAACGTCGAATAGATCGCCACCACCGGGTGCAGCCCGCCCATCGCCAGCCCGGCCGCCGACGTCAGCGCATGTTGCTCGGCGATGCCGACGTCGAACAACCGGTCGGGGAACCGCTGGCCGAACGCCGTCAATCCGGTGGGGCCCGGCATGGCCGCGGTGATAGCCACGATGTCGCGACGCTTGGCACCGTAGGCGATGAGCGCGTCGGCGAAGGTCGCCGTCCAGCTCGGCCCGGCCACCTTGGTGGCCTGCCCGGTCACCGGGTCGATCACCCCGCAGGAATGCATCTGCTCGGCCTCATCCCCCTCGGCCGGCGCGTAGCCCATGCCCTTACGGGTGACGACGTGCACGATGACCGGGGCGCCGAAGCCGCGGGCCCTGCGCAGTGCAGACTCCACGGCGTGCTCGTCGTGACCCTCGACGGGTCCGACGTATTTCAGCCCGAGATCGGTGAACAGCAGCTGCGGGGACAACGCATCCTTGATGCCGACTTTGACGCTGTGCACGACGTGGTAACACTGCTCACCGACGACCGGAATGCCGCGCATCGCGCTGCGGCCCTTCTCCAGCGCCCGCTCATAGCCCGGCTGCAGCCGCAGCGTGGCCAGGTGGTCGGCCAATCCGCCGAAGGTGGGCGCGTAGCTGCGGCCGTTGTCGTTGACCACAATCACCACCGGCCGGCGGGCGGCAGCGATATTGTTCAGTGCCTCCCAGCACATGCCGCCGGTGAGCGCGCCGTCGCCGACCACCGCCACCACGTGCCGGTTACGGTGCCCGGTTAACTCGAACGCTTTGGCCAGCCCGTCGGCATACGACAACGCCGAGCTCGCATGGCTGGACTCCACCCAGTCGTGTTCGCTCTCGGCGCGGCACGGATAGCCCGACAGCCCGCCCTTCTTGCGCAGGGTTTCGAAATCCGAGCAGCGTCCAGTCAGCATCTTGTGCACGTACGCCTGGTGACCGGTGTCGAAGACGATCGGATCGTGCGGTGAGTCGAACACCCGGTGCAGCGCCAGCGTCAGCTCGACGACGCCGAGGTTGGGCCCCAGATGTCCCCCCGTGGCGGCCACCTTGTGGATCAGAAACTCGCGGATCTCGTGAGCCAGCTGCCGTAGCTGCGCTTGGGAAAGGTACTGCAGATCAGCGGGCCCACGGATCTGTTCGAGCATCCCGTCAGTGTACGCAGGGACGCCAGGTCGATACCGGTAAGCCGGGAACAACACCGGCCCTCTCTTGATGCCGCGCGCTTGATGCCGCGCGGTTCGATCGCCGCCGATCCGAAAAGCGGAGCTGAAGAGATCTTGATAGCGTTGGTCTGCGTTGAGCCGGGAAGCCTGGTCGGCGTCCTCGTCCATCCGACCCAGGAGTGCACCGTGGCTTCACCGCCGACCCTCGACACGGACGTATCGTCGCCGTATGCGTGCAGAGGAAATCGCCGAGGACTTCCCGGTCGTCACCATCGACTCCGACGCACTCGATGCGGCCCGCATGCTGGCCGAGCATCGCCTGCCCGGAATCGTCGTCACCGACACGTCCGGGAAGCCGTACGCGGTGCTGCCGGCCTCCCAGGTCGTCCGGTTCATCGTGCCCCGCTATGTGCAGGACGATCCCTCGCTGGCCGGTGTGCTCAACGAATCCATGGCTGACCGGGCCGCGGACAAGTTGGGCGGCAAAACCGTTCGCGATGTGCTGCCCGAGCACCTGCTCAACGTGCCTTCTGCCAACGCCGACGACACCATCATCGAAGTGGCCGCCACAATGGCGCGCGTGAGAAGCCCGCTGATCGCGGTAGTCAAGGATGGGTCGCTGCACGGAGTGATCACGGCATCGCGCCTGCTGGCCGCGGCACTGAAACATTGACCGGCGGTCGGGCGGACCGGCGCCGATGAACGCTGTCGCGATCACGGTGTTCGTGGTCGCCTACGCACTTATCGCCGCCGACCGCGTCAACAAGACGGTGGTGGCACTGGCGGGTGCGGCGATCGTAATCACCTTGCCAGTAATCAATTCCGACGACGTGTTCTACTCCCACGAGACCGGAATCGATTGGGACGTGATCTTTCTGCTGCTGGGCATGATGATCATCGTCAGCGTGCTGCGCCAGACCGGTGTCTTCGAATACGTTGCGATCTGGGCCGCGAAACGCGCAAAAGGCTCCCCGCTGCGCATCATGATCCTGCTGGTCCTGGTCACCGCGTTCGCATCGGCCTTGCTGGACAACGTCACCACGGTGTTGCTGGTCGCCCCGGTCACGCTGCTCGTTTGCGATCGACTCGCGATCAAGGCGGCACCATTTTTGATAGCCGAAGCATTCGCGTCCAATATCGGCGGCACGGCAACGTTGGTCGGCGATCCACCCAACATCATCATCGCCAGCCGCGCGGGGCTGTCCTTCAACGACTTTCTGATCCACCTGGCACCGATCGTCGTCATCGTCATCGGTGTCTTCGTCGCACTCCTGCCGCGCCTGTTCCCCCGCGCGTTCAAGGTCGATGCCGAGCGCGTCGCCGACGTCATGTCGCTGGAAGAGCGAGAGGCGATTCGCGATCCCAGACTGCTCATCAAGTGCGCCGTTGTCCTGGTGGCGGTGTTCGCCGCGTTCATCGCCCACTCGCCACTGCATATGGAGCCGTCCCTGGTGGCGCTGCTGGGCGCCGGCATCCTGATCGTGATCTCCCGGTTGGAGCGGTCAGATTATCTGTCCAGCGTCGAATGGGACACGCTGCTGTTTTTCGCCGGCTTGTTCGTTATGGTCGGCGCTTTGGTGAAGACCGGTGTCGTCAACGAGCTGGCGCAGTCGGCTACCACGGCGACCGGAGGCAATGCTTTGTTGACGACGATGCTGATTCTCGCCGTGTCCCTAGTAATCAGCGGCATCATCAATAACGTTCCATATGCCGCGACAATGGCGCCGATCGTCGGCGGAGTGGCCCCTTCCATGCTGGGTCACGTCAACCCGGACGTACTGTGGTGGGCCCTTGCTCTCGGCACCGGCATCGGCGGCAACCTCACCGCCATTGGGGCCAGCTCCAACGTCATCATCATCGGAATCGCCCGGCGCGCAGACAATCCCATTTCCTTTTGGGAATTCACCCGCAAGGGCGCGGTGGTCACGGCGATCTCCCTCGCGCTCACCGCGGTCCACCTGTGGGTGCGCTATTTCATTCTTGCCTGACAGCGCCAAGTCCAATTGCCCGGCTCGCCCCCGCAAGCGGGTGGTGCCCCCGCATGACCCGCATCGTCACCGGGCGTGAGTCAGCAGTGCCACGCATTCCACGTGGTGGGTCAGCGGGAACGAGTCGAACACCCGGATCTTTTCGATGACATAGCCGTGACCGCGGTAGAGGCCGATATCGCGGGCGAAGGACGCGGCCTCGCAGCCGATGTGCACCACTCGCGGTACCTCGGCGGCGGCCAGTAGGTCGATGACATCGCGCCCGGCTCCCGACCGCGGCGGATCCAGCACCGCCACATCGGCGCGGGCGGTTTGCGCTCCGAGTGCTCGTCGCACCGAATCGGTGATGACATGCACCTGCGGCAGATCGACCAGCGCGGCCCGCGCGGCCCGCGACGCCGCCCGGGAAGTGTCGACGCTCACCACCCGTCCCGACTCCCCCACCGCTTCGCCCAGCACCGCCGCGAAGAGGCCCGCGCCGCCGTAGAGATCCCACGCGGTCATGCCGCCATTGGGCTGCGCCCAGTCCCTGATCAAGGTGCTGTAGACCCGCGCCGCGTCGCGGTGCGGCTGCCAGAACGCCGTTACCGGCACCCGCCAGCTGCGCCGGCCCACCCGCTGCACCGCCTGATATTTACCCTCCACCAAATTGGTCGACGTCCGCCTGCCCTGCCGCACTGTCCGCACCATGTGCCGCTCACCGTCGTCGTCGACGGCGACGTGCAGATGGGTGGCCGGTGGCCAGTCGGTGCCCGCCAGACCGTCCAGCATCCGTGCGAGCAGCTGCCCGCAGCGCAGGTCGGTGACCAGCTCTTCGCTGCGGTAACGGTGAAAGCCAGCGCGACCGTCTGGCCCCACCTCGAGCCGGACCCGGGTACGCCAACGGGTCGAGCCGGTCGTTGAAAGGGGTTCGGCATCGCCGTGCCAGCGATGACCGCCGAGCCGCGCCAGCTGATTGGCGACCACCTGCGCCTTGACCGCGCGCGCCGCCTCCGGATCGGCGAAGGCCAGGTCGCAACACCCGGCACCGTCTACCCCGGCGATCGGGCACAGCGACGCGATCCGATCGGGCGACGGCTCGATCACCTCGATAACTTCGGCGTGCCAGTAGGAATTTCGCTCCGCGGTGACCCGCACTCGCACCCGCTCGCCGGGCAACGCATAGCGGACGAACACCACCCGGCCCTGGTGGCGTGCCACGCAGTTGCCCCCGTTCGCCGGGGCGCCGGTGACTACCGTCAGTTCTGCAGATGTCACGTCGTTCAATCGGGAGCTCACTTCCGGGTCAATCGAAGATCCCCCGACGGGCGTCGCCGGGGGCCGCGTGCGGCAGCAGCGTCTTGAGCCGCTCCGACGAAGTCAGCTGCCAGGGAACGGAAGTCACCATCACCCCGGGCATGAACAACAGCCGGCCCTTGAGCCGCAGCGCGCTCTGGTTGTGCAGCAACTGCTCCCACCAGTGGCCGACGACGTACTCCGGGATGAACACCGTCACCACCGTGCGCGAAGACTCCTTGCTTACCCGTTTGACGTAATCGAGTACCGGGCGGGTGATCTCGCGATAGGGCGAAGCGATGACCTTGAGCGGCACGCTGATATCGCTGTCCTCCCACTTGTGCACCAGCTCACGGGTTTCCGCGTCGTCGACGCTCACCGTGATGGCTTCCAGCACATCGGGGCGGGTCGCGCGCGCGTAGGCCAGTGCGCGCAGTGTCGGCAGATGCAACTTCGACACCAGCACCAAGGCGTGATTGTGACTGGGCAACACCACCTCGTTGTCCTGGGCAGTGGCTTGCTCCTGCAATTCCCTGCTGACGGAGTCGTAGTGCCTGCGGATCATCTTCATCAGGATGAACAGCGAAATCATCGCGACAACGGCAATCCATGCCCCGGCAACGAACTTGGTGATCAGCACGACCAGCAGCACCGTGCCGGTCAACAGGAAACCGATCATGTTGACCACCCGGGAGCGCATCATCTTGCGCCGGAGCGGCGGATCGGCCTCGGTGCGCAGCAACCGGGTCCAGTGCCGCACCATGCCGATCTGGCTCAGCGTGAACGATATGAACACGCCGACGATGTACAGCTGGATCAGCGCGGTGACCTCTGCGCGGAACGCAATGATCGCCGACAGGGCCGCCACCGATAGGAACACGATTCCGTTGGAGAATGCTAACCGGTCCCCGCGGGTGTGCAGCTGGCGCGGAAGGTAACTGTGCTGTGCCAGCACCGAACCGAGTACCGGGAACCCGTTGAACGCGGTGTTCGCCGCCAACACCAGGATGAGTGCGGTCACCGCGACGATAAGCAAGAACCCGATGTGGAAGCTGCCGAACACCGCCTCGGCGATCTGTGCGACCAAAGTCTTCTGATGATAATCCGGCGGGATACTGCCCAGTTGTGTCTCGGGGTCGTCGACGACCTGAACCCCGGTCTTCTGGGCTAGCACGATGATGCCCATAAACAAGCTCACCGCGATCGTGCCCAGTATCAGCAGTGTCGTTGCCGCGTTGCGCGACTTCGGTTTCCGAAACGCCGGTACCCCGTTGCTAATGGCCTCCACACCGGTCAGCGCCGCGCACCCTGAGGAGAACGACCGCGCTACCAGGAACACCAGAGCAAGACCAACGATCTTGCCGTGTTCGGAATGCATTTCGAAACCGGCGGATTCGGCCCGCAGCGGATTTCCGAGCGCGTAAATCCGGAACAACCCCCAGACGAGCATGACTGCTACCCCGAAGATGAACGCGTAGGTGGGGATGGCGAACGCTACCCCGGACTCGCGGACCCCGCGCAGATTCATCGCCATTACCAAAAGGATTGCGCTGACGCTGAACAACACTTTGTGGTTCGCCACCAACGGGATTGCCGAGCCGATATTCGACATGGCCGACGCTGTCGAAACCGCCACGGTGAGAACGTAATCCACCATCAAGGCACTGGCGACCGCCAGCCCTGCGTTGGCACCCAGGTTAGTGGTGACCACCTCGTAGTCACCGCCGCCTGACGGGTAAGCGTGCACATTCTGCCGATAGCTGGCCACCACGACCAGCAACACCGCCGCCACCGCCAAGCCGATCCACGGCGTCAACGAGTACGCCGCCAAACCGGTCACCGAGAGCATCAGGAAGATTTCTTCGGGAGCGTAAGCCACCGAGGACAGCGCATTCGAACCGAACACCGGCAGCGCGATCCGCTTGGGCAGCAGGGTGTGGCTCAGCCGGTCGCCGCGAAACGGCCGGCCCAAAACCAACCGGCGCGCCGCGGTGGAAAGTTTGGACACGAGAGCCAAGGGTAAGCCCACGCGTGATTGGCGGTCGCGTTCCCTCGACGGGAACGTTCTGGACTTAAATCGGCTGGCCAACCTGATTGCCGATAGGTCCCGACGAGCAGCACCCAGCCGAAAGGACATCAGGTGCGAGTAGTTGTGATGGGGTGCGGTCAGGCCAACCTGGTCGAGATCACGCTGCCCGCCGATACGCCGTGGGGCGACAAGCCGGTACGTAGGCTGCAGTTGCCGAGGGACGCCGCACTGGTGACGATACTGCGTGGGCCGCGGGTCATCGTGCCGCAGGCCGACGAGCCGTTGGAAGGTGGCGACGAGTTGCTCTTCGTCGCCGTCACCGAGGTGGAGGCGGAGCTGCGTCAGCTGCTGCTGCCGACCGAGTAGCCCCGGCCACACGCCGATGGCATGCACGGGCCCCGCTGGTACGCCGTGTGGGGCTGGCCCCCGAACTACTCGCGGGCGGTGTCGGGTTCGATTTCGGCGGGCGCCGCGTTGCCGCTGGCAGCTATCGCGCGTTGAGCGGCCTTGACGGCCGCATACGTCGCCACCGCGGCCACCGCGGTCAGCGGCCAGCCCATCGCGATGCGCGACACCCCAAGCCAACCGGTCTGATCGGCGTCGTAGAGAAGCCGCTGGACCACGAACCGCGCACCGAATACCAGCACCCAGCCGAGAGTGGCGATATCGAGGGCGTAGACGGCGCGGCGCACACCGCGCCAGCCGTGATCGTGCCCGCTGGCCCAGCTCCAGAGGTACCCGACCAGGGGCCGGCGGACGATTACGGACAGCGCGCACACCACCGCCCACAACAACGACATCCAGATGCCCAGCAAGAAGTAACCCTTGGACTCCCCCAGCAGGTGGGCGATCAGTACGCAGACGGCGACCCCGATGAACCCGGACACCGCCGGCTGCGCGGACTCTCGCCGGATCAGCCGCCACAGCAGAATCAGCGCGGCCACGCTGAGGGCGGCGCCGATCGCAGGCTTCAAGCCGAAGACGCTGGACGTCGGCACGAACACCACCGCCGGAAGCGATGAGTAGATCAGCCCGCTCACACCACCCAGCCGGCCCAGCAGGCGCTCGGCGCCGGCTCGGTTAGCGCCATCTGGTGCGGATTCCAAATTCGGGCCGGCTCGCGACCTATCACCGGGTACGGTCACCGCTGACTTTCGTAGTGCGGGTTGTAAATTGCCTTGTTACCCAGCTTTCCCAGCCGGGCCCGCACCCGAAGCGTCCGGCCGGAGTCGATGCCTGGTATCCGGCGTTGACCCAACCACACGAGGGCAACGGTGTCGGTGCCGTCGAACAATTCGGCGCGGACTCCCCCGGCGCAACCCTTGGCGTTGGCTTCCACGCTGCGCAACGTACCCACCATCGTGACCTCTGGCCGCACTGGCAGTCGATCGCGCGCTGCACGTCGGTGTTGACGGCCTCGTCGGGTAACTCCTCGACATCGCGTCGCTCGGAGTGTTCCGTCAACCGACGGGTGAGCCGGCGCAGATAACGTTCGGCCGCCACCATGGCCTCTCCTGACACTTCAGCAACGTTATGAAGCTCATCCATTGGACGCCCTCCATTTATGCCAACGGACACCGTAGACCCGTTGGTTCCGCAAAGCCACGCAGACCCACGGGGTGGCGATGGGGTACCCATAACCACCGGGCACTATCAGGGGATGATTGTCGATTTGTCCGGTGTCGTGACCGCGTTGTTGCCCGGAACGGGATCCGACGACGACTACGTCTGTCGAGCGTTTGCCGACCCGTTACGCCGGGTCGGCGCGGTGGTGCTGGCAGAGCCGCCACAGCCGGGACACTTGGTCGACGGGTATCTGGCCGCGTTGGACAACGCCGCGCGTTCGGGTCCGATCGCCGTCGGCGGTGTTTCGATCGGTGCCGCGGTGGCGGTCGCGTGGGCACTGGCCCACCCCGATGACGCCGTCGCGGTCCTGGCCGCGCTGCCGCCCTGGACCGGGGAGCCTAGGGCCGCTCCGGCGGCCCAGGCGGCACGGCACTCGGCAGTCCTGCTGCGTCGCGGCGGTTTGGCGGCGGCGACGAAGCAGATGCGCGCATCCAGTCCACCCTGGTTGGCCGAGGAGCTGGCTCGGTCATGGCTAGGTCAGTGGCCGCAGCTGCCCGACGCCATGGAGGAGGCGGCCGCCTATGTCGCACCCAGCGGCGCCGATCTGAAGCGGCTGGTCGCGCCACTGGGGATCGTTGCCGCAGTAGACGACCCGATTCACCCGCTGGAGGTTGGTGCCGCATGGGCAGCCGCGGCGCCGCACGCGGCGCTGCGGACAGTCACGCTGGATCAGATCGGCGCTGACCCGGCTACGCTCGGCGCTGCCTGTCTGGCCGCGCTGGGCGACGTCGACGATGTCTAGATAGCCGGACTCAGCCGGGCAATCCGGCTCAGCCGCCGGTCGTGCTGCTGCGCAGCTGCTGCATCGCCGATCCGGCCGCGCTGCGGCGAGCGGCCGGGGAGCTGACACCCGGCTGCTGCGAGCCGGCCTGCTGCGCGGCTGCGGCCTCGCGCAGCTGCGCCGCCATCGGCTCGGGCAGCTGCACCGGCAATGGTGTGCGCACTGGCAGTGGTGTGTCACCACGACGAACCACCGTGTCCGCCAACGCTTCCCGAGCCTCCTGGGTCAAGGCGTCGATGGTCTCGTGCACACCGTTGACGACGCAACGGATCATCCAGCGGTAGCCGTCGATCCCGATGAACCGCACCACACCGGAAGCGTTGCCGACCACCTCCCGACCCCACGGTCCGTCCTGGATGGTCACGTCGACCTTGACCGAGTCTTTGCGCAGCGAGTCGGCGAGCTCGGCGGCCACCTCACGCCACAGACCACCGCTCTTCGGTGCCGCGTAGGCGGCGATGGTGAAACGACCGTTCGGTGTCACGATCCACACCGCGCTCGGCACACCGGTCTCGGTGAGCTCGACCTGAACCTGGCCCGCCGCAGGCATCGGGATCAGCACCGAGCCGAGGTCGAGGCGGGCCTCTTCCGCGGCCGCGGAGTCATCGAAGTCTTCGATGTCGAAAGGGCCTTCTAGCTCCTGGGTGGGCTCGGGCTCGAGCGCGTTTTCCGGTTCCGGGTGCTCACCCGCCGGGCCGTTGGCTGCAGGTTCATGGTCATCTTTGCTTTTGCGTTTACCGAATGCCATCACAGACTCGCATGTCCGCCAGAGGAACCGTGGCCGCCGTCGCCACGGGAGGTGTCGGCCAGCCCGGCCTCGTCGAATGACGAGACCTCGACCAATTCGACCAACTCGACCCGCTGTACCAGCAACTGGGCGATGCGGTCGCCGCGGTGCACGACGATCGGGGTGGCCGGGTCGAGATTGACCAGCGCAACCTTGATCTCGCCGCGATAGCCCGCGTCGATGGTGCCCGGGCTGTTGACGATCGAAAGCCCCACCCGCACAGCCAATCCCGAGCGCGGGTGCACCAAACCCACCATTCCGAAGGGGATGGCGACGGCGATGCCGGTCGGCACCAGCGCACGTTGCCCGGGTGCGAGTTCGACGTTTTCGGCGCTGTAGAGATCGACCCCGGCGTCACCGTCGTGGGCACGACTGGGCAACGGAAGTCCGCGGTCCAGGCGGACAACCGCCAGACTGGTCGACACGGGGCCACAGATTACCCTTGACCGGGTGTCCGGTACGCGCGTCGCGCCGCAAAGCGTGCGGTATCGCGAGCGGCTGTGGGTGCCGTGGTGGTGGTGGCCGCTGGGTTTCGCGCTGGCAGCACTCATCGCGCTCGAAGTCAACCGGGGTGTGCCCGGCCTCCCCGACTGGCTGCCGTTCGCAGCGCTGTTCGCGGTAGCCGCCGGAGCACTGCTGTGGCTGGGTCGGGTCGAGATCCGAGTCACCGAGGGGGACGACGCCGGAGTCGAATTATGGGCCGGGCAAGCGCATCTGCCCCTCAGCGCGATCACCCGCTCCGCCGAAGTACCGCGCTCGGCCAAGTCAACGGCGCTCGGGCGCCAGCTCGACCCGGCCGCGTATGTGCTGCATCGGGCGTGGGTCGGACCGATGGTGCTGGTCGTTCTCGATGACCCGGACGACCCGACACCATATTGGCTGGTGAGCTGCCGTCACCCAGGACGGGTGCTGTCGGCATTGCGAAGTTAAACCCGCTTAGGCCGCGCAGTCGGTACAGATCATCACGCCGTTCTTCTCGCTGGCCAACCGACTGCGGTGTTGCACCAAGAAGCAACTGGAGCAGGTGAACTCGTCGGCCTGTTTCGGAATCACGCGAACCGACAGCTCTTCACCGGACAAGTCAGCGCCAGGCAGTTCGAAGGACTCAGCGGATTCAGATTCGTCGACGTCGACCACGGCCGAGGCTGCCTCGTTTCGCCGGGCTTTGAGCTCCTCCAGCGAATCCTCGGAGACGTCATCGGTGTCAGTGCGCCGTGGGGCGTCATAATCGGTAGGCATCGGCCTCTCCCCTTACCATCCCCTCGTTACCTTGCAAGCAACGTTTTGTACCAGCGTCGAACGCATCCACCAAACGATTCGTGCCCATATGTGCGCCTGTTCAAGTGTGATTTGCGTCACACCCATAGTTTTACAGTCATGTGCCGTTTCAAACACTGCGTTTAGAGTTCCCATGTGGTCACGCAAATCACCGAGGGCACCGCTTTCGACAAGCACGGTCGGCCCTTTCGACGACGTAACGCCCGGCCGGCTATCTGCGTCCTCATCGTCCTGGTGGTGGTGACAGGCGTGGTGTGGACCATCGCGCTGACGCGCCCGGCCGACGTCCGTGAGGCGGTAGTGTGCGACCCGCCCCCAGAGCCGACCGATCCGGCAGCGCCGAAGCTCGGTGAGCAGGTGCCGCGGACGGAGATGACGAACGTCACCCCCGCCAAGCTCACTGAAACCAAGGTCCGGGTTCTCAACGCCAGCGGTCGCGGGGGTCAGGCCGCCGACGTCGCCGACGCACTGCATGACCTGGGCTTCGCGCAGCCGACCGCCGCCAACGACCCGATCTATGCCAACTCCCGCCTGACGTGCCAGGGCCAGATCCGCTTCGGTCAGGCCGGTCAAGCCGCGGCGGCCGCGGTGTGGCTGGTGGCGCCGTGCACCGAGTTGTTTCGCGATGGCCGCACCGACGACTCTGTCGACCTTGCGCTCGGCACCGAATTCACCACGCTGGCGCACAGCGACGACATCGACGCGGTGCTTGCCGGCCTGCGCCCTGGCGCCACCGAGCCCTCCGACCCTGCGCTGCTGTCGAAGATCCACGCCAACAGCTGCTGATCGCGGGCCCGATTGCCCGAGTTTCCCCCGCAACCGGACGCTACCCCACCTCCGGCCGCGCCACGGCCTGCATCGTCGCCGGGCGGGTTTACTCCTCCCGCATCGGCTCTAGTCCATTGAATCGCTCCAGCACTGCGAAAAGTTCGTCGGCAATTCCGGGCGCGGCGGCGGCCACCAGGCCGGCACCACCCGCCGGTCCTCCCGGCGCAGGCAACAACACGCGGGCCCCCGCCTCAGCGGCAATCAGCGCGCCCGCCGCGCAATCCCACACCTGCAGCCCGTGCTCGTAGTAAGCATCCAGCCGGCCCGCGGCCACCATGCACAAATCCAGGGCCGCAGAACCGATACGACGAACATCACGGACCACCGGCAGCATCCGAGCCAAGAGCGCCGCCTGAGCGGTGCGGCGCCGCCTCGAGTATCCGAATCCGGTGCCCAGCAACGCTATCGACAAATCGTCGATCGCGGTGCACCGTAACGCGCGGGTTCCGTGCTCGTCGGTGAGGTGCGCGCCGAGCCCAGCCCCGGCCGAATACACCCGGCCCGCGACGACGTCGGCGACCGCACCGGCCACCGACACGCCGTCGACCTGGGCCGCGACAGACACCGCGTAGGCCGGAATGCCGTAGACGAAGTTCACCGTGCCGTCGATTGGGTCGAGCACCCACGTGACCGTGCCAGCATCGGTGGGCGAAGCATCGGCGGGTCCGCCACCCTCCTCGCCGAGAACCGGGTCGCCGGACCGCAGTTGCGCCAACCGACTACGTAGCAGCCGTTCGGTTTCGGTGTCCACCACGGTCACCGGATCAGTCGGAGTGCTCTTCGTCCGCACCGCGCCGCTCCCCGCAGCGTGCGCGTCGGCGCCGAACACCTCAGCACGGCGATGGCGCACGAACGTAGCGGCCTCAGCGGCCAGCGTTTCAGCCACCCAACGCAGGTGGGCGGGCTCGTTGTCAGGTGATGTCACCGGTCCATCGCATCACAGTCGCCGCAGCATTCGATCTCGCGGTGGTAGACGGCCGGTGACATGGCCGCCGACTCGGGCCGACGCACGAAGGCGCAATTGTCCGACTAGCCCCGGCCAGCGGGCGGTGCCCCACCTCGGGCCGTACCGGCCCGCATCGTCGTCGGGCTAAGGTGTGGGCGGATCCCCAAGTCTCGCCGAGGAGATTTCGATGACCAGCACCGACTCGACCAGGGGCTCGTCCGGAACCGATGTGGCGGGCACCACGCCGCAGCGCCGTGGGTTCGGCGTCGACGTCGGTGGCAGCGGCATCAAGGGCGGAATCGTCGACCTGAGCACCGGACAGTTGATTGGCGACCGGTTCAAGCTGCTGACCCCGCAACCAGCCACTCCGTCGGCGGTCGCCAAGACCATTGCCGCGGTCATCAACGAATTCGGATGGAGCGGTCCGGTCGGGGTGACCTATCCCGGCGTCATCACCGATGGCGTCGCCCAGACCGCGGCCAACGTGGACAGGTCGTGGATCGGCACGAATGCGCGCGACGTCATCAGCGCAGAACTGGACGGTCAGGAGGTCACCGTTCTCAACGATGCCGATGCGGCCGGGCTGGCCGAAGTATGCTACGGGGCAGGCAAGGACAACAGCGGCGTGGTCGTAGTCCTAACGTTCGGAACGGGAATCGGGTCGGCGGTCATCCACAACGGGAAGTTACTGCCCAACACCGAGCTCGGGCATCTCGAGGTCGACGGTATGGAGGCCGAACACCGGGCGGCGTCATCGGTCAAAGACCAGAACGACTGGAGCTACAAAAAGTGGGCAAAGCAGGTGACAAAGGTGCTGGTCGCGATTGAGAACGCGATCTGGCCCGATCTGTTCATCGCCGGCGGTGGCATCAGCCGCCAGGCCGACAAATGGCTGCCATTACTCGAGAACCGCACTCCCGTGGTGGCGGCCGCCTTGCTGAACACCGCAGGGATCGTCGGGGCGGCGATGGCGGCCACCACCGATGTCACGCACTGAATTTTGCCCGCTCGGGCAGTGCGATCTCGTGCTGTCGTTACAATGGTCAGCGGCGACCGCCCAACCGATAGCGGCGAGTATCCACGCCGACATTCGACATAGCGGACACTTTCGGTCAAGCACGCCCAGACGCACCGAAAGAGTGAGTCCGACCGAAGGGGTGTACGTGGCAGCGACCAAGGCAAAGCCGGCAACCGATGAGCCGGTGAAACGCACCGCCACCAAGTCCCCCGCCAAAGCTGGAGCGAAGCGATCCGCGGCCAAGTCGGCCAATGGCTCCGCCCCCGCCGAACGGGCCACCAAGACAGCCACCCGGGCCACCAAGGGAGCGGCACGGGCCGCCAAGACCGGCTCAGCCACCCGTGCCGGCACCGCGAAAAAGGGCCGTGCCCCGGCCAAGAGCACCACCGCCAAGTCAGCGTCTACCCGGGACCGCGCTGAGAAAACCACGGCGCCGAAAGATGTCGAGGCCGTTGCCCCCGACACTGCCGATACCGACGTTGCCGTCGAGGACCTCGACGCCGAGCCAGACCTCGACGCTGAGCCTGGCGAGGATATCGACATCGACGCCGCGGACCTCAATCTCGACGACCTTGAGGACGTGGCGCCCGACACCGAGGAGGCCGACCTCGACCCGAGCGCCACCGAGCCTCTCGACACCGTCTCAGTTGCAGCGGACAGCGGCGCTACCGCCGATGACGACGAAGAGATCGCTGAGCCCACCGAAATGGACAAGGCTTCCGGCGATTTCGTCTGGGACGAAGACGAATCCGAGGCATTGCGTCAGGCCCGCAAGGATGCCGAACTTACCGCATCGGCGGACTCGGTTCGCGCTTACCTCAAGCAGATCGGCAAAGTGGCGCTGCTCAACGCGGAGGAAGAGGTCGAGCTGGCCAAGCGAATCGAAGCCGGCTTGTACGCCACCCAGTTGATGACCGAGGTGGCCGAACGCGGCGAAAAGCTGCCCGTCGCCCAGCGCCGCGACATGTTGTGGGTCTGTCGCGACGGCGATCGCGCGAAAAACCATCTGCTGGAAGCCAACCTGCGGCTCGTGGTGTCGCTGGCCAAGCGCTACACCGGCCGCGGGATGGCGTTTCTGGACCTGATCCAGGAAGGCAACCTGGGTCTGATCCGCGCAGTGGAGAAGTTCGACTACACCAAGGGGTACAAGTTCTCCACCTACGCCACATGGTGGATCCGCCAGGCCATCACCCGCGCCATGGCCGATCAGGCCCGCACTATCCGCATACCCGTGCATATGGTCGAGGTGATCAACAAGCTGGGCCGCATCCAGCGCGAGCTGCTGCAGGATCTGGGCCGCGAGCCCACGCCGGAGGAGCTCGCCAAAGAAATGGACATCACACCGGAGAAGGTGCTGGAGATCCAGCAATACGCACGCGAGCCGATTTCTTTGGATCAGACCATCGGCGACGAGGGCGACAGCCAGCTCGGCGACTTCATTGAAGACAGCGAAGCGGTGGTGGCCGTCGACGCGGTGTCGTTCACGCTGCTGCAGGACCAGCTGCAGTCGGTGCTGGAGACGCTGTCCGAGCGCGAAGCCGGTGTAGTACGGCTACGGTTCGGGCTCACCGATGGCCAGCCCCGCACCCTGGACGAGATCGGCCAGGTCTACGGCGTCACCCGCGAACGCATCCGCCAGATCGAATCCAAGACGATGTCGAAGTTGCGCCACCCCAGCCGTTCTCAAGTGTTGCGCGACTACCTGGACTGAGCTCGCACCGCACAACACGCAGAACCCTGTCCGGGAACTGTGGCCTGGACCTGTTGGGACGCCCCGGCTGGTGAATCGTCGATTCTGTTCATTCCCTTCATTCCGGAAGGATGGCGCTAACGCGGTTCTCGACCCGCATCTTCGGGGTCACCGAGGGCGGCAACTCCCAGGCAAGTCCAAACGGGGCGTGGTCAGGCATGCGGTGACGGAACCGCTCGGTCAGGGCTTGGTTGAGGTTCGTTCATAACGTGCCCAAATCGCCTCTAGGCGGTTGTTGTGCGGACCGTGCTACTGTAGGCCGAATCCGCGAAGCTGTTGGGCCAGTGCGGGTCCCGGGGGACGTCTGCGCTTAGGCCCGGTGGCGTCCCGCGATCAGCGCTACTGCGCGCCCACCTGGATGACATCTTCGAGCAGGCCGTTACCGGTTGCCCGAACGCTTTTCACTCGCAGTGTGGCGAGAATACAGATCCTTCGCCGCCCAAGCAAAGACGCTGCACAGGTAATTCAGCTGCGACGACGATGCTGCTGGTCTACTGTGACCGCATGCCGGCCAGCCGTATCGTCGTCTCGTCCGGATCCGAGTTCGAATCAGCCGTTGGTTATTCGCGCGCGGTGCGTATTGGCCCACACGTAGTCGTTGCCGGGACAACCGGCACCGGACCGGCCGATGACATTGCCGCTCAAACGCGAGAAGCTTTGCGCCGCATCGAGATTGCACTGCGACAAGCGGGTGCAGCACTCACCGACGTGGTCCGCACGCGCATCTAACTGACCGATATTTCGCGCTGGCGTGAGGTCGGCGGGGTGCACGCCGACATTTTCGGCGAGATCCGGCCCGTGGCCACCATGGTCGAGGTCTCCGCACTCATCGCGCCCGAATCTGCTGGTCGAGATCGAAGCCGACGCCTACCTAGAGTCCCGAGCCGACCCTGCACCCGATGTCGCGACCGGCGGGAAGATGCCGTCACAACCTGGTCGGTAGGCGGTGATGTTGATCACAGCGCTGACCGGCAGCGGACCATACAGATGCGGGAACAGCATCGGCTCCGGATCCGTCGCCACCCCGGCTTCCCAACGCACCGGTGACTCGAGTGCAGCGGGATCGATGTACAGCAGCACCAAGTCACCACGCCCCCGGTAGAGCCTGTTGGCCGGCAGATGTACCTGCTCAGGCGTCGAAAGATGGATGAACCCGGTGCTGTCGAGGGACTCGGGGCGAAGCTCGCCGCAGGCCCTGGCACGCGACCACGCCTCGGCGCCGCAGAGGTGCAGCAGCACCGCGGGCGAGGGACTCATGTGAACCAGCCTGCCCGATCCAGCGTGAGAAACGACACAGCGGGTACCCCTCGAGGAACAAGGCCGAAAGCCCTGACGTCTGAGAGAGTGGAGATAGGCCAGAAACGGAGAAGCCATGAACGCGACGCTGACCAGTCCGGAGTTGACAAGGGCTGATCGGTGCGATCGGTGCGGCGCTGCCGCCCGTGTGCGTGCCAAGCTGCCCTCAGGTGGCGAACTCCTTTTCTGCCAGCATCACGCCCACGAGCACGAGGCGAAACTGATCGAGTTGGCCGCGGTCTTGGAGGTCAGCGGCTCCCTGGAGCCGTAAATACGCCAACTCGCCCGCCCACAATCCCGGCAGCGTGACTGCTGGTGGGTAATGCTGGACTGGTATGAGTAAGCAGGTCCCCAGGGCGCCCCATCGTCACGTCTGGCGCATCGGTCGCCGGACACTGTCGAAGAGTTGGGCCGACTCGATCTTCTCCGAGTCGGCCCAGGCGGCTTTCTGGTCGGCGCTGTCCCTGCCGCCCCTGCTGTTGGGAATGTTGGGCAGTCTCGCCTATGTCGCACCGCTATTCGGCCCGGACACGTTGCCCGCCATTGAACATCGCCTGGTGTCGACGGCGCACAGCTTCTTCTCCCCGAGTGTGGTCAACGAGATCATCGCCCCCACCATCAGCGACATCGATAAGGGCGCCCGTGGCGAGGTGGTGTCCCTGGGTTTCGTAATCTCGCTGTGGGCAGGATCGTCGGCGATCTCGGCATTCGTCGATTCTGTGGTCGAGGCGCACGACCAGACCGCGCTGCGCCATCCAGTGCGGCAGCGGTTGTTCGCACTTTTCTTGTACGTCGTGATGCTGGTGTTCGTGAGCGCGACTGCGCCCTTCGTGGTGCTGGGCCCGCGCAAGCTCAGCGAATTCCTTCCCGACAGCTGGGACAACCTGCTGCGCGTCGGCTACTACCCGGCGCTGGTTGTCGGCCTCATGATCGCGGTGATGATCCTGTATCGCGTGGCGCTGCCTGAAGCGCTGCCGTCGCATCGGCTGATCGTCGGTTCGGTGCTGGCGACGGTGGTCTTCCTGATCGCCACCCTGGGACTGCGGATCTATCTGAGGTGGATCCATAGCACCGGCTACACCTACGGCGCGCTGGCCGCACCAATCGCGTTCCTGCTGTTCGCCTTCTTCGGCGGATTCGCGATCATGCTGGGCGCCGAACTCAATGCTGCCATCCAGGAGGAATGGCCGGCACCAGCCACTCATGCCCGGCGGCTGCACAGCTGGCTGAAGTCACGGGCGCACCATAAACGGCGACGGCGCTCAGGCCGCAGCAGCAATGCAGTGCTCGTCTCGCGGCGAGAGGCCCAGGCTGATCAGTCCTTCTTGAGCCTGTCGTAGATCCGCTTGCAGTCCGGGCAGACCGGCGACCCCGGCTTGGCCGCTCGCGTGACGGGAAATACCTCACCGCACAGCGCGACGACATGAGTGCCCACTACCGCGCTCTCGGCGATCTTGTCCTTCTTGACGTAGTGGAAGTACTTCGGGGTGTCGCTGTCGGTCCCGTCGTCGACGCGTTCGTCGGTATCGGTGCGTTCGATCGTCTGCGTCTGCATGCCTCACATTGTGCCCCAGGAACCGGCCCCTAAACCGAGCGAGCCGGAATCGACCAAGTGTGGGACAGTGGAGGAATGAAGCGCGGCTCCGAGCCGGGTTTCGACGACGACGGTCGGCCAGTGCTCATCACCGCCGCCGCGCCCGCGTATGAGGTACAGCATCGCGAGCGGGTGCGTAAATACCTGACCCTGATGGCGTTCCGGATTCCGGCTCTTATCCTAGCCGCGATCGCGTACGGTGCGTGGCACAACGGTTTGATCTCGCTGCTGATAGTTGCGGTTTCGATCCCGTTGCCGTGGATGGCGGTACTGATCGCCAACGACCGACCCCCTCGCCGCGCCGACGAGCCCCGACGGTTCGATAACGCCCGGCGACGCACCCCGCTGTTCCCGACGGCCGAACGTCCGGCTCTCGAGCGCCGAAGAGACCCGGCGCCGCAACCGGACTCGCCAGGCGTGGACAGCGACGGTTCCAATTAACCGCTCGCCGAGGGCACTTCTCAGGACATTCTCAGGTCGCCGGCACATTTCAGCACGTCAACGGGTGTGAGATCGCACCCGGCTGGGAACTCTTGCCTCGGTGTGGTCGTTGGACCAACTGACAGTTCAAGCCGATCAGGAGGCCGCTATGGCAAATGCCACCACAAGCCGGGTCGAGAGCGATCTGGATGCGCAGAGCCCTGCTGCGGACCTGGTGCGCGTGTATCTGAACGGCATCGGTAAGACGGCGTTGCTCAATGCCGCTGACGAAGTCGAACTTGCTAAGCGCGTTGAGGCCGGACTCTACGCCGAGCATCTGCTCGAAACCCGCAAGCGCCTCGGTGAGAACCGCAGGCGCGAGTTGGCGGCTGCGGTGCGCGATGGTGAGGAGGCCCGCCGCCATCTGCTGGAAGCCAACCTGCGGTTGGTGGTTTCGCTGGCCAAGCGCTACACGGGGCGGGGAATGCCATTGCTGGACCTCATCCAGGAAGGCAACCTGGGTCTGATCCGCGCGATGGAGAAGTTCGACTACACAAAGGGATTCAAGTTCTCGACGTATGCCACGTGGTGGATCCGTCAAGCCATCACCCGTGGCATGGCCGACCAGAGCCGCACCATCCGGCTGCCAGTCCACCTGGTGGAACAGGTCAACAAGCTGGCGCGGATCAAGCGGGAAATGCATCAGAACCTGGGCCGCGAAGCCACCGATGAGGAGCTGGCCGCGGAATCCGGCATTCCGATCGACAAGATCAACGACCTGCTCGAGCACAGTCGCGACCCGGTGAGCCTGGACATGCCGGTCGGTTCCGAGGAGGAGGCCCCCCTGGGCGACTTCATCGAGGACGCCGAAGCGATGTCCGCGGAGAACGCGGTCATCGCCGAACTGTTGCACACCGACATCCGCAGCGTGCTGGCCACCCTCGACGAGCGCGAGCATCAGGTGATTCGCTTGCGCTTCGGCCTGGACGACGGGCAACCACGGACTCTCGACCAGATCGGCAAGCTATTCGGTCTCTCCCGTGAGCGAGTTCGCCAAATCGAGCGCGAAGTGATGGTCAAGCTGCGCAACGGCGAGCGCGCCGATCGGCTGCGTTCTTACGCCAGCTGAGACCAGGCAGCAGTATGCCCGCCGGGCATACTGCTGCCTGTGTGTTAGCAGACCATTCACGCAGCTGGGCAAGTAGACTCAGCGGCGATGGAGGATGCGGAATGAACGAGCTGGTTGATACCACCGAGATGTATCTGCGGACGATCTATGACCTCGAGGAAGAGGGAGTGACGCCGCTGCGGGCTCGGATCGCCGAACGGCTCGACCAGAGCGGGCCCACCGTCAGCCAGACCGTGTCGCGGATGGAGCGAGACGGGTTACTGCACGTGGCCGGCGACCGCCATCTGGAGCTCACCGATAAGGGTCGGGCGCTGGCCATCGCCGTGATGCGCAAGCATCGGCTCGCTGAACGGCTGCTCCTCGACGTCATCGGGTTGCCGTGGGAAGAAGTACATGCCGAGGCCTGCCGGTGGGAGCACGTGATGAGCGAGGACGTCGAGCGTCGGCTTGTGCAGGTGCTCAACAACCCGACCACATCCCCGTTCGGCAACCCGATTCCGGGGCTGAAGGACCTGGGCGTGGGACCGGGGTTCGGCGCCGGGGACGCGAATCTCGTGCGGTTGACCGAGTTGCCTGCCGGAGCGCCGGTCGCGGTCGTCGTCCGCCAACTGACCGAACATGTCCAAGGCGACATCGATCTGATCACCCGGCTGAAGGACGCCGGCGTCGTCCCCAACGCACGGGTGACCGTCGAAACCAACCCGGGCGGCGGCGTGACCATCGTGATACCGGGCCACGAGAACGTCACTCTGCCTCATGAGATGGCACACGCGGTCAAGGTCGAGAAGGTCTAGCCTCCTATACCGCGCGCTGGCCGAACGTCCGCCGCGGTGGTGGCAGGCGCACGCCGAGCTGATCAGCCAGCCGGTAGCCGGTGAGCGCGAGTTCGCGGATATGCTCGGGCCGCAAACCGGACTGCAACGCCGTGTCCAGCATGCCCGCCATGCGATGACCGGGCTCGCAGCGCAGCGCAGCCTCCAGCGACATCCCCGCCAGCGGCCCGTCACCGCGGGCATACGCACTGAAGGCGAGCAACACCAGCGCCTCCACCCGCCACGGCTCCGGCAGGGTGCGCGATAGCAGCGCCCACAATGACTCGGCATCGCCGGCGTTCTCCCCGACCGCGAGAGCGTATAGCGTGTCACGCACCTGCACGTCGGTCAGTGCGCAGCCCAGCTTCGCCAACTCCGCGTCGGACAGCGGATCCCCGCCGGCGAGATGGGCGGCGGCGGCCATCGCATCCTCGATATCGCGGCGGCTACAGCCGGCGGGATCCGCGCGGTGTGCGACTGCGCGCGACGCCGCCTGGTCGGCGACTGCATCAGCCAGGTCAGCGCTGCGCGCCGCGTCGACCGCGATGACAGCCTGCAGGTCGGCGCGCCGCGCATAGAGTCGTCGGCCATCCAGCACCGCGGCAACTGCCAGCGGCGACGCCGACGGATCGTCGATCACGCCGCCTGAACCGCAGCCGTCGACGCAGTGCCAGCGCCCGCCAGGGGCTACCCGATCCACCACGTGTGCGGCCCACAACACGATGTTGCGCTGCGACAACTCGTCGGTGAGCGCAGTGCACAGCTCGCGGTATTCCTGGTTGCACACCGGACAGCGCGCGCCGTCCGCGTCGACGATCACCGCGATCGCCGCCTCTGGGTCGGCGGCCGCTACAACTTGTGCGAGATGCCCAACCCGGTCGACGAGCTCACGGGACAGGTCGACACGCATCACCGACCCCATTTCGCCACTGTCGATCGATACCAAGACCAGGGACTTTTCCGGCACGAATCCAAGGACAGCGAGGAATTCCCTATTTGGCCTACGTGTCGAGCCTGGTGGCGGGACCTCGTTTCAGGTGACGCTCCTGGTGTGATGGTGTGACACTGACGGTCCGATTCGACCACCGCCCGGGCGCTGGCTGATAGGGCCCGAAGTCCCCATGCTCCCCGGGTCATTCGTCACACGCCCCGCCAATGGCACGCCAGTGCCGTCGGTTCGCTCGTGTTCTGCCGAGGTGACCACGAGCAGCACACGGGATCGGGACACGGTCCGCCGCGCCGGTCGTGGGTCGAGTAAGTTGGCTAGCCGCTGGCGGTTTGATCTCGACGTGCAGCTCACTGCAGGGCAGGTATGGGCTGCCTCGCCGGTCTTTATCGAGACGAATAGCCGACTTTGGCCAGAGTTTCGGCCGCGGCGCGACGTACCGTGACGGCGAGCTCACGCACCGCACGGGCGTGCTGTCGGGTTTGTCGTGCCTGCGCCGCCGTGTTGCCCAGCTCCGGTTTGGGCACCGTCTTGTCTGCGGCGCGGCGTGCGGTGCGGGCTCGGTGGGCTTTCTGGCGGCAGGCCCCGCAGCAGTAGCGCGCGTCGGCACGGCCGTAGAACGTGGTGCCGCACACCCCGCAGTGCATCCGGGCAGCCGCCATAACAACATGTTACAGCTAGCCGTAACGTCGGGCAAGCCCAGGGGCCGAAATGCCAACGCGCACAAAACAAATAAGCAGTTGGTTCAGCAGACACCGGGGTCTTCAGGGCGTAAGGTCGGTCACGCCAGAAGACGCATGCAGAAGGCGCATGGAGGTGTCGGGGCCGTGGGCTCTGATCAAAGTGGATCGGGTTTTGCTTGGCTGGGCGGGCGACGTCTGGTCGGGCGGATGCATGAGCAGCTCGATGAGCCGTTGGCTGCCCGCGACCAGATGGAGTCGCTGCTACGCGTTGTCGTCGATATCGGCTCGGATCTTGATCTGGATGCGACCCTGCGCCGCATCATCACCGCCGCACGAAGCCTGACCGGGGCCCGCTACGGCGCGTTGGGGGTGCGGGCCCCCGATGGCAGCCTCGCCTCCTTCCTGTATGAGGGCATCGATCCGGACCTGGTGGCACAGATCGGGCATCTGCCGGTGGGCAAGGGTGTGCTGGGGCTGCTGGTCAACCGCGCCGAGGTGCTGCGCGTCGATGACCTGAGCCAGCATCCTGCGGCGGTCGGGTTCCCCGAGTATCACCCGCCGATGCGCGCCTTTTTGGGGGTTCCCATCCTGATTCGCGGACAGGTGTACGGCGGCCTGTATGTCACCGATGACCGGCCCGGGCACGTGTTTAGCGAGTCCGACGAGATGGCCGCGCGGGCCGTGGCGTCGGCGGCCGCGGTGGCCATCGACAACGCGCGGCTGTTCGAGCGGGTGCAGGCCTCGGCGCGGTGGACGGACGCCAGCCGCGAGATCACCACCACCCTGCTGTCGGAGTCCGACCCGGCGGCGCGGCCGCTGCAGCTGATCGGCGAACGCGCCCGCGAGCTCACCGACGCCGAGCAGGCCATCGTGCTCATCCCCGCCGACAGCGAGGCGCCGCCCGAGCAGGTTGACACCCTGATGGTGGCCGCTGCGGTGGGGCGGCACGCCGCCGAGGTGCTGCTCGGCCAGCAGGTGCCGGTGGCCGGGTCTACCAGCGGTGCGGTGTTCCGCACCGGCACCCCGGTGATTACCGATAGGTTTCGATACCCGATCGCGGCGTTCACCGATCTGGGGGAACGCTCGGCGGTCGTGGTGCCGTTGCGTGCTCGCGACACCACGCTCGGGGTGCTCGCGGTGGCCCGCAACATCGATCGGCCTATCTTTGACGCCGATGACCTGGCGCTGACGCTGGACTTCGCCGACCACGCCGCGGTGGCGTTGACCCTGGGCCAGGCCCGCGAGCAGGCGCGTCAACTGTCTTTGGTCGCCGACCGTGAACGCATCGCCCATGATCTGCATGACCATGTCATCCAGCGGCTGTTTGCCGTCGGCATGGACCTGCAGGGCAGCATCGCGCGGGCCCGCTCCCCCGAACTCGCCGCGCGGCTCACCCGTAACGTCGATGAGCTGCAATCCACCATCAGCGAGATCCGGGCCACCATCTTCGACCTGGGGCCCCTGGCCCGCTCCGACACCGATTTTCGGCACCGCATCCAAAACGCGATCACCGAGCTGACCGAGGACCGCGACCTGGCCACCACCGTGCGCATCCTGGGCCCGATGATCGCCGTCGAGCCCGAACTGGCCGAGCACGCCGAAGCGGTGGTCATCGAGGCGATCAGCAACACGGTGCGCCACTCCGGGGCCACCAGCTTGATCGTCGAGGTCGCCGTCGCCGATGAGCTGACCATCAATGTCATCGACAACGGCCGCGGCATCCCCGCCGACAATCAACGCCGCAGCGCACTAGCCAACATGGCACAACGCGCCGAACAACTCGGCGGCAGCTGCCACATCACCTCACCGCCGGACGGGGGCACCCGCGTGCGCTGGACCGCACCCCTCACCGACCCCCAACAGCAACGACATCGTCGGTGTCAGGCCAGCCCACTCAAGCATTTCGAATACCCGCCGCTGATGAGCCGTTTATTGGTTTAGTGTCGCTTCATGCCGCCATCGCGCTGGGACAGTGCCGCCGATCGTGTTGAAGAGCTCGTCCGCTGGCGTGCTGACCATGCAGCTCGTCGACCTATCAGTAGCGACGACATCGACTCAGCTAAGGAACGCGCAGAGCAGTCGCGGCAGCGGGCAGTCGAGGCATACCTTCGAGCGGCTGAGCGTCACGAAGAGGCGGCGCGTATCCACGACAGGATCGCTGACATACATGACCGGGCACGCTCGGAAAACCTTGGTGACGCCACTGAACACCAAGCTACCGCCAACGAACACCGTTGCGCCGCCGACAACAATCGAACCGCGGCCCAACAGAACCGACAGCGCGCGGCTGAAGATCAGTGGAAGCAGTAGCTGTCTGTTTGTAGAGAACCGAGGTCGATCAGATCTTGTCTCGCGCAGTGGCCCGCAAAGCGTGTGAGCCCTTCAGCTTCGGTGGGTGAAGCATGCCGTGGTTGTCGTGGAAACGGCCATAGCCGCCACGTAACGAATATTAGCCCTGACGGAGAGTAGCTAAAGCCGTAACATAACGGCTATGACCGAGACTGGGCGGTCCTGTGCGGTGTGCGGTAGCGCTTTGACGGGCCGCGCTGACGCCCTCTACTGCTCGTCGGCGTGCCGGCAGAAGGCTCACCGCGCCCGCACTGCAGG
>DASPOT010000195.1:0-8300 GCA_035625875.1 Mycobacterium sp. | reverse complement strand
CATACGCTTCTGCATCTTCAAGATGACACGCCAAACAAATTTCTCAATACATGTCTACCTACCATCGCGTAAGCGGGCACAAAACACCTGCACAGCACCACACGTGATAGTTCAGATACGCCTTACCAGGGGGAACTTCGGGCTAGTGGCCGCCATCTTCGGCTCGATCATTCCTGATCTGGCTGTTGCGGTTATTGAGACGCGCGTAACTTGGCCTGCCGGGCATGCGTTCGCCCCGGCAGCCTTACGCCGTCTAGCGTTTACCTCCGTTGCCGCCGACCCTTAGGTGATCTTCGTGGTCAGCCCTTTTCATAGCGGGCCGAGGTGGTGCAGGTCGGTGACGTATTTGTCGATCAGTGCGGTCGACAGGTGTGGAATGTCTTTGTCGGCATCGATTTTGGCTGCCCGTACTGCGGTCTGAAACACCTCGGTGGGGGCGGGGGCGCCGCGCAGTGGCTTTTCGGGTTCGCGATAGGCGGCGAGCAGGGGCAGCACCGATTGCTGTCGTTGCTTGTCCGGTAGCGCCTTCAGCGCGGTTTCAAACCGTGTAATCCACTCGTTGTGGTCGCCGATCCGCTGGATGTTGTGGCCGGCGTCGATGAGCCAGTCGACGGATGTGTCCAAAGAGATGCCGTCGTCGTGGGGGTTCGTCACGTCGAAGGAGCGGTACCCGTCGGTGACCTGCTTTCCCAGGGTGATCACCGCTTCGGCGACGAAGTCGGCGGGCAGCCCGGAGTAGTGCGCCCTGGCCCGATTTCCGGCAGCGTCGGTCTGGTAGAAGGAGCCCGGCGCGATGCCGGTGGCCAACAGGCTGAAGATGAGCCGGGTGAACGCGTCGGACACGTTGAGCTGTCCGAGGTATCGGCTGTGGGCCAGGATCATGTCGGAGCGAAACACGGCGACCGGAAGGCCACACAGGTCGTGCGCCTCGCGCAGCAGCACCTCGCCGGCCCACTTGCTGTTCGCGTACCCGTTGGCATAGGACTCATCGATTGAGCGGACCGGACTGACGACGCGGATATCGCCGTCCTCGACGAAATCACCCGGGCGCACCGGCATGGCAACCGCCACCGTCGAGAGGTAGCTGACCGGCTTGATCCGGGCCGTGATCGCCAACCGGATCACCTCGGCGGTGCCAACCACGTTGGGCCCGAACAGTTGGTCATAGGGCAGCACGTGGTTGACCAAGGCGGCCGGGTGCACGATCAGATCGACGGTGCGGGCGAGGCGCTCCCAGGTTGCCTCGTCCAGGCCGAGATTGGGCTCACCGATGTCGCCGACAAAGACCTCGAGGTGATCGGCGGCCCACTCGCGGAATTCCTCGAGCAGCTGCGGGTCGCCCGTGCCGAAGGCCTTTTCTAGCCGTGCGCGGGCCGCGGCGGCATCGCTGCCACGCACGATGGTGATCAGTTTCCCGCCAGTCTGTGAAAGCCGTTGCAGCCATTCCAGGGCTAGGAAACGGCCAAGATAGCCGCTGGCGCCGGTCAGCAAGACGGTGTGCGGCTCGCCGGTGGCGTGCGAAAGACTCGGGGCGTCGGCCAAGGCCTTGGCGTCGATGAACTTCTCCAACATGAGGTCGCTGGCGCGCACCTGGGTGGCGCCAGCGCCGTGCACCGTCGCGAACGTGGGCCGCAGCGAACCCGATCCGCGTTGAACCTCAATGTATTTGGCCACCTGTTGCAGGGTGGCCGTGGGACCGATGATGACCCCGACAGGCACTGGATCCCGAAGATGTCCTGCAACAGGTTGGAGAAGCTGAGCGCCGACAGCGAGTCCCCGCCCAGGTCGATGAAGTGGACATCCGGATCCAACTCGGCGCCCACAGATCCCAGAAGCGCTTGCGCGGCCCGGGTCAGCGTCTCGATGACCGGTCGATCGGCCGCCTGCTGGCGCAGGGTGCGCAGCTCGTCGACCTGCGCGGCAGCCAGCTCGGCATACAGCTGCTCCATACGCGCGCCGTAGTGGTCTTTAAGCCTGGGGCGCAGCAGCTTACCGACCCCGGAAAGCAGACCATTGTCGGCGCTGAACGGCTCGGTCTCGATCAGAAAGTCCGCGGGCACCTCATAGGACTGCAGCGCGGCGGCGTGTGCGGTCTGCTGCAGTGACTCGCGCAGCGCGGTCTTAAGCGCGGCCTCATCACCCGCGAGGCGTTCCCGGGCATCCCCGGTGGGGACGATCACAGCCAGCAGGTAGGACCGTTCGCTGTTGCCGTAGACGAAGATCTGGCGCACCAGCGGTGCACCGGCGAACACGGCCTCCAGGTTCGCAACCGCCACGAATTCGCCCTGGGCGAGCTTGAGGACGTTTTTGCGCCGATCGACATAGGCGAGGTGATCGGCTTCGATTTCGGCCATCACGTCGCCGGTGCGGTAGTAGCCGTCTTTATCGAACACCTCGGCGGTGATTTCGGGGCGTTTGTAATAGCCCGGCATCGCAGTCTGCGACTTGACGAGCAGCTCACCGCGTGGATAGGGCTTGTCGGTCAGGAAATAACCCAGCTCGGGAACATCGACGAGCTTGTAGTCGATTACCTCGGGACGCACCACCACACCGTCGCGGGTCACCCCGCCGACCTCGGTCAACCCGTACACGTCGACCAGGTGCACGTCTAGGACCGATTCGATAAACACCTTCAGCTCCGCCGCGAGGGGCGCGCTGCCGACAAAACCGGTCAGTACGCGTCCGCCGAGCACCTGGTCGCGCAGCTCGGCCGCCGCCTCGGCCTCGGCGGCGGCGGGGTCGGCCCCTTCGAGTTGGAGCCGGTCCACGATGCTGCGGTAGCGCTGAAACAGCATGTCGACCACCCTTGGCACCAAACCCATCTCGGTGGGCCGCACGATCGCCCAGTCCTCAAACAGCGTCGACAGATCGGGCTCCGGGACGAAATAGTTTGTGCCGCCAGCACGGAAGGACGACACCAGTGGCAGCCGCCCACCGAGGTGATTCAGCGGCATGAAATTCACGCCGAACACCGGTGTGTCGGCTTCCGAGACGAACGACGTCATCCACAGCCGCGACACCATTGCCTCGGTGTACATCGCGCCCTTGGGAGCTCCGGTGCTTCCCGACGTGTAGAGAATCATCGCCAGCTGCTCGTCGCTACCGCCGGTGTAGAGAACGGTTCCGGCGGCAGTGTGCTGCCGCGCTCGATAATCTCGTCGATCGTTTGAACGACGACCGGCATGCCCGCGGCGTGCAGTCGTTCCTGTGCGTGCTCGAATTTCTCGCGCTGATCGTCAATCTCGGGCTGGTAGTCGAACACGACGACGTGCCGCAGCGACGCGCTATTCAGCACAGACTCGACGGCCACATCCAGATACGCGGCGCTGATCGCGAGCACCCGTGGCTCGACCTCGTCGATGATCGGCCGCAGCTGCGAGACCGGTGCACTGTGCTGCAGAGGTACCGACACCAAACCCAGATACGCGCAGACGAGGTCGATGGTCAGGTAGTCGGGGCTGGCGAAACCCACGGTAGCGACGAAATCTCCGGCGTTGATCCGGTGGTGCGGGTCGTGACGCCACGCGGTCGCCAGCGCGCGCACCCGCGCCCACAGCTCGCGGTAGGTGATGGTGTCAAACCTGGGCAGGAAACGCGCCGACGTGCGGCCGCTGGCGGGGTCGGTGATGAGTTCACGGGCCCGTTGCCCCAGCGCGGGCCGGTCCGCGTAGCCGGCCACCAGCCTCTCGATGACTTCAGGGAGCCGAAGTCCAGGCCGGCGTGCTGCGTCGATCACCTCCGGGATCGGTTCGGCGGCCGCGAACTGCGCGTCGGTGGCATACAATTCGGCGATCCGCCGGGCGGCTCGCGCTTCCGGCGTGTCGGTGAATCCTGCGACGTCAGCGATCTCGTTCTGGACACCACTCGCCATGGCCGCCCTTTCGTCTAATGATGCAACTGAGCTTGAAAAATTCCGCACCCGGGTCGTCGCCGAACACCCGGACTGGACAAAGCGACAAACCTCGACACGTGATCCGTTGTACTACATGGCCACCGGAGTGAGGGGGGCGGTGTACTCGACCGGCTTCATGCGCGACGAGGGTCTCGTTGTTCAGCTGTTGTTCAAAGACCCCGATCCCACGGTGAACCTGGCGCGCTTCGAGGCCCTGCGCGCGAACAAGTAGCGATTCGAGGAGGTGCTGGGCGAGCCCGCGGTGTGGGACGAAATGCCCGACCGGAAAGCGGCCCGAATCTATGTCGCCTCGCCGTCGTTCGACGACGTCGCCGACGTCGACCACTGGCCGGCGATGATCGACTGGCTCATCGATTGCCATGCGCGGTTGCGGCGGGCAATCGAAGCGGCCGGAGGTTTAGATAGGGCGTCGACCTCGCCCTGAATACTTGCATCAGAGAGGACCCGGCAGTTTGAACGAAAATGCCCAGTACCACGTCCTGCCACCCGGCAGCCAGGTCAGCCCGAGCAGGCGATCAGTAGGTATGCGTTGCTGATCGACAGCGGCAGCGGCACGATGCGGACCGTCACGGATTCCCCACTCTGGCCATGCAGCTCATTGGCGGGTGGCGAGGGCAATGTGGGAACGGCCAACCCGCCGACGTTTCAATGTTGGCGCGGTGGTGGGCTCGTCGCGCCGAGACCGCTGTGACGCTGGTGTTCATGGTTTGCTCCTCGTTGGCGGGTTCCTGCGGTGGGTGGGTCAGCTGACGATCGGCTCAGCGAGTGCTTCCTGGACGCCATGGGCGGCAAAGGTTTTCAGCGATTCGGCGACGAGCTGCGAGTCTTCATTGGCATCGATGTCAACGACCTTTCCCCAGCGCATCCGCACGACGTGCACACCGTGGTTCTCATAGGGTGCGCCGTCGGGCAAGATCTGGGTGCCGACCCAGCGGATGATGACCGTCGTGTTGTGTGGCCAGCCCTTGACCCAGACATCCCGCACGGTCAGCTTGAGCGTGGGGCCCAGCCGGCCCAGCCGCTCAAACCAGCGGCCCAGTGCCTCGCGGTCGTGACGCTCACCGCCGAGTGCGTGCTGTCCGCCGAAGCGGTGATGGATGTCGGTGGCGCAATCCTTGAGGATGGCGCCGTAGTCGTGCTCGTTGACGCGCTCGAAGTTTTTGGTTGCGATCCGCTTGATGATCGTGTGGTACATCGTGGAGTCCTTTCCGCCCTGTGTTTGACACTGTCAAACTCGTCCACCAGCATGGCAGAGCTGTTTGACACTGTCAAGCAATACGGGTGAGAATGTGCGCTATGGCACCCGCCGCCCGCGCTGATGTCCGCGAGGCTCTGCTGACCGCCGCGCGCGCAGAACTCGTCGAGCACGGTCGCGCCGCGATCAGCCTGCGCGCCGTCGCCCGACGCGCCGGCCTCTCCCACGCCTCACCCAAATACCACTTCGGGGACCGGTCCGGGTTGCTCACCGCGATCGCCACCGAAGGGTTTCACGCGCTCGCGCATCACCTGTCGCAAGTGCACGAACCAGACGCTCAGCAGCAACTTGCGGTCCTGGGGCGCGCCTACATTGACTTCGGCCTGTCCCATCCGGCCCTTTTTGAACTAATGTTTGCACCCAGCGAATTGCACGCCACCGACCCGGAACTCATTGCGGCACAACAGCAGGCCATCGGCGCGTTGACCAGCGCGGTGAGCCGAGCGGCCGGAATCGACGCTTCGCCATCAAGAACGCCGGAGCTGGCGCTGATTAGCTGGGCGCTCGTCCACGGCCTGGTGGTACTTGCCCGTGACGGTGTCCTAGAGGCAGCGGCCGCGCCACAAGCCACCAACGCCGCCGAACTCGCCCACACCCTCACCGACCTGTTCACACAGTACGTCGGTGACGACCTCGCCGGTGCGAAGACCAACCGTGCCGCGAAATCCACAGCCCAGTAACCACTTCCGGCAGGTGAATGGCTACGACGGGCAAATGCGGGATCGACCGACTCGACGGCGGCTCTGCCGCCCTCAGCTGGCGATGAGCGCCTTGGTGAGTGCTTCAATGCCGGCAATTTTCTCGGACCGTCAATTGCGCACGCTGCGGCCGACTCATCCACCTAACCGACCGCTGGGACCTGGGGCGCCCACAAGACAGGTCGCGTTACGGTGGCCCGGAGCATGCAACCTGCAACCGTAGCCACCGTCCACGCTCAAGCACCACCAACAAGCCACCGTCGCCGCCAGATCCACCGAGTTGCCCGTTCTGACCAGGGTGGTCGCGCGCCAAGCGCTCGGTTTTTTGGGGTGGGGCCGCCGACCCAGATCACTAGGCCCGCACACGTCTGCACAGATTTCCGAAAAACATCGAATTCTGGCCCAAACTTCGAAAGTGCCGGTAAATACATGAAATCCGACTACATGAGTGCGTGAAGTGTGGCACTCCTTTGGAAGGCCCCGGTGTCCGCGGCGGCCGTCCGTCACTGTTCTGCGGGGAGGGCTGCAAGATCAGCGCCGAGGCCGAGATGCGGCGCCTGAGCTTCCTGCTCCGCAAGTTTGAGGAGGGTGCCGGGGTCGAGCGGCTACGGCCCAGCGGTCGGGTATCGCCCGAGCGGGAGAAGGTCATTGCCGACATGAAGGCCCGGTTCGACCACCTGGCCGGGGTGCCCACGCGCTGAGCGCTCAGAAGTTCACGCTTTTACGAATCGCGGCGAGGAGCTGGTCCGCTTTCGGGCGTTGCTCGACCGGGAAATCGGCTTCTGGGATCGTCGTTTCCCAGTCGGTGAACGTGACCGTGATGGGTTCGGCCGGGTAGTAAGTGTCGAATTCTGACGGTGCCTCATAGACGGCACCCCACCGGAGTCCGGTGATGCCACTCAGTGGTCGGACCCAGGCAGATTGGCTTGACGGTGTGACCTTGTTTGTGCGCTCCTCAAGGTCGTCGTAGAGATACTTTTGATACTCGACGCGCACGCAGCCGAGGGCGGCGTTTTGGGTGACAACCCAGCACGTCCACGTCGTCGTCGTAGGAGTGGTGTTCCAATAGGGCCAGGATTCCCGAATTTCCTCGTCTCCGATGACGGACCCTATAGCCACCACCACGGCCTTCGGGGCTCCACGGTCCCCTGCAGAAGCGTGTTGTTGAATGTGCAGAAAGCGATTCTGGTCAATGATCACGGAATCACACTAGCGGCCGTGCGCTGAATTGGTCATCGCGCCCACCCGTCGATCTCGTCGGCCGCCTCGAGCAGCGCCGTCGCCAGCTCGCGCGCCTGATCACTGTTCAACCGCTCCTCAACGCAGGAGCACGATGGCCGGTGCTTCGATCCCGCGGTGGTTGGCGCCGACCAGACCAACCAACGTCATTGGGGCGCCTTCGGTTATGCGGTATGCCCGCCCCAATGTGCTCATAGGCTGAACGTCAAGTGAAGCCTGCCGCGTCGTTAAGCGATTGCCCCGTCGTGGAGCCGACGCGGTGAGCGGGGCGCCGCCGATCGCGGCTGTTATGCCACACCCCGCTTACCCGCGGAGCTCCGCCTGAGCAGTGCAATCGCCCTGTCGTAAAGGCCGCAGATCTGGGTGCCGTTGGCGCGGTCGTTGTATTCGATCAACGTTGTGGCGGCAGGCAGGGCGGCGCGCAACACTACGATGATCAGTGTGTAGGGTGCGACCAACCCAGTGTTTTCCCAGGCGTCGCGGGTGCAGCGATATAGGTCATAAGATCGCGACTGCCAGTGTTTTTTGGCGATCTGCCGGGCCAGACGTAGTGTGCCGATTACCGCATCGACCACTTCCGGACCGTAGGTAGGCGGTCCCGAGGTGATGCGGACACCAGCCCGCGTGTACGCCTCGTTGAGGCAGATCGCCAGGTCATGGATTGTCTTGCCGGTGATGTCCTGACGGGGCACAGTGACCGCGGCACCGTCGATATCGACTGTCCAGCCACCGAACTGCACCACGGTGGTGCGCCGGCGCGTCACCGGATCGTCGAAGGTCGTTCCCTCCAAGCAACCGTGGGCGCTGCTCATGAGATGTCCTGGAAGTCAGCGGGTGTCACGGTGTCGTCGCGGCACCCGCGGCCTGCGCCAACCAGTTCTGGAAGGTTCCATTCCACGCGAACCCACGCGCGATCGCCATCGCCGTCGAACGGGTCCACGCAGCGAACCATCGGTGTTTCAGCGATGATTCGCTGCAGTGCGTCGAGGTCCTCGGGGGCTGGAGTGATCAGGTACCAGGTGAAGATCTCGGTGGGTGTGCAGATACGCCGCCAGCTGACCCCACGGGCGGTAGGTGTGTGCAGTAGCAGCGCGGCGGCCTGCAGGGCAATGTCGCGGTGGCGGGTGCGGGCCGGGCAGCCCAACACATCCCAACCGGTGCGTCGCAGCGCCCGCACGGCAGCGCCCCCGCCGGC
>DASPOT010000194.1:0-15366 GCA_035625875.1 Mycobacterium sp. | reverse complement strand
CGTCCCACCGGTGCTCGATGCAGCGGCGCACCGTCGACTCCAAAACATAGCCCACCGACGCGGCGAAATACGACGGCCACCACAACACCTTGGCGTGGTTGCCCAGGCGCGGAAACCCTTGGCGCAGCACTCGCGCGCTGCATCCTTTGAACGCCCACACCACCGCCGCTGGCGCGTCGATCGGGCCGATGCCGACCAACACGTGCACGTGATCGGGCATGACTTCCCTTGGCGACGATCTGCCAGCCGCACTCGTCGCCGATCTGTTCCAGCAACTCGGCCAGCCTGCGGGCTATCCGCCCACCCAGAATCCGGCGCCAGCACTTCGGGCACCACACCAGGTGCGGCCCCAGCGAGCACACCCCGCCAGGTGCGCGGTCAAACCGGCGCTCCGACATGCCACGCACTCTATGAAACGGGACCGACAAACCATGATTCCCCCGACGGCTAAAAGCCGCCGGTCCCCTCGGGACGCACTGATGGATACCCGGCTGATGTCGAAATGATGAAAGGTCTCGCGCGTGTCGCGGGCAAACTCGCGACGTCCAGCGCAGTGTTCGCGTTACCGTGCCGGTGACAGCCACGCGAGCGAAGCCGTGGGAGGTAACGCAGCTGACATGGGTGGTTCCGGACTGGTCTGGGCCCTGACAGTCATCGGGATCGCCGGCCTGGCGTTGTTCGACTACGCCGTGCATCTAGGTAAGCTGCACGTGCCGACGCTACGTGAAGCCACCATCTGGTCGGCTATCTACATCGGGATCGCGATCCTCTTCGGCATCGGGGTATTGATCTTCGGCGGTACCACCGTGGGCATCGAATATTTCGCCTGCTACCTGAGCAACGAAGCCCTGTCGGTCGACAACTTGTTCGTCTTTCTGGTCATCATCGGCAGCTTCGTGGTACCCCGGGTTGCGCAGCAAAAAGTGCTGTTATTCGGCATTGTGTTCGCACTGATCGTGCGCACCGGATTCATCTTTGTCGGTGCAGCACTTATTACGATCTTCGACTGGGCGTTCTACCTGTTCGGTCTGGTCTTGCTGATCACCGCGGGCAACCTCGCCAAACCCTCGGAGTCGGAGGGCCGCAGCGCGGACACTGTGATCGTCCGCGCTGCCACTCGCTTCTTGCGGACTTCCGATAGCTACGACAGCGACCGGCTGGTCACCGTCGAGAATGGCAAACCGGTGATGACGCCGATGCTGCTGGTGATTATCGCCGTCGGCGGCACGGACCTGCTGTTCGCGTTTGACTCGATTCCGGCGCTATTCGGCCTTACTCAGAATGTCTACCTGGTATTCGCCGCTACCGCATTGTCGCTGTTGGGTCTACGCCAGTTGTACTTCTTGATCGACGGTCTGCTGGACCGGCTGGTATACCTGTCCTACGGCTTGGCTCTGATCCTCGGCTTCATCGGCGTGAAACTGATGCTGCAAGCGCTGCACGAGAACAACATTCCGTTCATCAACCACGGTAAGCCGGTCCCGGTTGGCGAAGTGAGCACCGATCTGTCGTTGACCGTGATCGTCGTCATCCTGGTTGTCACGACCATGGTGTCGTTGCTGTCCAGACGCGGACGAGCGCAGAACGCCGTCGCACGCGCTCGCCGTCACGCGGCGGAGTACCTCAACCTGCAGTATGAGATCGACCCCGCCGAGCGGGAGAAGATCTTCGCTGCGCTCCTCAGCGAAGAACGCCAAATCAATGCGTTCCCAATGAAATACCGGGCACGGATTCGGAATGAAGACGAGCTGATGGACCTACTTCGGCAAGCCCATCGGGCGCACGACGCGCATAACCGGGGCTAATCCTGATTGCCCAGCTCCTCCTCAGGCCGCTACTGGGCCAGCATCGTCGCCAGGCTAAACGCCGAGGCTGCGGCCGATGATCTCCTTCATGATCTCGGTCGTGCCGCCGTAGATCGTCTGCGCCCGGGCATCGAGGTAAGCCCGCGCGATTGTGTACTCCCGCATGTAGCCGTAGCCGCCGTGCAGTTGCAAGCAGCGGTCGATCAGGTGCACCTGCTTCTCGGTGGCATACCACTTGGCCATCGCCGCCTGTTCCGCGGTCAGCTTTCCGTCGAGGTGCAAGCGGATGAACTCGTCGACCATCATCCGCACCACGGTGGCCTCGGTCGCCAGCTCGGCCAGCAGGAATCTGCTGTTCTGGAAGCTGCCGACCGGCCTGCCAAATGCCTTGCGCTCCTTAGCATATTGCAGCGTGAACTCAAGCACCGTCTCCATCGCGGCAGCCGCCATAATGGCGATCGAGATCCGTTCCTGCGGCAGATTCTGCATGAGGTAGATGAACCCCATACCCTCCTCACCGAGAAGGTTCTCGGCCGGAACCTTCACGTCGGTGAACGACAACTCGGCGGTGTCCTGGGCATTCAGGCCGATCTTGTCCAGTTGGCGGCCCCGCTCGAATCCCTCCATGCCCCGTTCGACGACCAGCAGCGAAAATCCCTGTGCGCCTTTGTCCGGGTCGGTCTGCGCCACCACGATCACCAGGTCCGAGTTGATGCCGTTGGTGATGAACGTCTTTGATCCGTTGAGCACGTAGTGGTCACCCTGCTTGACGGCACGGGTCTTGATGCCCTGCAGATCACTGCCGGTACCCGGCTCGGTCATGGCGATCGCCGTGATCAGTTCGCCGGTGCAGAACTTGGGCAGCCAGCGCTGCTTCTGCTCGTCGATGGCCAGCCGCAGTAGGTAAGGCGCCACGACGTCGTTGTGCAGCCCGAAGCCGATCCCGCTGTAGCGCCCGGAGGTGGTCTCCTCGGTGAGGATCGTGTTGTACCGGAAATCGGGGTTGCCACCGCCGCCGTACTCCGCCGGCACCGCCATACCGAGAAAGCCCTGCTTGCCGGCCTCCAACCAGACTCCCCGGTCGACGATCTTGTCCTTCTCCCACTGGTCGTGATACGGCGCGACGTGGCGGTCAAGGAAGGCCCGGTAGGACTCACGGAACAATTCATGCTCAGGCTCGAACAGCGTGCGCTGGTATTTGACGGCGCTACCCATGGGTGACCTCCGGCGGATCAGACTCTGCCGCCCAAGATATACCAACCGAATGGTTGGTCGGACGTGCCCGGCAGCGTTTAGCCCGATCGCCCGGCTCGCCCCCGCAAGCGGGCGGTACCTCCTCCCCGGGACGCTGCGCGTCCCGCATCGTCGCCGGGCTTACAGTCAGCGGCATGGACGAAACGATCCGGGTGCAGGAACGCGGGCAGATCATCGAGTTCTCGTTCGCTGACATGATGCGCTATGCCGGGCCGCACTCACCAGCGGGCGTGGCCACCGCCTTCAAGGTGATGCAACGGGCGTTTGCACTGCTGTCGCCCAACGAACCGCCGCGGCGGCGCTCCGTCGCCGTCCGTACCGCCTTCGAAGGCCCGGGGGCACGGGACGGCTTCGAGGCCGTTACCCGGGCGGTGACCGGCGATCGCTACCGGGTCGATCTCACCCTGGCGCGCCCGGACCGTGGGCGGCTGCTGCAAAGCTTCGTCTTCGAGGTCAGCATCGGAGACCGCTTGGCGATGCTGCTGCTGCGGGAGGGCATCGTCACCGACGAATTCATCGACCTTGCCGGCAAACCCGACCGCAACCAGGCGGAAGAGACCCGCCTCGACCAACTGAAGGCCCAGCTGGCCGACCGAGTGCTTACGGCGCCGGCCGAAGATGTCTACGAGGTCGCTGACTGACCACCATTCGCTGAAAACTCCCGCAGACTGGCGGCCAGCGCCACCGGAACCCGGGCCTTTATCCTGGTGCCGTTCGGGTTGTGCTCGGCTTCCTGCACGTGGCCGTCGGTGTGTACTCGGGACACGAGATCGCCGCGGTCGTAGGGGATCACCACGTCGACGGCGGTATCGGTGGGCGCGGCCAGCTCGGCCATCCGCCGGCGTAATACATCAATGCCTTCCCCGGTGCAGGCGGAGACGAATACCGCCCCGGGCAGCGCGCGGCGTAGCTTGGCCAACGCGAGATCACTTGCGGCGTCGACCTTGTTGACCACCAGCAGTTCGGGCGCCGGATCACCGTGATGGTCGGCGATGACTTCGGAGATCACCTGGCGGACCGCGTTGATCTGGGCCAGCGGGTTGACGTCGGAGCCGTCGACGACGTGCACCAGTAGATCGGCGTCGACGACCTCCTCCAGGGTGGAGCGGAACGCCTCCACCAGTTGGGTGGGCAGGTGGCGCACGAAGCCGACGGTGTCGGTGAGCACGAAAGTCCCGGTGCCCCTCGAATCGGGGTCGAACTGGCCGCGGCGGGTGGTGGGTTCCAGGGTCGCGAACAGCGCGTCCTCTACCAGCACTCCCGCTCCGGTCAGCGCGTTGAGCAGGCTCGACTTGCCGGCGTTGGTGTAGCCCACGATCGCGATCGACGGCACGTCGCTCTGCAGCCGGCGGCTGCGTTGGGTGTCGCGGACCTGTTTCATGGCCTTGATATCGCGGCGCAGCCTGGCCATCCGTTCACGGATGCGGCGGCGATCGGTCTCGATCTTGGTTTCACCGGGACCACGCAGACCCACCCCGCCGGTGCTGCCGCCGGCACGGCCACCGGCCTGCCGCGACATCGATTCACCCCAGCCTCGCAGCCGCGGCAACATGTACTCCATCTGCGCCAGCGACACCTGGGCTTTGCCTTCCCGGCTGGTGGCGTGCTGGGCGAAGATGTCGAGGATCAGCGCTGTGCGGTCGATGACTTTGACCTTGACGGCCTTCTCCAACGCGGTCAGCTGCGCCGGGGACAGTTCACCGTCGCAGATGACGGTGTCGGCGCTCGTGGCTAGCACTACCTCGCGGAGCTCCTGAGCCTTGCCCGAGCCGATATACGTCGACGGGTCCGGCTTGTCGCGACGCTGGATCAGCCCTTCGAGCACCTGCGAGCCGGCGGTTTCGGCCAGCGCGGCCAGCTCCGCCATGCTGGCCTCGGTGTCGGCGGCGCTGCCTTCGGTCCACACGCCGACGAGCACCACGCGCTCCAGGCGAAGCTGGCGATACTCGACCTCGGAGATATCGGCGAGCTCGGTGGACAGCCCGGCCACCCGCCGCAGCGCGGATCGGTCGTCGAGGGCAAGCTCACCGGCGCTGGGCGTTTCGGCCGGGTAGCCGGCCGAAGGGTCACTGTGGGGCGAATCTGGGTCTGTCATAGCCGATACCGATATCCGATGGTGGCATGCTGGCGGGCTTCCGCGCATCCCAATAAATTCGTGCGTACCCACGCGCCCCGCCCGTGACGTCACCTCAGCGCGCTCCACCAAGCGTCCGACAGCTCACCGCGGGCCACGAGCACCGACGGCCCGCGCAAGTAGCTGGTGGCTTCGGTGATGGTGACGACAACGCCGCCGCCGGGCACCCGCACGGTGAGCGTGCCGGTGTCTGCACCGGCATCGGCCAGCGCGGCGACCGCGGCCGCAACGGTTCCGGTGCCGCACGAACGGGTTTCACCGACTCCCCGCTCGTGAACGCGCATATGGACCACTCCGCCGACCGCTGCCGTGAGGACTTCGACATTAACCCCGTCGGGGAACTGAGCACGGTCAAAGGTCACCGGCGTCCCAACATCTAAGGCCGCCAGCGCCTCGACGGTCAGCAGCGGATCGACGCATGCCAGATGCGGGTTGCCCACGTCCACCGCCAAACCGGTAAATCGCCGACCCCCAACGACGGCATGCCCTGCGCCCAGTCTGTTGACCTTACCCATGTCGACGCTGATGTCGGCGTTGGTCGCATCGACGCGATGCAGGGTGATCGTTCGTGGGCCGGCCAGTGACCCGATGACGAACTCGTCGCGGGACTCCAAACCGCTGGCCCGCAGGTAGTGCGCGAACACCCGCGCGCCGTTGCCGCACATCTGCGCGGTCGACCCGTCGGCGTTGCGGTAGTCCAGGTACCAGTCGCCCGCGCCGACACCGTCGGGCAAGCGATCGAGCACGCCGGCCGCCATGGCAGCACCGGCCGTGGTGACCCGCAGCACCCCGTCGGCGCCCAGTCCTCGGTGCCGGTCACACAGCGCCACCACCCTCGCCGGCGTCAGCAGCAGCTCGGCGTGCAGGTCGGGCAGCAGCACGAAGTCGTTCTCGGTGCCGTGGCCCTTGGCAAAGATCACCTGCTCAGGATACGTGCCGCCAGGCCCGCAACACGGCGTCCACGGTGCCGACGCGGTCCGCGACGGCGTCGAGCCAGTGGATCCGGTGGTCGCGACGAAACCACGACCGCTGCCGACGCACATAACGGCGGGTGCCCAGGTAGGTTTGCGCCCGCGCGTCATCCAGCGCCTCTTTTGATAGGGGGGCTCCTCCGCCGGCATCGAGGGCCGCGATCACTTGCGCGTAGCCCAGCCCGCGCGACGCCGTGACTCCGTCGCGCAAACCTTGTCCGAGCAGCACCCTCACCTCGTCGACCAGACCGTGATCGAACATCGTCTCAGTACGCCGTGCCAGGCGCTCATCGAGAAGCTTTCTATCGCAGTCTAATCCGATGATCACCGTGTCCCACCGTGGTGTGCCGACGGGCGGCGCGGACGCGGCGAACGGCCGCCCGGTGAGCTCGACCACTTCCAGCGCCCGCACGATGCGCCGGCCATCGGTGGGCAGAATGGCCGCCGCCGCGGCGGGGTCGCGGCGGGCCAGCTCGGCGTGCAGCCTGCCTACCCCGATCTCGGCAAGTCGCTGCTCCCAGCGGGCCCGCACCGCGGGGTCTGTCTCCGGAAACGACCAGTCGTCCAGCAGCGATTGGATGTAGAGCATCGATCCGCCCACCACGATCGGCACCGCTCCCCGGACCGTGATCGCCTCGACGTCGGCGGCGGCGGCCCGCTGATAGCAGGCGACGGTCGCGGTTTCGGTGACGTCCAGGACATCAAGCTGATGATGCGGTATGCCGCGGCGCTGCGCGACGGGCAGCTTCGCGGTGCCGATGTCCATTCCACGGTAAAGCTGCATCGCATCCGCGTTGATGATCTCACCGCCGAGCCGCTCGGCGACCTCGAGCGCCAGCTGCGACTTGCCGGTGCCCGTCGGACCGACGATCGCCAGAGTTCTCATCACGGTTGCCAGACACCGGCGAAGTACCCCACACCGTAGGGCGCTCCCCGGTAGAGCTCCTTGGCCGATCGGGGCACCGGCTCGGTTAGGCCCGCGAGCACCTGAAATGCCACCCGTCCCACGATCTGCGGCGGCAGCCGGGTGAGGGCAACGACGTCGCCGCAGGCCAGCGCATCGTCCAGGGCGAGCTGAACGTCGGCGTCGCGTGCGTCATAGCCGCCCGGGGCCGCCGCGGTCAGGGTGTTGGCGCCGTCGGCGACGACGAGCACACCGGCCGGATCAGCGGCCTGGTCGATCTCGGCGCGCAGTAGTCTGCCGCGGGACAGCGCGGCGTCGACGTCATGGTGGCCGGAGTAGACGTGGACCTCGGCGCTGGCCTCGGGCTGGGCCTGACCTCGCACCCAGGCGGCGAACAACGCACACAACGGTAATTCGGCTGGCGGCTCCAGGTCACCGGTCTGCGGTGAGAGCCGTACATGTAGGTCGGCACCGAAACCCGCGAAGGTGCCTACAGCTTCCGGGCCGACCACGCCCTCTGCGCCGCCCACGCCGACAGCAATCCAGCGCGGCGGCAACGTAGCGGCCGCGGCGATCACCGCCGCCCGCAGGTCGGCCACCTCGGCGGCAGCTGCACCGGCGAGCTCGGGGACCAGTACCGGCGCGGACGGAATGATCGCGATGGCGCTCAACACGCCACCAAACTAACGTCTCTACAACGTCGCGGGTTCGGGCGTGGCCGTCGTCCGGCGCCGGGCGAGTGCCTGCATCGTGGCGGCCTCGCCTCGGGCCAGGGCCACGGTCGCCACGACCATCACGATCACCGCCGCCGCCAGCGCAACAATCTCCGCGCCCTCGACTTGCAGGGCCTCAGAAAGCACGGTGATCCCCAAGATCCATCCCACCACCGGTTTCGCCAAGGTCATCGTCGGCAACGAGGCCGTGAGCGCACCGGCACGAAACGACGACTGTTGAAACACCATGCCCACCACCGCAATTGCGATCCAGGCATACAGCTCGGGCGCGCGCACCAGCGCCCCAAGGCCGCCTTCGCCCACCTCGACGACGCCCTTGGTCAGCACCGCGAACAGCGCCAACGACGAGCCCGCCACCACCGCCAGCAGCACCGCGGCGACAGGCCCCGACCAGATCCGTGCCCCGGCGACACATAAGACCAACGCCGGGCCCATCACCATGGCCACCACAACCCAGGTTTCCAGCGAGGCCCGCTGTTGGTCGGCCGTCGGATTGCCGACCGTGACGATGACCGCGACCGCACCAGCCAGCAGTGTTGCCCATACCCACTCCCAGGGGGTCACGCGATGGTGGGTCAGACGTGCGTTGATCGGCAGCGCGAACAGTAACACCGTCACCTGCAGCGCCGTCACCAACATCACCGAGCCGAGGCTCAGGGCCGCGGCCTGCAGGACGTAATTGCCCACGGCAGCAGCGCCGCCCAACCACCACCGACCATCGCGCAACGACAGGCGGAACAGCTCCCAGTGGCCGACCGGTTCGTCAGTGATCTCCTGCGCGGACCGCTGACGGATCACAGAGCCGATCGCGGATACCAGTGCGGCGCTCAACGCGAGCAACGCCGCGATATCCGCCTTCGGCATAGCGACCTCCTCACCGACGTCGGAGGGCCGTCGCCGTGGCATACCGACTGTTCCACAAACACTCCGCCAGGCCCGGCACCATGGCCTCGGCGTGCCGCGCCTGGAGGGTGTCAATCGCTATGGACCATGGACCTGTGCGAGGACATTGTGGGAAGCCTGCTTGAAGGCTGCATCAGCCGACCGTCCAGGCAGCATACAGCCCATGCAGCCCAACAAACTAGCGTTGCGACGGCGCAGTGGGCCGGTCGGTTAATTTCACATCGCGGCCGGCACCGGCCGCCAGGGTGGCGGCCTCGCCGCGCGCCAGACCCACTGTCGCCACGATCACCACCACCGCCGCCACTACCAGCACAAACCACTCTGTGCCATCGGCGTTCAGGGTCTCGCCGAGCACGATGACCCCGAGCACCGACGCCACCACCGGCTTGGCCACGGTGACTGTCGGCATGGAGGCGGTCAGCGCACCGGCACGAAACGACGACTGCTGAAAGATCATCCCGGCCAGCGCGGCCAGTATCCAGGGATACAGCTCCGGCGCGCGCAGCACCGCCCCGAACCCGCCTTCCAGCACCTCGACCACGCCCTTGGTCAGCACCGCGAACACCGCCAGTGACGAACCCGCCACCACCGCCAGCAGCACCGGCGCGGCCGAACCACCCGACCAGATCCGCGCCGCCAGCACACACGCCACCAACGCCGGACCCATCACGACGGCCACCACGATCCAGGTTTCCACCGGCGCCCGGTCGCGGCCGGCCTCGGGGTCGCCGACGGTGACGACTACCGCCAGAGCAGCGGCCAGCAGCGCCGCCCACATCCACTCCCAGCGGGTCACCCGGTGATGGGCCAGGCGTGCGTAAATCGGCAGGGCGAACAGCAGCGCCGTCACCTGCAGCGCCGTCACCAACATCACCGATCCCAGCGCCAGCGCCGCAGCTTGCAGACCGTAATTGGCGACGGCCCCCGCGCCGCCCAACCACCACCGGGTGTCGCGCAACGACATGCGGAACAGCTCGAGGTGTCCGACCGGTTTGTCGGTGATCTCCTGCGCGGACCGTTGACGGATCACATCGCCGATCGCGGATGCCAGCGCGGCGCACAGGGCGAGAAGCGCCGCGATATCCACCTTCGGCATGGGTGACCTCCTCGCCGACGTCCGGCCGCCAAGCCGTTACGTGCACGCGCTGTTCACTAACCGTTCCACTATCTGTTCACTCTATTGCGCTGAGCATTGTCCCGATCTTCCGCTCGCAACCGGTTCAACGCTTACTTCTATAACTATGAGAGACCAGTGGGAAGCCGGGTGATGGCCGCATCAGCTACGTCTCCGCCGATGGGTACGGCCGATGGCGCCGAGCTGGCGTCGGGTGCCGTCGAAGGCTGGCGGGTGGCTGTTGTCGGCGGCGTGCTGGCCGCCATCGTGGCGGCCTCACCGCGGGCCAGAGCGACAGTGGCGACAACCACCACCACAACCACCGCCGCCAGCGCGAACACCTCTGCCCCGTCCGCATGCAGAGTCTCACCCAGCACGACCACGCCCAGCACCGACGCCACGACGGGCTCGGCAACGGTCATCGTCGGCAACGAGGCAGTCAGCGCGCTGGCGCGAAACGACGACTGCTGAAATACCGTCCCGACCAGCGCGAACACTATCCAGGCATACAACTCGGGGGCGCGCAGCAGTGGCCTGAGGCCGTCGTCGAGCACGTCGACGACACCCTTGGTCAACACGGCGAACAGCGCCCAAGACGAAGCCGAAACCACCGCCAGTAGCACGGCAGCCACCGGGCCCGACCAGATCCGTGCCCCTAGCACACACAACACCAACGCCGGACCCAGCACGATGCCCACCACGGCCCAGGTTCGCAGCGAAGCGCGCTGGTCGCCGGCCGCCGGGTCGCCGACGGTGACGAAGACCGCCACCGCACCGGCCAGCATTACCGCCCAGATCCACTCCCAGCGGGTCAGCCGTTGACGGGTCAGGCGCGTGTAGACAGGTAGGGCGAACAGCAGCGCCGTCACCTGCAGCGCCTGCACCAACACCACCGATCCCAAGCCCAGCGCCACGGCCTGCAGTCCGAAACTGACGACGGCCGCCACCCCGCCCAGCCACCACAAGCTGTCACGCAACGACATGCGGAACAGCTCGAAGTGGCCGACGGGTTCGCTGGTGATCTCCTGCGCCGACCGCTGACGGATCACGTCTCCGATCCCGGATATCAGCGCGGCGACCAAGGCGAGCAACGCCGCGATATCCACCTTGGCTATGGGTGCCCTCCTCCCCGACATGCGACCGGAAGCCGTGATGTGCGCGCGTTATTCACCAAGCGTTTGGCGCACACTTTATGGCGCTAGGCCACGTCACGGCTGTAGGCGCGCCCGCGGGGGAACGGTGTCAGCTAATTGTGGGCAGCCTGTTAACCAGCCTGCGGGTCGCCGACGGTGACGACCACCGCCACCGCGGCGCCAGCAATACCGCCCAGACCCACTCCTAGCGGCTCATCGTCCGGCGGGAGAGCCGCGCGCTGATCAGCAGCGCGAACAGCAACGAACTGACCAGCAACGCCTGCACCAGCAGCACCGAACCCAGGCCCAGCGCCGCGGCCCGCGAAGCCGCCCGCGGCCACCAGGCTGCCCAACCACCACTGACGGTCGCGCAGCAGCTTGGCGATCAACCCGATGTTGCCCACCGGTTCGTCGGTGACCTCATGCGCCCGAACGCTGGTGCAGGACATCGCTGATCGCGATGAGCAGCGCCGCACCCAAAGCGAGCAGACTGGCGATATCCGTTTTCGCCATGAGCGTCTCCTCAGTGATGTTCGGCCCGGTAACGGGCACCACTGTTCCACGGACACCGGGCCGAGGCGGGCAATGCCAAGGTGGCGGCGCGCGGCCCGCCAAGCTGCTTCAATACTGTTGGGACCTGTTGGGGCAACCTCATGATGGCCGCTGGTCCGGAACGGTCTCCCGACGGTACAGGTGATGGCGCCGCGATGCGCGGCAAGTGCGCGGGATGGCCCCGTGCGAAGGGTAGGTGACGGGAACGTATGACGGCTGAAAAGCCCCAGAGCAACGATTCACCGAGGCCGGCTCCACGTCCGGGACCGCGTCGCGGGCTGCGACCGACACCGCGACCCACCGCACACCAGCTCCCAGCGCCACCGGCCAACGATCCGCATAGGTACGGACGTGTCGACGACGACGGCACCGTGTGGCTGATCGCCGCCGCCGGGGAGCGTGTCATCGGTTCCTGGCAGGCTGGGGACGCCGAAGCTGCGTTTGCTCATTTCGGGCGGCGATTCGATGATCTGAGCACCGAGATCACGCTGATGGAGGAGCGGCTGGCTTCGGGCACCGGCGACGCCCGAAAGATCAAGGCCACCGCGACGGCGCTGGCCGAGGCCTTGCCGACAGCAAATGTGCTTGGCGACGTCGAGGCGCTCGCCACGCGGTTGACCAGCATCTGCGAGCATGCCGACGCCGTCGCCGCTACGGATCGCGCCCGTCACGAAGAGCATCGCGCTGCCCAGACCGCCCGCAAGGAGGCGCTGGCCGCCGAGGCCGAGGAGTTGGCCGCCAACTCGACGCAATGGAAAGCCGCCGGCGACCGGCTGCGCGCAATCCTCGAGGATTGGAAGATCATCACCGGTTTGGACCGCAAGACCGACGACGCACTGTGGAAGCGTTATTCGGCGGCACGGGAAACGTTCAACCGGCGGCGTGGATCGCATTTCGCCGAGCTGGACCGTGAGCGGTCGGGTGTCCGGCAGGCAAAGGAACGGCTCTGCGAACGCGCCGAAGAACTGTCCGAGTCGACGGATTGGAGCGCCACCAGCGCGGAATTCCGCAAGCTGCTCACCGAATGGAAAGCGGCTGGGCGTGCGGCCAGGGATGTTGACGATGCCCTGTGGCACCGGTTCAAAGCCGCCCAAGACGCATTTTTCACGGCGCGTAATGCGGCGACAGCGGGACGGGACGCGGGGTTGCGGGCCAATGTCACCGCGAAAGAGGCGCTGCTGAGCGAAGCGGAAAAACTCGACACAAGCGACCATGACGCCGCCAGGGCAGCGCTGCGGTCGATTGCCGAGAAGTGGGACGCGATCGGCAAAGTGCCACGAGAACAGTCCCCCGAGCTGGAGCGGCGGCTGCGCGCGGTCGAGAAGAAACTGCGCGACGCCGTCGAATCGGATTGGTCCGACCCCCAGGCACAGGCCCGCGCCGAGCAGTTCCGCGCCCGCGCCGAGCAATTCGAACGGCAGGCACAGAAGGCAGAGGCGGCTGGTCGCAGCAAGGAGGCCGAAGAGGCGAAGGCAAGCGCCGAGCAGTGGCGGCAGTGGGCTGAGGCCGCCGCTGACGCGCTGACCCGCAAGTCCTAACGCGGCCCGTTGCGATCCTGGTCCGGGGGCGTGCCGTCATCGCGGTCGTCCAAGCTTTCCAGCAAGGTTCTGGACTGCTGCTGCGCGGCGGCGCGGCGCCGCTGCTCCTCGGCGGCGAGTTGCACTATGGTGCGCGACCACACCACTCGGCTCCAGTGGAATGTCAACAAGATCACAGTGATCCATGCGACGACCAGTCCCGCGCCCGGGCCCGGGTGACCGGCGGCCACGGTTTGCCGCGACCAGACGGCCAATAACCCGATGGCACTGGCCAACGCCGTACCCGCCAGTGCCACCCAGGCCAGCGCCCAGCGCCGAGTCAGCAACGCCAGCATCGAGAAACCGACGCCGAACACCAGCGCGAGCCAGCCGAACACCCGCGACGGCAGCGCCACTGCCGCAGCGCCCGCGCCATGAGTGCTGAACAGCACATCCCATCCCCGGACATCGCCGGTGTGCGGCAGGATAAACGACCCCAGCAGCACGAACACCAGGATGGCGACAACCAAAGCCCTTGCGCCCGGCTCGATTTCACGGGCAATGCGGCGTTCTGCCTCCTCGATGTCAGTCCTGAAGGCGTCGAACTCCTCTGGGTTCTGCTGGGTGTTCATCGGGTGCATCCGAGGGGCTCGACCGAGCTGGCTGGCTGTCCGACCCCGGGTATGCCCAGACCGACACTGCTCGGGCGCTGCCCGGAAGCGTACGCGTCACCGGCACGGGTACGGCGGTGGGTCAGGATGCCCGCGTCGGCGATGAGATGGTGTGGTGCAGCGCCGGTGACCACAGCGGTGATGACGTCGCCGGGCCACACCTGCTGTCCACCGGGCGTGAAATGCACCAGCCGACCGTCACGTGCCCGTCCGCTCATTCGCGCTGTGCGGGTGTCCTTGCGGCCTTCGCCGGTAGCGACTAGCAGTTCAACGGTCTGCCCGACCTGGGTACGGCTCTCCTCCAGGGCGATCTGTTCCTGCAGCGCCACCAGCCGGTTATAGCGCTCCTGCACAACAGCTTTCGGCACCTGTCCGGCCAGTTCAGCGGCCGGCGTGCCGGGGCGCTTGGAGTACTGGAAGGTGAATGCGCCCGCGAACCGCGCCTGTCGTACAACGTCGAGCGTGGCCGCGAAGTCCTCCTCGGTCTCGCCGGGGAAGCCGACGATCACATCGGTGGTGATGGCGGCGTGCGGCATGGCCGCCCGAACCCGGTCGATGATGCCCAAGAAACGCTCGGCGCGGTAGGACCGCCGCATCGCACGCAAGATTCGGTCGGAGCCGGACTGCAGCGGCATATGCAAGGCCGGGCAGACGTTGGGCGTCTGCGCCATCGCCTCGATGACGTCGTCGGTGAACTCGGCCGGATGCGGAGAAGTGAACCGGACCCGCTCCAGTCCGTCGATGCGCCCACACGCCCGCAGCAGCTCGGCGAAGGCACCACGATTGCGGGGCAACCGCGGGTCGGCGAACGAGACACCGTAGGCGTTGACGTTCTGCCCCAGCAGAGTGACTTCGAGCACGCCGGTGTCCACCAGCGCTTGCACTTCCGCCAGGATGTCTGCCGGGCTGCGGTCGACCTCCCTGCCCCGCAGCGACGGGACGATGCAGAAGGTGCACCGGTTATTGCAGCCGACTGAGATGGAAACCCAAGCGGCATAAGCGGATTCGCGGGCTGATGGCAGCGCCGACGGAAACTCCTGCAGCGCCTCGGCGATTTCGACTTGGGCCACCTTGTTGTGACGGGCCCGGTCGAGCAGGGTGGGCAGCGATCCGATGTTGTGGGTGCCGAAGACGACGTCGACCCACGGCGCCTTGCACAACACCGCGTCTCGGTCTTTCTGGGCCAGACAGCCGCCGACCGCGATCTGCATGTCAGGGTTACGCCGCTTACGCGGGACCAGGTGGCTGAGGTTGCCGTACAGCTTGTTGTCGGCGTTCTCCCGCACGGCGCAGGTGTTGAAGACCACCACATCGGCATCGGCGCCGTCGGGCGCCCGCTGGTAGCCCGCGGCTTCCAGCAGGCCCGCCAGCCGCTCGGAATCGTGGACGTTCATCTGGCAGCCGTAGGTGCGGACCTGATAGGTACGCGCGCACACCGACGAGCGCCCATCTGAAATCCCCGCGGCCGTGGGCGTCGCGTCTTGCACCACCGTCGACGTCACGGGGCCATGGTACGGCGACCCGACGGCGCCCGGCTTGCCGCCTTCACGCCGACCCCAGGTCTAGACCCGTCGGCTAGACCCGTCGGCGCTCCCGTTCGGCAGCTAGCTCGATGCTGACCACGTCGTAGGCCATGGTCGGGCTGTACCCACGGCGCGCCAGCATCGCCACCAG
>DASPOT010000193.1:0-16548 GCA_035625875.1 Mycobacterium sp. | reverse complement strand
ATGGCGTCGTCGTCGTGGCGCAATTGGGCGGCCTTGCGTGGATCGCTAGATTGCACAACGTCTTTGGCGTTGTTGCCGAGATCGACAGCGATGCGGCCCATTTCGGCGAAGTAACCGTTGACTTCCTCGTGTAACGCGTGGGCGGGGTGGCGGCGGCGGACGATCTCGGCGACGTGCAGCGCCAGGGCACCCATACGGTCGGCGTCGGCGACGTTTTTCAGGGCGGCGACGACGGCGCGTAGGTCGCCAGCCACCGGGGCCTGCAGAGCAGCAGAGTGAAGGCGTCCTGTTCGGCGCGGGCGGCGTTGCGCATGATCTTGTCGTGTTCGCCGATGACGCCGTCGGCGAGCACCACATCAGCCTGCAGCAGCGCCTGGGTGGCACCCTGCATCGCGCGACCGGCCAGGGCACACATTTCGGCGATGGCGGTCGTCAGGGCGTCAAGCTGCTGATGGAACGCGGTCCCAAATATGGGTCGACTCTAGGCGGCCGAGCGTGTTTGACCTGCCTGAACACGGCAGAAACCGGTTATGGGCGGTGGTTGTGAACACGTGCTGGCGGCCATCATGGTGTGGTCGGCTGGGCCGTGGGCCGGTATCACTGCGCGCTCGGTGCCGGCGGGAGCGGTTGCGCGAGGGGTGCAGATGTCTGTTTCTGACGTCATCGCCAAGATCGTGAGTTTCCTGTGGGCCGGCTATTCGCAGGGCGTGCCGGCTACCTACACCTTTGCGGTGTTAGCACTACTGCGCCGGCGTTGTCGCCGGTCGTCATGTCACTCCTTTGTGCCGCCCGGCTTCACCGCGTCGCTCGCGCTGCGAATGATGCTGCGCAGCAACTCCATCAGCGCCGTCGAGAGTTCGTCGGCCAAGTTCAGGGCGCCGTCGAGGGCGGCCTTACGCAGCGACGGGTCTACGAGCGCGGGAGTCTCCTCCTGACGCGCACGAGACGCTCAACCCCGGCCGCGTGATCGCACTCAAAGTCCTAGGCGAAAACCACCGCACCCCATCGGAGCGAGCGCGCTTAGACCGGGAATTCGACTTCGCGGATCGGCTCGACCACCCCCACATTGTCACGGTGTATGACCGCGGACCCTACTGGTTGGCGATGCAATTCGTTGACGGGGGCAAATCGACGCGGTTGCAGCGGCTGGACGACCGACTGACGGCGCTGGCACAGATTTCCGACGCGCTGGATTACGCGCACCGGTGCGGCATCGTCGACTGCGATGTCAAACCGGCCAACATCCTTGTCTTCAAAGACTTCTCTCGACTGGATGCCGTTCTGATCGACTTTGGCGTAGCACACGCAGTTGTCGACTGATGTGGGTCGCCGCCCGAAGAATCTGCAGGCATCGCTGCCGTATGCCGCCCCAGAGATCCTGCGCGGTCACGCGCCCTCGGCGGCCACCGACGAGTATGCCCTGGCGTGTTCCGCGGTGGAGCTGCTCACCGGCGCGCCTCCGTTCACCGCCGACACGGCGAGCGAGCTGGTGAACGCCCATTTACATCGCCTGCCGCCGCGGATCTCGCGTGATATCTCATGGGTGCCACACGCATTCGATGCGGTCCCGGCCAAAGCCATCGCTAAACACCCCGAGGTGCGCTACCTTTCGTGCGCGGAATTCTTCGAACACATCGCCCGGGCGCTGCGCTGAAGCCCGACCGCCGGTTACGTCGCCGGGACGTGCCGCTGCGGCGTGTCCTGGCTGCGGCCGGTGCCCTCGTCCCATTCACCGGAGCGCTGGAACAGTCGTACGAAGTCGTCGATGGACAGCGTCTCACCGCGGCGGGCAGGATCGATACTGGCCGCTAGCAGCCGATTGGCGGATTCGTTGCCCGAGCCGGCCCATTCGGCGAAGGCATTGCGAGATGTCTTGCGCCGCTGAGCGAATGCGATGTCCACAAGTTCGAAGACGTGTTGGCGGAAGGTTTCGTCGGTAGGCCACGGCGGGGTAACGTAGCGATCGATCCGCACTAGCCCGGAATAGACCCGCGGAATCGGCCAGAAAACAGTCGGCGACACCATGCCGAAGCGGCGGACGCGTCCGTAGAAGCGCACTTTGACGCTGGGCACACCGTAGTCCTTGCCGCCCGGTTCGGCGGCGAGCCGTTCGGCGACTTCTGCCTGCACCATCACCAGTACGGTCCGGATGGACGGGAATTCGGCGAGCACATGCAGCAGCGCCGGAACCGCAACGTTGTACGGCAGATTCGCGACCACCGCTGTCGGTTCAGTAGCTAGGTCTGAGCGGCGGACGGACAAGATGTCGCGGTTGAGCACTGTCAGCCGCTGAACTTCGCTGTGCGAGTGCTCGGCAACGGTTTTGGCCAGCTGGGCCGCCAGCACGGGGTCGATCTCGACAGCGCTGACCGTGGCACCGCGGTCGAGCAGTGCCAGGGTGAGCGATCCGAGGCCCGGCCCAACCTCCAGGACATGATCGTGGCGGTTCACCCCGGAGGCCGACACCACTCGGCGCACCGTGTTGGCATCATGGACGAAGTTCTGTCCGAAGGATTTCCGCGGCCGGAATTCGAGTTCTTTGGCCAGCCGCCTGATTTCGGTCCGGCCGAGTAAACGGATGGTCAGTGCACACCCACTCGCGCGCTGCACACCGGCCAGGCGCCCCAGCCCTGGCGCGCCCGCGTTACCTCGGCGACGGCGATCTGCTCTTCTTTGGTGGCGAGATCGGCGCGGGCGGCATACTGCAAGCCACCGTTGCGCTCCCAGGTGCCTTGGTCGAATTGCACGCCGCCGTAATACCCGTTTCCGGTGTTGATCGCCCAGTTTCCGCCGGCCTCGCAGCTGGCGATCGCGTCCCAGACGGATCCGTCGACCACCGGCGGCACCTCGGTGCCCGGTTTGGTGCCCACCCGCACCACCGCGTCCCGTGCCGGCGTCACCACGGTGTTGGCCACCGGCAACCGACCGGTCTCGACGCCGTTGACTTTGGCGACCGCGAACGTCACGTCCTGCGTGCCCGGGGTACCCGGGTCCTCGACGACCTGGCGGCTCACGTTCATGCTTGGATCCTCGATGCGGTGCGTGCCCGGAGGCAGTGGCACCCGCTCGGTGACCTTCTCGATGCGGTTGCGGGTGACCTGAACCTGCATGCCGTCAACGACCGGCGTGGCCGCGCTGGGAACCACCTGGTCCCTTTGCTCCAGCGGCACACCGGCGGCGGCCAGCAGGCGTTCGACGGTGGGCGCGGCCAGGTGAACGTTACGCACGGCGCCGCCATCGTTGATCTGCACCGTCTTGGCGCTGACCACCGGCAGGGCCATGCCGGCCAGCGGAACACGACTGCCGCGAGAGGCCGCGGCGGGGGCCGTGTCGGTCATCGAGAGTTGAGCCAGCGCCTCGTCCACCGTGGACGCCGTCGTCCACATTTGCTTGGCGGCCTGGCCGTCGAGGGAGATCTGCAGCGGCCGGCTGCGCCGCAGCACGATCTTGTCGGCGTCGTGCACCCGCTCGCCAGCGGCCGGGTACAGGTCATCGCGCGCGCGTACCGCGAACCCGTTCTCCTTGATGATGTCGATCACCCGCGACTTCATCGTCGTCACCGTCATCGACGTTCCGTCGACGCTCAGCTTGACCGTCTTTCGGGCGGCAACCGCGTAGCCGCCGGCGAAGGTCAGCACCAGCAACTGCACGGCGACCAGGAGCCGCAGGAGCGGTGATGGGGTCCGGTGGAGCTTCGTGAGTACGTTCAACATGCGTTATCCCCGACCTCAGCGACACTTCAACGACACCGTCAGCAGCAAACGAAGTGGGCCCAGGGCCCACCGTTCGATCACAAGACGGTAACGAATTGGCCTAGATAGGGCAACTTGGGTGCGAGGCTCTTAGAGGACTTTTAGAAAGCATCCCCGCCATCCTGTAGTCGGTAGACCCGGCGAGCATTGGCGGTCGTGACCCGCGCCAGCTCGTCGGCGGGTCGATCGAGCAGGTCAGCAAGCGCCCGAACCGTGTAGGGCAGGCAGTAGGGCTCATTCGGTGCGCCCCGGTAGGGATGCGGAGCCAAAAACGGCGCATCGGTCTCGACCAGCAGCTGCTCCGCCGGCATCAGCGGAACGGCTTCCCGCAGGTCACGGGCGTTGCGGAAGCTTACCGTCCCGGAGAGGCTGACGCTCCATCCGGCGTCTGCGCAGATGCGGGCCATCGCGGTGCCCGACGAGAAGCAGTGGAAGATCACGGTATCGGGAGCGCCTTCGGTCCGCAGCACGTCGAGCACCTCGCCGTCGGCCTCGCGGTTGTGGATCACCAGCGGTTTGCCGGTCCGCTTGGCCAGGTCGATATGCCAGGCGAAGGCCTCGCGCTGGGCATCCGGCTGCGCGCACCCGCCGAGCCGGCCCGGCCAATACAGGTCCAAACCGGTCTCACCGATAGCCACTACCCGCGGATGGGCGGCCAGTCGCTCGATCTCCGCGCGAGCAGCATCGCTGAGCGCATTTGCGCGGGTGGGGTGCAACGCCACGGCGGCGTATACCCGCGGATTCCACTCGGCGGCCCGGGTCACCCAGCGCGCCGAGTTCAGATCGTCGGCGATGGTGACCACGGCGATCACGCCGACGGCCGCCGCGCGGTCGACGATGGCAGCCACCCCCTCGGCGTCCTGGGCGCCGCACGCGTCGAGGTGGGTATGAGCGTCGACCAAGGGTGTCAACGGCTCCGGGGCCGGCGGCGGCGGGCGGTTAGGACTCACGCGCACACAATAGGGTGGACTCTCGATGAGGCCCTACTACGTCACCACCGCGATCACCTACCCGAACGGCGAGCCGCACGTCGGGCACGCCTACGAATACATAGCCACGGACGCGATCGCCCGCTTCAAGCGGCTCGACGGCTTCGAGGTGCGGTTTTTGACCGGAACCGACGAGCACGGGTTGAAGATGGCCGAAACGGCTGCGGCAGAAGGCATCGCGACGGCACAGCTCGCCCGGCGCAACTCCGATGTTTTCCAACGTTTGCAGGAGAAGCTGAACATCTCCTTCGACCGGTTCATCCGTACGACCGATGCCGACCACCTCGAGGCCGCCAAGGTGATCTGGCAACGGATGGCCGATGCCGACGATATCTACCTGGGCAAGTATGCGGGCTGGTATTCGGTACGCGACGAGACCTACCTCAGCGGGGACGAAACGAGGCTGCTTGAGGACGGGACCCGAGTTGCCGCCGGAACCGGCGCCCCCGTCACCTGGACCGAGGAACCGACGTATTTCTTTCGCCTCTCGGCCTACGCCGACAAGCTGCTAGCCCATTACCAAGCGCATCCGGAGTTCATCCGGCCCGAAGTGCGCCGCAACGAAGTGGTCAGTTTCGTCTCCCGTGGGCTGCGCGATTTGTCGATCTCGCGGACATCGTTCGACTGGGGCATCCCAGTGCCCGACCATCCCGACCACATCATGTACGTGTGGGTCGACGCGCTGACCAACTACCTCACCGGAGTCGGCTTCCCGGACACCTCGTCGGAAATGTTCCGGCTCTTCTGGCCCGCCGACTTGCACATGATCGGCAAAGACATCATCCGATTCCACGCCGTGTACTGGCCGGCATTTTTGATGTCGGCCGGAATCGAGCTGCCACGAAGGGTTTTCGCTCACGGCCATTTGCTCAACCGGGGCGAGAAGATGAGCAAGTCAGTGGGTAACGTGATCGACCCGGTAAAGCTGATCGACGAGTACGGCGTCGATCAGGTCCGCTACTTCATGCTGCGTGAGGTGCCGTTCGGACAGGACGGCAGCTACAGCGACGAGGCGATGGTTACCCGCGTCAACGCCGACCTCGCCAACGAATTGGGCAACCTGGCGCAACGGTCGCTGTCGATGGTGACCAAAAATCTGGGTGGAATCGTCCCTACGCCAGGCGATTTCAGCACCGATGACGCCGAGCTGCTGGCGACCGCCGATGGCCTGCTGGAGCGGGTGCGCGCCGACTTCGATGCACAGGCGATGCACTTGGCCCTGGAGGCGATTTGGCTGATGCTCGGCGCGGCGAACAAGTACTTCTCTGTCCAGCAGCCGTGGGTACTACGCAGGAGCGATTCCGAGGTGGATCAGGATCGGTTCCGCACCGTGCTCTACACCACGTGTGAGGCAGTCCGTATCGCGGCGCTGCTGATCCAGCCCGTCATGCCCGAGTCGGCGGGCAAACTGTTGGACTTGCTGGGCCAGCCGGTTGACCAGCGAACATTCGCCGCGGTCGGTGAGCGGCTGGCACCCGGCACGATGTTGCCGTCGCCCACTGGTGTGTTCCCGCGCTACCAGCCCCGTGAGTCGAGCGAGCGGAACGAAGAGACGGGAGCGAGACGAACAATCCAGCCGGAGTGAGTCGAGCGAGCGGAACCAGCACCGCGATCAACGCGAACATCCTGGCGAGGTCCATCACGCCTCACCGCCCGCCGGGCCGCCCGGCCCCTGGGGCAGCACGCCCAGCTGCTGAAGCAGTTGCAACGTGTTCAGTTCGTCCCAGTGTTCGACGAACATGTCATCCTGCACCCGCCAGATGTCGATCGATCGCATCTCGACGCGGCGGCCGGTCCCGGGAATCCCCATCAATTCACCGGTGTGGGTTCCCCGGTAGACGAAGCGCCCGACAACGCGGTCACCCGAAATCACCAGGTCCTCCATGGTCGCGGTCAGATCCGGCAGGGCGGCGAAGAACCCCGCCCAGAATTTACGGTTGGCCTCGCGCCCGTCGCCGACAAAGACGTTGTGATTGACATAGTCGCGGGCGACGAATCGGTCCACGAGGTCCGGGTCGTGCTCGTTGAGCATCGTTACGAAGGTTTCGGCAAGGCCTCGCGGACTTGTCGTCATGTCGCAGGCTCCCCTCATGTCGTAGGTGTTAGCAACGCTAACCTCTCTCGGTGCGTGTCAATAGCTCCGCTAGTTTTTATATCGGTGCTAACATGAGGCATGGCCATCGAGGACCGTCGGGCCCGCGAGCGGGCCGCCCGGCGCCAGCTCATCACCACCACGGCACGGAAGGTGGCTGAACAGGAAGGCTGGGACGCGGTCACCACCAGGCGGCTTTCCACCGAGATCGAGTACAGCCAGCCCGTGCTCTACAAACACTTCTCAAGCATGGAGAAAATCGTCGAGTCCGTCGCCATCGAAGGATTCGGCGAGCTCGCCGCCGCGCTTTCCAGGGCACGGAGCGGTGCCACCGACAGCCACGAAGCCTTAGCGCGAGTCGCCCATGCATTCATCGAGTTTGCCCACGACAATCCCGTTTTGTTCGACGCGATGTTCACCCGCGCCACCACGCTGCGCTTCGCTGCTGCCGACACACCACCTGAGTTGACGGCGGCTTTCACCGAACTGCGTGAGGCGGTGAACATGGTCGCAGGCACCCGGGATGCCGACACGCTCACCGAAGTGCTCTGGGCGGCGCTGCACGGCCTGGTCACCCTCGACCGCAGCGGCCGGTTACGCCCGGAGTACCAGAACCAGCGGGTGGATCTTTTGGTCGCAGAATTTTCCGCCGTACCCCCCCGCCGAAGTGAGCCTGGTCACAGCGGCCAGTAACGCTGTCACATCCGCCGCCTCGGCGGTGTCTCAAGGACGACAACACCCACGAGGGACAGGAGACATCATGGCCGAGAAGCGCACCCGCGTCGTCGTGATCGGCGGCGGATATGCCGGAACGCTGGCCGCCAACCACCTGCGGCTGCGCGCGGACGTCGACATCACCCTGGTGAACCCGCGTCCGGTCTTCGTCGAGCGAATCCGGTTGCACCAGTTCGTCGCCGGCAGCGGTACCGCCGCCGTCGACTACGGCACGCTGCTCGGCGAGGGCATCCGGCTGGTCGTCGACAGCGCCGACCGGATCGACACCGCCGACCGTAAGGTCGTGCTGACCTCCGGTGCCGTGCTGGACTTCGACTACCTCATCTATGCCGTCGGCAGCACCGGCGTGGTGCCGTCGGCGGTGCCCGGTGCCGCCGAATTCGCCTACCCGATTGCGGAATTCGACTACGCCGAGCGGCTGCGTGACGCACTCGACGAGCTGCATCCCAACGCGCCCGTCACCGTGATCGGCGCCGGGTTGACCGGCATCGAGACGGCTTCCGAGCTGGCAGGGCGAGGCCGCCGCGTGACGCTGGTCTGCGGCGGGGTGCTGGGGCCGTCGTTGAGCCGGCGGGGCCGGCGCTCGGTGGCGAAGTCGCTGGGGTGGCTTCATGTCGACGTGCTTGAGACGGCCGTGGTCGCCCGGGTGCGGTCCGAGGCGGTAGTGCTGGCCGACGGCGGCGTGCTGCCCAGCGCGCTAACGGTGTGGACGGCAGGATTCGGTGTCCCGGAGCTAGCGGCCCGCAGCGGGCTTCGCACCGACACGCTGGGCCGGCTGCTCACCGATGAAACACTGACCAGCGTGGACGACCCCCGCATCGTGGCGGCCGGAGACGCCGCCGCACCGTCGGGCCAGCCGCTGCGGATGAGTTGCCAGGCCGCCGGGCCGTTGGGGGTGCAGGCCGCCAACACTGTGCTGAGCCGCATCGCTGGCTCCGCGCCCGCGGTGGTGAACCAGGCGTTCGCCGGGCAGTGCATCAGCCTGGGCCGCTCGCGCGGCACCGTCCAGTTGGCACGTACCGACGACACCCCGGTGAATGTCGTCGTCGGTGGCCGGGTCGCCGCGTCGATCAAGGAGGCGATCTGCAAGGCGACGGTGTGGTCCATCCGGCGCGAGGCCGTCAAACCCGGCTCGTACTTCTGGCTCAAGGGCGGCAGGCGGCCCGAGCAACCCGCGCGCGAGGTGGTCGCGGTACCGTGACCACCTCGGACGAACACGCCGAACGGTTCACGCTGCTGCGGCCGTTGCTGTTCACCATCGCCTACGAAATCCTCGGCTCGGCAACCGAATCCGACGACGTGCTGCAGGATAGCTATCTGCGGTGGGCGACCGTCGACCTGTCCACCGTTCGCGACACCAAGTCCTATCTGGCCCAGCTGGTCACCCGCCAGGCGCTCAACGCGCTGCGCGCTGACGCCCGCCGCCGTGAAGACTACGTCGGGCCATGGCTGCCCGAGCCGCTGCTGCTCGACGATCAGGATCCGTCTGCCGATCTCGTTCTGGCTGAATCGGTGTCGATGGCGATGCTGGTCTTGTTGGAGACGCTCAGCCCCGAGGAACGCGCGGTGTTCGTGCTGCGGGAGGTGTTCGGGTTCGACTACGGCGAGATCGCCGAGGCGGTGGGCAAACCGGCAGCGACGGTGCGGCAAGTGGCGCACCGGGCGCGGGAACACGTGCAGGCCCGACGCAGACGCTTCGCCGCGGTCGACCCGCAGCGCACCGCGCAGATCACCGCCGAGTTCATGGCCGCGGCGTCGAGCGGCGACGTGCAGGCCGTGATGGCGATGCTGGCGCCCGATGTGGTGTGGACCGCTGACGGCGGCGGCAAGGCCAGCGCGGCGCGCCGGCCGGTGGTCGGGGCCGAGAAGGTCGCCGCCGCGGTTATCGGGCTCGTGCGGAGGGGCATGCGCATACCCGACGTTCGGATGGAGACGGTGGTCTGCAATTCCGCGCCCGCTGTGCTGCTCTACAGCGGCGACCATCTCGAGGGGGTTTTCACCATCGAGATTGTCGACGGCAAGATCACCAACTTCTACGCGATGCGGAACCCCGACAAGCTGGCGGCCGCAGTGACGGCACGCCAGATCAGCCGCGGCTGAGCGGTGAGCGGCGCGTGCGGGCCGCACCTCGCGCGTCTGTCAAGCTAGAACGGTGCGAATTGACCGACTCGGCGACCTTGGCGGGGCACCGCGGGTCCTGCGCGCTGTCGGTGCCGCGGCCAGCCGGCTCGGCCTGCCCCCGCCGGCCGCGCTGACCGGCGACTGGTTCGGCGCGCTCGCGGTGATCGCGCCGAGCGTGGCGGTGCACCCGGTTGACACCGCCGACGCGTTCGCGGTCCGGCCGGGGTCCGACACGACGACGGTGGGCGGCGGCTGGATCGGCTACCTCTCCTACCCGGACCCCGGCGCCGACGGGCGGGCCAGCCGGATTCCCGAAGCCGCCGGCGGCTGGACCGATTGCGTGCTGCGGCGTGGTCGCGACGGGCAGTGGTGGTACGAGAGCCTGTCCGGTGCGGCGATGCCGGACTGGCTGGCCGACGCGTTGGCGACGCCGGCACCGCCGGGGGTCTGCCGCATCGAGTGGGATGCGGCCGACTGCGATGCACATCGTGGCGGGGTGCTGGCGTGCCTGGAAGCGATCGCCGCTGGTGAGGTGTACCAGGCGTGCGTGTGCACGCAGTTCGCCGGAACGGTCGTCGGCGGACCGCTGGACTTCTTCGTCGACCGGGTCGCGCGCAGCGGCCCGGCTCGGGCGGCCTATGTCGCTGGACCGTGGGGTGCGGTGGCATCACTATCACCGGAGCTGTTCCTGCGGCGCTGCGGTGATGTGGTGACGTCCAGCCCGATCAAGGGCACCCTGCCGTTGGCCGCCTGGCCGTCGGCGCTGCTGGCTTCGGTCAAGGACGTGGCCGAGAACATAATGATCGTCGACCTGGTCCGCAATGATTTGGGCCGGGTGGCGGTCACCGGCACGGTCACCGTGCCAGAGCTGTTGGTGGTGCGGCGTGCGCCGGGCGTGTGGCACTTGGTGTCGACGGTGTCGGCGCGGGTGCCCATCGAGCTGCCGACTGCAGCGCTACTCGACGCCGCCTTTCCGCCCGCCTCGGTCACTGGAACACCCAAACTGCGTGCCCGCCAATTGATTTCGCAGTGGGAGCAGCGGTGCCGCGGAGTGTATTGCGGCACAGTGGGTTTGGCGTCACCGGTGGCCGGATGCGAGCTCAACGTTGCTATCCGCACCGTCGAGTTCGACGCTGCCGGAAACGCCGTGTTGGGGGTCGGCGGCGGCATCACGGCCGACTCTGATCCGGACGCCGAATGGCAGGAGTGTCTGCACAAGGCGGCGCCGATCGTCGGGCTAAGACCAGCGGTGACCGCAGCCGGGGCCACCGCTTAACCCCGAAGTTCGCGCGACGCCGAAATCGACGGCAGCGCGGGGGGTTCGACGAGGACATCACGCTAACGTAAATCTCGGCGCGACTTTCTTAACGCCGCGACCGCAACACCGCGTCGTAGAGCTCGCGTCGCGACCGCACCTCCGGATGCGCTGCGATCACCTGGCTGCAGGCATCCTTGACACGGATACCGGCCGAGGTGAAGGCCTCCACCTCGGCCACCAGGGCGGGCAGGTCGGCCTGCGGAGTCGCACCCGCCAGCACGACGGTGATCTCCCCGAGCACGCCGTCGGCCGCCCACTTGGCCAGCTCCTCGAGCGATCCGCGCACCACTTCCTCGTGCACTTTGGTCAGCTCTCGGCATACCGCCGCCCGACGTGCCCCACCGAGCTGCTCGGCGGCATCGCGCAGGCACGCGGGCAGGCGGCGCGGCGATTCGAAGAACACGCAGGTGCGCCGCTCACCGGCCAGCGACGCCAGCCAGGTTCGGCGCGCCGAACGCTTGCGCGGGGCGAAGCCCTCGAAACAGAACTTCTCCGAGGGCAGCCCGGACAGCGCCAGCGCCGTCGTCACCGCCGACGGGCCCGGCAGGCACGTCACCTCCAGGCCGGCGTCAACGCAGGCGACCACCAGCCGGTGGCCCGGGTCGCTGATCAGCGGCGTCCCGGCGTCGCTCACCACCAGCACCGTCGCACCGGCTGTGATCTCGGCAACCAGGGCGGGCACCCGCACGTCCTCGTTTTGGTCGAACAGGCTGACCACGTTGCCGGCGATTTCGACGTCGAGCGACTTGGCCAGCTTCCGCACCCGCCGGGTGTCCTCGGCGGCGACGATATCGGCGGAGCCCAGCGCGGCGATCATCCGCGCCGAAGCGTCCGACGGCTGGCCCAACGGGGTGGCGCCCAGCAACAGTCGACCACCGGTCATGGGGCACAGCCTACGATCGGTGTGATGACCGCCCCGACCCGCGAAAGCCCTGTCGCCATCGCGGAGCGTGTGGTACCGGTCATCAGCGCCGGGCCGCTGGTGCCGGTCCCGGATTTCGGACCCGTCGACCGCTTGCGCGGCTGGGCGGTGACCGCGGTGATCACCGCGCTCGCGGCGGTGACCCGGTTCGTCAACCTCGGCTCGCCGACCGATGCCGGCACGCCGATCTTCGACGAGAAGCATTACGCGCCGCAGGCCTGGCAAATGCTGCACAACCACGGGGTAGAGGACAATCCCGGGTTCGGCCTGGTCGTTCATCCCCCGGTCGGCAAGCAACTGATCGCGATCGGGGAAGCGATCTTCGGCTACAACGGGGTGGGCTGGCGGTTCACCGGCGCGTTGCTCGGCGTGATCATGGTGGCGCTGGTGGTGCGGATCGTCCGGCGGATCAGCCGCTCGACGCTGGTCGGCGGTATCGCCGGGTTGCTGCTCATCGGCGACGGCGTCAGCTTCGTCAGCTCCCGTACTGCGCTACTCGACGGGTTCCTTGCGTTCTTCGTGGTGGCAGCCTTCGGCGCGCTCATCATCGACCGCGATCAGGTTCGCGAACGGATGCACATTGTGCTGCTGGAGGGCCGCAGCGCGGAGACGGTGTGGGGCCCGCGGTTGGGGGTGCGCTGGTGGCGGTTCGGCGCCGGGGTGCTACTCGGATTGGCGTGCGCGACAAAGTGGTCCGGCCTGTATTTCGTGCTGTTCTTCGGTGCAATGTCGTTGGCGTTCGACGTGGCCGCGCGCCGCCAGTACCGGGTGCCCAGGCCGTGGCTGGGTACAATCCGTCGTGACCTGGGCCCCACTTTGTATGCGCTGCTGCTCATCCCGTTCGCGGTCTACCTGGCCTCCTATGCGCCCTGGTTCGCCTCCGAGACCGCGGTCGACCGGCACGAGGTCGGCCAGTCGATCGGCGAGCGGGGTGTGATTCCACTGCCCGACGCCCTACGGTCGCTGTGGCATTACACCTTCAAGGCCTACCAATTCCATGCGGGCCTAACGAATTCCGCGGGCAACTACCATCCGTGGGAATCCAAACCATGGACCTGGCCGATGTCGCTGCGGCCGGTGCTGTACGCCATCGACCAGCAGAACGTTCCGGGCTGCGGAGCACAATCGTGCGTCAAGGCTGTGATGCTCGTCGGCACCCCCGCCATGTGGTGGCTGGCGGTGCCGGTGCTCGGTTACGCGGCCTGGCGGGCATTCGTGCGCCGAGACTGGCGCTACGCCGCTGTGCTGGTCGGCTACTGCGCCGGCTGGCTGCCGTGGTTCGCCGACATCGACCGGCAAATGTACTTCTTCTACGCGGCCACGATGGCGCCGTTCCTGGTAATGGCGATCGCGCTGATTCTCGGCGACATCCTGTATCAACCTCGTCAAAGTGCGGAACGACGCACGCTGGGTTTGATCGTCGTCTCCTGTTATGTCGCACTGGTGCTGACGAACTTCGCCTGGCTGTTTCCGGTGCTCACCGGTCAGCCAATCTCACAGGCCACCTGGAACATGGAGATCTGGCTGCCCAGCTGGCGTTGAGGTTTTGCGTCGGTTTGTGCCGCGAAACAGAAGCAGCGGCTGCGATCCGGGCGAAATCACGACCCTAGCTTCTGTTTGGCGGCGCGAACCCGGCCATGTCGGTGCTGACGGGCATGATCACTGCCATGGACGACGTCATCATCGGCAGCGAGGCACTCACGGCAGGCGTGCTTACCCGCGGGCAGCTGCGGTGGAACTACCGACCGATCTTTTGGGATGTCTACCTCTCGAAGACAACGCGCCCATCACTGGCAGTCAGGACCGTCGGCGCTTGGTTGTGGTCAGGTCGGCGGGCGGTGATCACCGGACGCGCGGCCGCCGCGCTGCACGGCGCGCAATGGGTCGACGAGTATGCGCCGATCGAGTTGCTCTGGCAAAACAACCACTACCCACCCGGCACCATCGTTCGCGACGAGCGATTCCACGCCGACGAGGTGACGGCGGTCAATGGATTACAGGTGGCCACGCCAGTGAGAGCCGCATTCGACCTTGCCCGACATCTCCCCCGCACCATGGCTGTAGCGCAGCTCGATGCGCTTGCCCGGGCGACAGGTATCACGGACGCCAAAGTGCTGCTTCTCATAGATCGCAATCCCGGTGCGCGTGGTAACAAGTACGCACGAACCGCCATCGATCTCATGGACGCCGGTGCCGAATCACCAAAGGAATCCTGGCTGCGTTTGCTTCTCATCGACGCCGGGTTCCCGCGACCGACGACACAGATCCGCGTGACCGACGGAGCGATAACGGCGTTCGTCGACATGGGTTGGGAGGACTTAAAAATCGGAGTCGAGTACGACGGAGATCATCACCGCACCAGCCGACGCCAATTCACCAAGGATCTCACCCGCGCTGAAATGCTAGAGCGGGAGGGCTGGATCATTGTGCGCGTTGTGGCCGAGAACCAGGACGCAGAGATCCTCATTCGCGTGCACCGTGCCTTCGCCCGACGTGGTTACTCACCGGCATGGTCACCAAACAGAAGGCAGGGTCGTAATTCCGCCTGAATCACAGCCGTGGCTTCTGCCTCGCACCGGCAGCGCGATCGCACAGTGTTCAGCGCACGCGCCCAAATGGCCCTACAGCGGGTCGCGGGCGGCCGGACATGACATGCAGCGCGGACCGCCGCGGCCGGTGCCCAGCTCGGAGGCGGCGATGGTGAGCACTTCGATACCCGCGTCCTGCAGGCGGGCGTTGGTTCGCACATTGCGCTCATAGGCGACGACGACACCGGGCGCCAACGCCAACGTGTTGTTGCCGTCGTCCCACTGTTCGCGTTCAGCGATGACGGGATCTAGCCCGGTGTCGATGACACGCAGCTTGTCGATCCCCATCGCGTTTGCAGCAGCCTCGACGAACAGCGCCTCTTCGCTGATCTTCACTCCGTCAGGTGTGCGCTGAATGGTGAACGCGGACAACGTGTCGACAACGTTCGCGTACATCACCACCGCGTCGGTGTCGACCATCGTGCACACCGTGTCCAGATGCATTTGCGCACGCTTCTGTTCGATCGGGACGGCAAGCACCGTGTTTGCGAGGTCATCGTCAAATAGACTGCGGGCCAAGGCTTCCGCGCCAGCCGGCGTGGTCCGCTCGCCTACCCCGACCGCGACCACACCCGGTGCGAGCAACAGCACGTCACCCCCTTCGACGGGAGCGGTGTGAGATTCGTAAGCGCGCCGCACGCCGGTGAATCGCGGGTGATGGGCATAGATCAGGTCAGTCAAAGACGCCTCGCGGGCCCGCACCGGCAGTGCGAGCGACGGGATGATCACCCGCGGCCCGATCCAGATCGACGAATCGCGGGTGAACACCAGGTTCGGCAGCGGCTCGATGACGAAGTCGGCGGCGTGGTGCATGAGACGTACCAACGACACGTCGGTCCTGGTGTCCGACGGGAGTTCGGTGAACGTCATGCCGGCCATCAAGACATGAGCTAATTCGGCTGGGGCGAGAGTACGCAGGTAGGCCGAAAGCTCTTGTGCCAGCGGCAATCCCAGCCGCCGGTCGTCGACCGCGGCGGTGATCCCCTGCACCCGGGCGGCCCCGCTTTCCAGCGCCTCGGTCAGCAGATCGGACAGCAGCAGCACTTCCACCCCGCGGGAACGCAACAACTCCGCGAACGCGTCGTGCTCCTCCTGTGCGCGTGCGACCCAGGGCAGCCCGTCGAACAGCAGCTGGTCGTTGTTGCGCGGAGTCAGACGCCGCAGCTCGGCCCCGGGGCGGTGCAGGATGACGACCCGTAGGGTCCCGACCTCGGAATTGGAGCCCAACTCGGTGACATTCACACCTAGCACGGTAACGCCAACCGACTGGGGATCCCGCTCTCCCGAGTCCGCGAGGCGCTGGCCGCCCTTCCCGCCGATCGAGTTCGGAGTCAGCACCACAACCCCGCGCTGTACGCGGCCCGCATCGTCGCCGCGTGAGCTCGAACGGGTGTGCGATAGACTGGCTGCTGTGACGATGGCGGTACAGGGGTCGCTGTTTCACCTCGAGGAACGCCGACAGCTCGGCGACGGCGCGTGGATCGATATCCGCTTCGGCTGGCTAACCGATGCCGGCGACCTGTTCGACGCGCTGCTGTCGACGGTGCCGTGGCGCGCCGAACGCCGCCATATGTACGACCGGGTGCTCGACGTGCCGCGACTGGTGAGTTTTCACGACCTGACGGTCGAGGATCCCCCGCATCCGCTGCTCGCACGGCTGCGGCGCCGACTCAACGACATCTACGCCGAAGCGCTCGGCGAGCCCTTCACCACGGTCGGGCTGTGCTTGTACCGCGATGGCTCCGACAGCGTCGCCTGGCATGGCGACACCATTGGTCGCAGCAGCACCGAAGACACCATGGTGGCGATCGTCAGCCTGGGCGCCACCCGCACCTTCGCGTTACGGCCCCGCGGTGGCGGTGCCCCGTCGTTGCGCCTGTCGCTCGGAGACGGCGATCTGCTGGTGATGGGCGGATCGTGCCAACGCACCTGGGAGCACTCGGTTCCCAAGACGTCCGCGCCCGCCGGTCCCCGAGTCAGTATCCAGTTCCGGCCACGCGACGTGCGCTAGAGGTCTGATTATCCCGGCCC
>DASPOT010000192.1:0-2941 GCA_035625875.1 Mycobacterium sp. | reverse complement strand
TATATCGTCCTCGGTGTACCACCGTCGAGCATTTCGGATCAGAACCGACGCTGACCAACCTTAAACCTTCCACAACCGGTCGTTCGGCTGCACCGAGCCGCGCAATAGCCCGCGGGTATTGCTTTGCGAATTCTTCCGCGTTGTCGTCGACGTCAGCGCTAAATTCTTCTCAGCACTGCAAGGGGGCAGACCGATGCGGATCATCATGGCCGTCATCATCGCGGCCGGCTACGGAATCATCGCGCTGTCCGCGCCGCCAACAGCCTCGGCCGATGAATGCCCGCCGGGCTACTACTGGTCGAAGAGTCACGCCACTTGTATGGAGAGGCCAGACAATAACCCTGTGGGTGCCGTTGCGCAGTGCGCGGACGGCAAGTATTCGCATAGTGAATCCCGTACCGGTACATGCTCTGAAAACGGCGGGATCGCCCAACGGTGCCCTTGCAGCGGCGCGGCCGCGGCGGCACCAACCGCCGTCTACAGCAACGACTACCTGTACGCGCAGTACAACAGCTTCCTGTTGAGGCACGGGATAGACACGTCACAGGACGCCACCCGTGCCAAGGCCGAACGAATGGCAGACCAAATCTGCTCGTCTTTGGACGCAGGGATGCAGTTTGATCAGCTTGCCAGAATATTGAACAGTCAGATCGGCGACGCACACCAAGAGTCGCTATTCCTGGTCGGCGCCGTGGATTTTCAGTGCCCGCAGCATGAGGCTGCAATGAACGCGTGGCTAGATTCCTCAAGCTAGCCCTCAGGCACCTCCCCTACGAGGTCGCGCCGTCGATGGGCCCTCCGCTTACAGAAGCTCTGCGCCAAATCTGCCGTGGGTGTGATCCGGTCGTTCGGCGCTATCTCGACGAACCGAATCGCCCGATCGAACGGCAACCGCACCCGCTGCGCCGGCCGGTCACGATGCCACAACGCCAGCTCGACAGCCTTACGCTCTACCCCCACCGTTTCGCCGGCCTCCAACCGCTCAGCAAGCCGCCGACCACGCCGATAGCAGAAGCCGTGCTCAGCCATCATGCGGGCAGCTATGCGGTCGTCGCGCTCGTTGCGCTCGCGCTCAAGCTGCCACAGCGCTTCATAAGCGCCTGGAACATGCACCCCGGCCGCAGCACCCGCATCAACTCGAGGCATCGCTACCCCCATCGCGTTTCCACCGCGCATTCACCGCCCGGCGCGCTCTGATCGTCCGCATACTCGGCGGCGCCGCCAGATCCGGCGTCACCCCCTTCAGCAGTCGTGCCTTCGATGTCTCGAGTAGACGGATCTCCGCCGACAGCTTGACCCGCAACTTCACATCCTCGGTACGCGACCAGTCCCGCCGCAGCCGCGCCATCCTGTCAACCGTGAACGCAATATCATCCAAAATCGCCGATTTCGATGCGGTCCAGACCAGTTTCTACCCGCGCGGCTCCGAAGCTGCCGCGAGCTCAGCATCTAAGGCTGCCAACAGTTTCCGGGCCGCCGCGCTACGCGCCACCACCGGCCCCCTGCGCCCCCATGGCGAAATCTACGAAATACGTGCGCGTCATGCGAGCCGCAGCGCGTCCCGGTGGCCGGCGCGACCGGGGGAGGGACCTCCCACCCCCGGGGTTTCGGCGTCCTGCTGGACGGCGGGGCGGGGTGGACGCGGGTAGGTTAATTGGCGTTGTGAATTCAGCGTGTTACCTGAAGAACCTGTCCTGCAACTGTTCTCAATTGCTCCGACGGTTCGGTAGCGTCGCTCATGCGGCAGATCCTTCGATGTGCTCCCGAATGATGCTCTCGCGGAAAACCAGTCGTCCATCGATCTTGCGACGGCCAAGCGCGGGCGCGTGCCGTTGTACACGGCGAACGTTCCAGCACATCATCGCGCCGACCTGTCGAGCGCTGATCCATTCATCGTCATGCTTCGAGTGTTGCTGATCCGTGCTGCTCGACTGTCGCGATCGCGACGCCGCGAGCTCCCGGCGCAGCGCCTCGATCAACTGGTCATTCCAGCGCGCTAACCCGGGCGGCTTACCGCGATCTCGCGCTTGGCGTTCCTCGACGGCGCAGAACATGGCCCACCACAGTTCCTGCTCGCTCAGCATCCGCCGTCACCGCCGCGTCACGCGAGCTCGATGGCGTCGACCAGTTCAACCGCTAAGGCGTGGGCCTCATCGATGCCGGCTTCAAAACTGATCGCCGGCCCGAATCCGAGAACGATCGGGTAGGCGCCCGTCTCGTTGCCCGAGACGGTTGCACGGAATCGCCTGCGCCGCAAACGCATCAGTCGCCGCCTCCCTCTTCCCGCCGCCTCGCGGCGTCGCGCTTCAAATACGCGAGCTGGTTAGTGTCGTCGTCGCGGCCAGGCTCGTTGATCGGCAAGTCGAGGAAGTCCGCGCCGGTGAGTGGCCGGCGCAGCCGGGTTTCAAGACAGGGGATGCACAGCCAGCCATCGTCCCTACCGGCGTCGGCCCAAACTTGGTTGTGAACCATGTAGTGTTGCCAGTCCCTCGAGCCGGGTGGCGTGTCAGGCAGGAGTTCGACGCCGCAGTCGGCGCAACGCGGGTGGCTGATCGCGTTTTCGAGTCGGTCGGCTTCGTCGGCGGCTTGCGTCAGCGCGTCGGCGAGTTCGCGGGCGTCATCGGTGTAGAGCCAGTCCGCGCCGTCGACTGAGGTCGTGGTGTCGTTGTAGAGCGTGACGGTTATCTGTGGCACGCCGTCACAGTCGGCTCTGATGCGCCATGTGCGGATTTCGCGGGTGGCGTATTCGTCGTTCACGGTCGTGTTCCTTTCGGTCGGTTCGGGGGGCGATGGTGAACGCGGCCGCGGTCGGCCGGCGCGGCAGGTGCCGGTGGCGGCTGCTGGCAGCCAGTGGCGGCCGTCGCAGCGCGGGCAGACGATGTTGACGAATTGGCGGCCGGTCGGATCGGTACGGCGCTGACGGACAACGGCGCGCTTCACG
>DASPOT010000191.1:0-2129 GCA_035625875.1 Mycobacterium sp. | reverse complement strand
GCAAGCTTCGTGATGCCATGCTCGACCACGCCGAGCACGAGGAGAAAGAAGAGTTTTCCAAGCTTCAGGAGGAACTGAGCGAAGACGAGCTTGAGCAGATGGGCCGCGCCGCCAAGCTTGCCTCATGGCCGGACCGTTCGCGGCAATGATGGACCGGGCCCGCGATGCCATCCTCGGGAAAGGCTGACCGACGGGTAGCCCGCAAACAGTCCGCGCCGCAACTGGCCTGACCCGAAGAACTCGCCGACCTAGCCTCGATTTTGCATGCGGCCTGATGGAGGGCGTGTGAACCGGGTTCTGGCCGGTTGGTGATGCCGATTGTGGCATGGGGGTGTGACAAGTCGTCCGGTGTCGCGCCGGTGGGGCGGGCTTTCCCAAGGCCGGTGGGTCTTTCATCTCGTCGGGACAGTGCCAGGACCTCGGTGTTAGGTGAACGCGGCGCGGATCCGGGTCCAGGCGGTGGCGATGGCCTGTGCCCAGCGCCAGGTGGCATCGATACGCAGCCGCAGTTGGCGGGCGCCGCGGGTGATGCGGGCGGCCACGTGCAGGACCCGGTAGCGGAACGTCTCAATCTCGCAGCGGGCCAGCTGGGGGTGGTCGGTGAATCCGATGAGTTTGGTCCAGGCAACCAGATCGGTTGCGGCCAGGATGATTTCGAGCCAGGCCGCGTTGGCCTGAAACGCGTTGAACGGTAGGTCGCGCAGGCCGGTGGCTTTGGCTTGGCGGATCCGGTCTTCCACGCGGGCGTGTTGGCGATGCCGCAGTTCCAGCCCGGCAAGCTGACCCGGGATCACCCCGTCGGGGGTGTCGGTGAAAAACCCGGTGTTGCGGTGCCCGTCGGTATCGGTGAACGTCAACTGCGCGCCGGGATGCGGGCGTTCCTTGCGCAGGATCAGCCTCGTGCCGGCCGGCCAGTTGGCCAGGTCCACCAGGTCGGTGACCTCGGCGACCCAGGCGCCGTCGCGGATGCCGCCATCGGCGGTGATCGCCGGATACCAGGCATTGGTGTTGTTGAGTACCTCGGCGGCCTGGCGCACCCTGGCATCGATGACCGCGCCCAGGGAAAACCCCACTCCCGATTTCCGGCAGGCCGCCGCGAACCCGTGGGTCGCGCCCGCGGAATCGGAGCGGATCAGCACCTGTGGGGCGTCGGGGTTATCAGGGCCCGGGCGGTAGGACGGCGGCAACGATGCCAACGCCTGACCCAGCACGGTGATGTGGTCGGCGGCGGTGTTACTGCCGGCGTTGCCCGCTCGCAGCAGCCCGGCCAGCGCTTCCCCGGCGGCGATATCGGGGCGATCCAAAAACACCAGCAACGGGTGATGCCCGAACGTCTTCTTCCAGGTCGCGGCGGCGTTTTCCTTGTTGTCGGAATGGTCGACGGTGATGGTGGCATCTACATCCAGATGCAGCCACCCCTGGTGATCGGGTGCCGCACCGGCTGCCCACGCCTGCGCCCGGGCATGGGCTCGAGCGGCCCGAATCCGCGGCAGATGGGCGGCGTCGATGCGCTCATCGACCAACCGCCACAGCGTGACAGTCGAGCCGACAGCACCGAAGGCGTGCTCGCGATCCCCCCACAACCGACCGACCCCGTCAACACAGTCCGCGCCGTCGGCCACCGCGGCGACCAGATCAGCGAACACCGCCCCGGGCGCATGGATCCACGGCCCGTTATAGGTGTCGGCCAACGCGGCGGTGACCTGCGCCGACAACCCGGTCAAATCGGCCAGCTCGCGCAACATGCCCACCCCGGCGTGCGACACGACGCCATGGCCGTCCGCCGACACTTTCGCCTGAGAAACCGCTGCGCTACTCTTCACCTAGAAAGTGCCTCCGCTCGGAATAATGGATCGTAGAGAAATCTCATTATCCCTTGCAGTGACAGGCACTTTCGCTAACTCAACACCGTGTCACGCAGAGTTTCGCGAAAAATCTGGGTTAGCCTGCCATCGGCGTCAACCGCGTAGCGTGCTTCCGCTGCGGCGTTGAGGAGTGGCAGATGAGCCCTGCCGGCAGGAAGTCGGCACCAACGGTCAGCATCCGGCAGGTCCTCGAGACGGGAACTCCTGAGGCGGTGAGGCGCTGGTTGCGCTCGGTAGACGACCCGGCCCGAGCGGGCACATCAA
>DASPOT010000190.1:0-7335 GCA_035625875.1 Mycobacterium sp. | reverse complement strand
GCCGACCACACGCCCGATCTGGCATCGGCGGGTAAGCCCGAACGGCTGCGGTCCGGATGGCTCAACGGCATCAAGCACTGGCAGGTCGACTATCACGGTGGTGCGGCAGCGAAGTGCCCTGTCGCGCGCTAAAGGTCGGGTGGCCCGGCGCGGTCGTTGTTCGACGCCCGAATACAGTCGAATACAGTCGGTCTGTGGCTGAGATTGTTGGTCGCGCATCAGAAATCCGAGTTCGGTGAGTCACAGGTGGCGTTCGGCGATTACGTCGAGCCAAAAGGCCCTTGTCCAGACACCGCGCTGGCGCGGAATGTAATGAGTCTGACCGCTACCAATGATTAGGAATGTTTATGTTCGCCAAGATTAAACAGGTGGCCGCTGTCGGGGCCGCGGTTGCCGGCGTCGGGTGGGTGACCGTTGTGAGTCCGGGCGTGGCGCACACGCAGCCGCTGCTTATTTCCCAGGACAATAACATCACCTGCCCTGACACCGCGGAGGTCCAGTACGTGCCGGACCCCGACGATTCGAATGCGTACTACGTCTGCGTGGATGGTTGCTGCAGCAGCACTACCAATGTCCACCAGTTATGAAATTAAACATGAATACGACGCCGCCCGAGTGTTTTCCCTGGAGTCCTCATCACTTCGCCTTTACGTATCTGCTACCAGAATTCACGGCGATGATATGACTGCAACAGGGTTGGGGTGCGGGTCGTGTGGCACGGAGCTGCCGCCGGACTCACGCTTCTGCAACAAGTGCGGTGCGCCGATCAAGCCAGCCGCTACATCGGCGGAATACAAGCAGGTGACGGTGCTGTTCGCCGACGTAGTGCATTCGATGGACATTGCTGCGGCGGTCGGGGCGGAGCGGCTGCACGAGATCATGGCCGAGCTGGTCGACCGCTGCACCAAGGTGGTGCAGCGGTACGGGGGCACGGTCGACAAGTTCACCGGGGACGGGATCATGGCGGTCTTCGGGGCACCGACCGCGTTGGAGGACCACGCAGTCCGTGCCTGCCTGGCCGCGCTGGCCGTCCAGGAGGCGGCGAAGCTGCTCGCCATCGACGTCCAAGACCGCGACGACGTCAAACTGCAGTTGCGGGTGGGCCTGAACTCCGGTCGGGTGATTGCCGGTCAGATCGGTTCGGGGCCTCTCGGTTACACCGCGATCGGTGAGCAGGTGGGGATGGCCCAGCGGATAGAGTGGGTCGCTCCGCCGGGCGGGGTGATGCTCAGTGAATCCACGGCGCGATTGGTCGGGCACGCCACCGTGCTGGATGAGCCAGAATTTCTGCACATCAAAGGCACTGACCAACCGGTGCGTACACGCCGGCTGGTGGCGGTTGCGGTCCAGCCGGGCCTTATCGGCCGGTCGGACACCACGTTGGTTGGACGCCAGTGGGAATTGAACGCGGTCGCGGGCATCTTGGATCGGTCGATCAGCGGCCAAGGGTGCGTTCTGGGCATCGCGGGGCCGGCCGGCATCGGCAAGAGCAGGCTTGTTCATGAGGCGGTCGCGATGGCCCGCGGTCGTGGTGTCGAGGTGTTTTCGACCTTCTGCGAATCCCATGCTAGGGACGTCCCGTTTCACGTGGCGGCGCGGCTGCTGCGCGGCGCCGCCGGAATAAGCGATCTCGACGATGCGGCGGCGCGGGCGCGAGTGCGTGCCCAGGTTCCAGAGGCCGGCGATGAGGATGTGCTGCTGCTGTACGACCTGCTGGGCATCCGCGACCCCGATGTGGCGCTGCCGAACATCGATCCGGATGCGCGGCGGCGGCGGTTGACCGCGCTGATCAACTCGGTGGCGGTGGCCCGCACCGCGCCGGCGCTGTACGTCATCGAGGATGCGCACTGGATCGACGAGGTCAGCGAGTCGAAGTTCGCCGACTTCCTGACCGTCATTCCGCAGACGCATTCGGTGGTGTTGATCACCTACCGCCCCGAGTACCGGGGTGCACTGGCACACGTGCCCGGCGCGCAGACGATTTCGCTGGCACCACTCAGTGACTCGGAAACCAGCGAGCTGCTCGGTGAGCTGTTGGGTCCCGATCCGTCGATCGCGACGATCAGAGCCTTGATTGTCGGGCGAGCCGCCGGTAATCCATTTTTCGCCCAGGAGATGGTGCGCGAATTGGCCGAACGCGGTGTGCTGGAGGGCGAGCGCGGCGGCTACACCTGCCGCACGGACGTGACCGCGGTCGGTGTGCCGGCCACCCTGCAGGCGGCTATCGCCGCGCGCATCGACCGCCTTGACGCCGGTGCCAAGCAGACACTGAACGCCGCGGCGGTGATCGGATCGCGCTTCACACCTGAGCTGCTCGCCGCTATGGGCAATGACCCTATTCTCGACGCGCTCGTGAGGGCGGAGATGATCGATCAAGTCCGTTTCACACCCAGAGCTGAGTTCGCCTTCCGCCTCCCGCTGATTCGTACGGTGGCCTACGAATCACAACTGAAATCCGATCGCGCCCAGATGCACCGCCGCCTGGCCGCCGCGATCGAACGGAACCATCCAGAATCCGTTGAGGAGTACGCTGCGTTGATCGCCGAACATCTCGAGGCCGCCGGTGATCTGCACGCCGCCTACGGCTGGCGAATGCGCGCCGCAACGTGGGCGACCAACCGCGATATCGCCGCGGCGCGACTGAGCTGGGAGCGTGCCCGAAAGATCGCCGACGCCCTACCCGCCGAGGACCCCAACCGAGCAGCAATGCGCATCGCCCCGCGCACCATGCTGTGCGGGACCGCCTATCGAGTCCACGTGCACGTGGCCGGTGACCGGTTTGATGAACTGCGGGAATTGTGCACCGCCGCCGGGGACAAGGCGTCACTGGCCATCGGCATGGCGGGGTTGGTGATCGATCACGCGCATCAGGACCGGCTGCGCGAGGCGTCGCAGCTGGCATCGGAAGCCATGGCCCTCGCCGAGTCGCTGGGCGATGCGACCTTGACGGTGGGGCTGTCCTCCGCGGCCACCTACGCCAAGATTGAGAACGGCGAGTATGGTGAAGTGCTGCGGTGGTCACAGAGGGACATCGATCTGGCCGACGGTGATCCGTCTAAGGGCGACTTCATTTTCGGGTCTCCCTTGGCGTTGGCCTTTACGTCGCGGGCTAATGCCCGTTATTGCCTGGGTCGTCCCGGATGGCGCGACGACCAGCGGCACGGCCTGGCCATGGCCCGCAGCGCCGACCCCATGTCCTACGCCACAGTCGTCAGCTACGTCTACATATTCGCAATATTGGCTGGCGTATTGAGGCCCGACGATTCCGCGGTGGGCGAGATCGAGGATGCATTGCGGATTGCCGAACGATCCGGTGATGATCTCGCGTTGGCCGTCACCCGGATGACGCTGGGCGTTGCGCTGGTGCACCGCCACACGGATGCGGAGCGTGACCGCGGACACAAGCTCCTGGCTGAGGTCAGCGAAATGTTCGTACGCGGTGGACACAACCTGTGCGATTTACCGATCGTCAACCTGTACTTGGCGCGTGAGAGGGCTCGGCGTGTAGATCGCGATGAGGCCATGCGGCTCATGCGCGCCGCCGTTGACCATCTGTTCCGCGAGGGACGGCTGCTGCCATGGGGCATTGCTGCGACGGGTGTTCTGGTGCAGACACTGCTCGATCGCGGGGTCGACGATGACGTGGCCGAAGCCGAGGCCGCGATCGAGCGGTTGGCGGCCGCGCCAGCCGATGAGGGTCTGGTGATACGAGAGATCTGGCTGTTGCGGCTGCGGGCTCTACTGGCGCGGGCTCACGGCGATGCCAGGGCTTACGCGGACTTCCGGGATCGCTACCGCGACATGGCGAGATCGCTTGGCTTCGAGGGGCATATCGCGTGGGCCGAGGTGATGCCATGACGGCGGCTGGGTTGGCACTTCGGCCCTCGGCGCGACGATACCGACAAACAGCATCCGTATCTGGTGGATTGGAATGCGGTGCAAGCCGACCCGCGGTTGCTGAAAAGCGCGGTACAAAGTTTTTGGCGAGCATTCTTTTGCCCTTTCGTGGATCTTGGCTTTCGACCGCACCAGTCCGCCTGATCGCGCGCTAAAGGTCGGGTGGCCCGGCGCGGTCGTTGTTCGACGCCCGAATACAGTCGGTCTGTGGCTGAAACAGTGTGGACTCTGGATGCATCAGACGGTGAGTTAGTCGTTCACACCGGGGTCACGGGTAGGGCCGCGAATATGGGTCATCGCCTCACCATCGCGATGAGGCAGTGGCAGGCCAGCGTAAAGTGGGCCGGCGGCGAACCCACCAGCGCGGAGCTCACGGTCGAGGTGGATTCGCTGGAGGTGCTGCGTGGCGAAGGCGGCGTTAAGGGCTTGTCCGGGCCGGAGAAGGCCCTGGTGCGGTCGAATGCATTGAGGTCGCTGGACGCTGGCCGCTTTCCCCGGATCTGCTTTGATGCCGACACCATTGACAAGACCGGCGACGGATACCGCCTGACCGGTACGCTGCAGATCCACGGCAGGGCGCGAGAGCACGTCATCGACCTTCGCACAGAGGATCTCGGTGACTCGTGGCGATTGTCCAGCCAATCCGCTGTTCGCCAATCCGATTTCGGTGTCAGGCCCTATTCGCTGCTGATGGGGTCGGTGAAAGTTGCCGACGAGGTGACCGTGTCGTTCACCGCTAGCCGGGCCAAAGAAGACTGATGCCAAGCCCGGCGACGATGCGGTCCCCGGAGCGAGGAGGAGCCGGGCAATCGAAACAAGGAGGCGATATGCGGATCGGAGTGGTGTTCCCGCAGACGGAGATCGGGGCCGATGCCGGTGCGGTGCGCGCCTACGCTGAACACGTCGAAGGGCTCGGGCTCACCCACCTGCTCGCCTACGACCACGTCGTCGGTGCGGATCCCGAAATCCATGTCGGCTGGGATGGGCCCTATGACGTGCACAGCACCTTCCATGAGCCGCTGGTGATGTTCGGCTACCTCGCTGCCGTCACCACATCGCTCGAGTTGGTTAGCGGCATCTTGATTCTGCCGCAGCGGCAAGCTGTTCTGGTCGCGAAACAGGCCGCCGAGGTGGATCTGCTCAGCGGTGGACGTTTGCGCCTCGGGATTGGGCTGGGATGGAACGCGGTGGAATATGAGGCGCTCGGCGAAGATTTCTCTACCCGTGGCCGGCGCTGCGAGGAGCAAGTCGACCTGATGCGCAGGTTATGGACCGAGAAGACCCTCACCTATCGGGGCAAGTTCCACCACGTGACAGCAGCGGGACTGGCGCCGCTGCCGATGCAGCAGCCGATCCCGGTGTGGTTCGGGGCGTTCTCACCACGCGCTTGCCGGCGTACCGGCCGGCTGGCCGATAGTTGGTTCCCTATGGTGGGTCCCGGTCCGCAGCTAGACGAGGCACTCAAACTGGTACGGCAAGCAGCCATCGAGGCGGCACGAGACCCCCGACAGCATCGGCATGGAGGGCCGAGTTTCCTTGCGGGGCAACGTGCAAGAGCTGGTGGACGGATTGCGCGCATGGGCCAGCGCCGGAGCTTCTCATGTGTCTATCAACACGATGGGCGCTGGTTTGGAGTCGGTCGACGATCACCTCGCCGCATTAGCGACTGCGGCCGAAGCTGCCAAAACATTCGCTGGTTGATGTAGACAAACGCCGACGTGCGGGCGGTCAGCCAAGACCGCTTGCTGGACAACTTCACCACATTCAGCGTCAAGGCGAGCCGACCGGCTGCCGAGATCTTCGTCAACTCACGGAATCAGATCCGCAGGTTGCCACCGAGGTTGAATCCATCGTGGCCGCAAGTATTGGGTTCGACGGCGGGATGCGGAACAATCAGGACGGCTCGTTGATCGAGCCGAAACGCACCCAAGGAGCCGTCGATCATGCAACCTGAAACCTACCCGGTTCGGGTCCGAGGTGACCTCGACCCCGCGTTGTCACGCTGGCAATGGCTGGTCAAATGGATTCTGGCCATTCCGCATTACATCGTCCTGTTCTTCTTACACATCGCGGTCGTGGTGGTCTTCGTGGTCGCGTTCTTTGCGATCCTGATCACCGGCAAGTACCCGCGCGCGCTGTTCGACTTCAGCCTCGGCGTCCTGCGGTGGCGCTGGCGGGTTAGCTTCTACGCGCTGTCGGCACTAGGCACTGACAAGTACCCTCCGTTCACCCTGCGGGCGAAAGCGGAGTACCCGGCCGACCTGGAGATCGACTACCCGGAGCGCCTGAGCCGGGGTCTGGTGCTGATCAAGTGGTGGCTACTGGCCATCCCGCACTACCTGATACTCTTCGTCTTCTTCACCGCGGGTTGGCGGTTTTTGATGGTGAACTCGAACGAATGGGTTGCCTACGTATTGCCGCCATTGATCGTGATCCTGCTGGTATTCGCCCTTGTAGGCCTGCTGTTTACCGGGCGCTACCCGAAGGGGTTGTACGACTTCGTGCTCGGCATCAACCGATGGGCCATCCGGGTGCGTGCCTACGCAACGTTGATGCGCGACGAGTACCCACCGTTTCGTCTCGACTTGGGGCCGCGTGAATTCGCGCCGGCGGCGGTAGCCGAATCTGCCTGAGGCGCTTGCGGTATCGGTGGTGCTCTGACACCGGCGATCTGGACTATCTCACTGAGACCGGCAAATCGTAGTGTTGCGCTCTCGCTCGTCAGCTGATCGGCCAAGCCGTGACGCCGCTCTTGCGGTGCATAGCTCCGATTACGTTGCGCTCCAAGGCTTCTCGTGGATCGACGGGTGGGGCGATCACCGCGGCGAACCACACTGAATCAACGCGAAGCTGAGCATTAGGCCGAAGTTGTGACGGGTTGGCGGGCGAAAGCGTGGTGTGACCTGAGGTTATATGCTGCTGCGGGCGCTCGCATGTAGCCAGAATTATGCGTGTCGTAATACCAGGATCCGTAGTGGACGCCTTATCATTGAACGTATGGGGCGAGCGGCCGGGAGCGCACACGTAGCCAGAGTTAAGAAGGCCCATGTGGACAAACAGGGCCGCCGCCGCGTCTACGAGTCGGTGTATCTGCGCCGCACCTACCGTGAGGGTGACAAGGTGCGCCACCAGACCCTGGCGAATCTGTCCGTGCTGCCCGAGGCCGCGATCACCGCCATCGAGGCGACGCTTAAGGGGCAAACCCTGGTGGCGGCCGGCTCGGAGTTCAGGCTGGCCCGCTCGCTGCGCCACGGGGATGGGGCGGCGGTGGCGGTGATGGCGCACAAACTCGGGCTACCCGCCCTGCTGGGCCCGGCCTGCCGATCACGCGATCTGGTGTTGGCGCTGATCATCTCGCGGGTGATCGACCCGGCTTGCAAGCTGGCCACCCTGGCGGCCTGGCCCGACACCACCGTGGGTGTGGATCTGGGTGTGGCC
>DASPOT010000189.1:0-22159 GCA_035625875.1 Mycobacterium sp. | reverse complement strand
GCTCTCGCCCCGTGAGCTCGTGCACGTCAGGCGGTTCGGCAGGTACCTGTGTCGCGGGCCCGAGCCGTCCGGCTCCTCCACCGAGTGCTCCTGCACGAGCACCCACTGGTAGCCGCAGTCGGTCAGCGTGCGAACGAACTCATAGGCGACGTCCGGGTGGTTGGGCAGCGCCATCTCCGACGGCGAGAAGCCACGCACCCGGCCGAGCGCCTCCAGCCCGAACAGGGCGGCGAAGTGATGCTGTCGCGCGTATCGGGCGAGTGCGCCATCCTCCCGCCAGGCACCACAGACTCGCGTTTCGACGAATCACTCCAAGAGCACGGTCGCTCGGCAACTCGTGCTCAAAATGTACACCCATCATGGCCTTATACTTCCCTAGGTCGATACGAAGCCCTGCGGCTTGCGCTTCCTTCGCGATCCACGTGAAGGTAATATCTGGCAGCCGGCAATCCGCTCGATTCTGTCCCCCGATGTCGCCGTGCATGCCCGCGAACCACACCTCCTGAAAATCGCGCGATGTGCTGCCCGCTTTGGGTGTGAACCGATATTCGCTGAAGGGCCGACGGCGTTCATCGATCGCTAACGCATGCCGCGCAGTCTGGACATTGTCGATGTTAGCTGTGAATGGCCAGCGTCCTACCTGAATACGAGCCTTCATGTTCAGCCACCCCACCAACTTGACGGTGTCCCATACTCCTAGGAAACGCACTTGGCGCCGATAACGGAAACGTCCAGGAAAATCGGGGTTGCCGAACCGTTTCCGAAAGTCGTCACGAAGCTGCTTCCAGAACTCCCGTTCTGCCTTTTGTGTATTCTCATCGGGCCAGCGGTTGGGATCGGAAATAGGACCACTCTTGGCGTAGAGCTTAAGTGCGTAAGGGACTGGGTTATCCGCATCAGCATGCAGCAAGCCAACGGTCCGCAACATTCCGGTTAGCGCTTGCGCTGTATACGCTGCTCGCGAGAATCCGAAAACGAAAATCCGGTCTCCAGCTCGATACCGATGTGCAAGCCAAGTGTATGCCTGTTCGATGTTGTCGTGGATCTCATAGCCGACAACCATGCCGGCGAAGCGAGTCACCGCACGGCCGAGTTGCGTGACTGCTGCGCGGGCGCCCATCGTCCCCACGCCAGGGTCGTAGTACACGAGCTGGCGATCGTTCTTCTCCGCCACAAGAAACATCCTCGCTGCGTTCGTAGATCCGGTCTCGGGCTCGTTTGTAGTGCCGTCAAGACAGACGACTAAGTTGCGTCCGCTGGCACGATTGCCCGCGGGCTTAGCCCCCTCAGTTGTCATTGCTTGCCCCACCTCGCATCGCGATACCGAATAACCATAAGACGTGGTGCTGTGCTCGGAACAAAAACGCCAAATTTGAGGGATGACGGCTAGCGAGTCCGCGCCTCTAACCTCAGTGGGCGCCGTCGACTCGGCGGGCGCTGCTGTAGTTCGAAGAGCTACCCGCTCCATCGCTACGCTTCTAAGGCCGTGGCGTCCGAGACGGATCGATCCTTGCGGAGGCGGTTGACCTAGGTCCCCCTCATCCAATTGAGCGAGCGGATGGGTCCGCTGCGCCACGGAACAGGCCGCTGAGCAGCAGAGACAAGGGGGCGGCCACCCAGGCGTGCGGGAGGCGGGGGCATGCCTCATCTCCGCCTGATCAAGCGCCACCTCATTCCGCAGTGTCGGCGTTCCCAATCGGCTGAGTAAAGGGCGTCTCCGACGTCACTACGTGATGGCTTCCCGCCCTTGACACAGCCGATCGTCAGCACAGGATCGCCGGGTATGAGGAAAGCGGGGTGCCGCTGTTTCGCAACGTGAGCTGACGACAGTTCTGACTACAACAATGACGACAGTCGGGCTTCCCGATACCTCCGCCTACACCACAATGGAACTCGTATCGTGCCCGGTCGCGCTCTTGTCCGGTGCCTACGGATCAGACGTTCGTTTTTATCCGCTCTGTATCCGCCACGCCGGTCGTAGCGCGTGCTCTGAATCCGCAAGATGAGTCCAGTTAGTCCAGCTTGACTGTTGAACGGCACTCAGTATGGGGTCCGCCGCGTCACCGTGGGAGAGGATGAGAAGTGCGGTGGTGTGCGGCGGCATGGTGAACATGACCAGGGGCCGCCGAGGAACGGACGGCTACCAGGTGTCGGGTCGGTCCTCACGGTGACGGTGGCCGATGGAGGAGATCAGCTGGCGCAGAGCCGATTCCGAACCGTCTGCTACCAACACGATTTGGCCCCTTCCCCGGCGAGGATGTGATAGACCACACTGGTGCCTCATGTCCGCCGTATCGCTTGATGATCATCGTCTGCGCCGCCGAGTCGGCCGAGGGGGCCCTGGCCGACGGGCGGATGCGCTGCCCCCGCCGCGGACGCGGCGACACCCTGAAGCGGTGGGGATACGGTCGCTGCCGACGCGTCCGTGGCCTGGGGGCGGACGCGATCGACGTGCGGCCCCGGCGGGTGCGTTGCCGCGGCTGCGGAGCCACCCAGGTCCTGCTGCCGGCGCGCGCCCGCGCCCTAGCCGGCCTAGGAGCTCAAATCGATGCGTAGGGTTAGTGGGCAAGTCCCCCCTCGGACACGTCGGCCGGCCGCGAGTGACGGATTCAACCCAAGACGGGAGAGCACCCGTACAGGACGCGCAAGGCGCTGGAGTTCATGGCAAGGCCCGTCTACTGGCCGGCGCCGAAGTGGCGGCGAAGCGTTTCCCCGTTCGGCTTTCCGCCCAGAGCAGCAGAGATCTGATCCCAGGACCAGTCCGCAGCACGGGCTTCCCGCACGGCTACCTCGACTGCCTTTTGAGCAACGCGCCGGGCATCAGCGGCGGCTTGGATCAACTCTTCAACGGTTGCCATCATGCCATAGATTCTGTCACATAATATGACACAGATCGAGCGGTATACTGCGCCGTTCATCGGATTTGTTGCAACGAGCCGCACAGTCGACGCCGATAAGATCGTGCGACGGCCTCCCAGCCGAAACCGGCACGGTCGAAGTCGGTGCTGATCACCGGTGCGTCCAGCGGGCTGGGCCGGGCGGCCGCGATGCATCTCAACGCCCTCGGCTATCGGGTCTTCGCGGGCGTGCGGACGGAAGAGAGCGCCGACGAGCTGTCCGGGCTGGAACCGTCGGCGGGCGAGCTGATCCCGGTGCTGCTCGATGTCACCGGTGCGGTCTCGATCGCACGGGCCGGCAAAGTTGTGGAACGACGGTGCACCGACACCGGGCTGTGGGCGGTGGTGAACAACGCGGTGTCTGTGTGAGCGCGCCGCTGGAATGCGTGCCGATCGATGTGATGCGCACCCAACTGGAAACCAATGTCGTTGGCGCACTGGCAGTTTCACAGCGCTTCCTGCCGTTGCTGCGCGCCTCCAGGGGCAGGATCGTCAACGTCAGCTCCGGTATTGGAAACGTCACACCACCGTTTTTGGGGGTCTATGCGCCCTCCCAGTTCGGCAAGGAAGGGTTGAGCGAGGCACTGCGCCGCGAGTTGCGCCCACTCGGTGTGCGGGTGTCGGTCATCCAGCCGGGTGCGGTCGATACGCCGATCTGGCGCAAGCTGCGCACATCTGCTGAGGAGATCATGGCCTCGACTCCCTCCGACGTCGCCGACGTATACCGCAGGCGGTTCACCGCCTTTCTTGACGTCAATGAGTCCCGAGCGTATGCGAGCAAGACCACGCCGACGGACTACGCCAACGCCGTCGCCGCAGCCCTGATCGCGAAGCGCCCGAAGGTCCGCTACTGTGTCGGCGCCGATTCGTGGACCAGCGCGGTGGCGCGCCGCGTGGTGCCGGATCGGCTAATGGACACGCTCATGGCCGTCGGGGTCAAGGCATCGACACGGGTCGCTTCGTGACCGAGTCGTTTGTCGTCGTTTGTCGCGCATCACCCTGCACGTGACCGACCTCGACGCGGCCGTGGCCGGCTTCGACGCTCTGGGGATCGCCCGCGAGCCGATCGAGCACGTGACCGACAACGCCCGGAAGGCGGTCGTGCTGGATCCGGATGGCAACCAAGGTGCAGTTCATTCACGTCCGGGAGGCGTAGCCGGCGGCGAAAAAAGTCGTGATGGGTTGGTAGCTCCGTAACGGCACATAACCCATCACGACTCGCCGTCCGCCATACGGTTGCATCTATTTATCTAGACAGATACCATACAGATATGCGGTACCTCGAAGTGGCCCAACGCCTCCGTGAGCTGGTCGCCACCGGCGAGTTCGGCGCCGGCGGCGCCCTCGAGAGCGAGACCGAGCTGGCCCAGCGCTACGGCGTCAGCCGAATGACCTTGCGCCGGGCCCTGGAGACCCTGCGGGCCGAGGGCTTGGTGGAGTCCCGCAAAGGGGCCGGCTGGTTCGTGGCCGTCGATCCCGTCCGGCAGGCCCTGGGCCGCTTCGCCACCATCGAGGCGGCCCTCACCGAGTCAGGGGTGGAGTGGGAACGGCGGGTGCTGCAGTTCCGCTTCGAGCCGGCCGACGCCGACGTGGCGGCCGCCCTCGCCCTCAACGCCAGCGACGAGGTGCTCAAGGTGCGCCGCCTCAACCTGGCCGACGGCGAGCCCTTTGCGGTCGTGACGGTCTGGGTACCGGCCGCCCTCGGTGCCGAGCTGAGCCGGGCCGACGTGGAGCGGTCCACGTTCTACGACTTGCTGCCACTCAAGGGGATCCGGCTCGGCGCGGCCCGGCAGACCATCTCGGCCACCGCCGCGGCGCCGGATGACGCCAGGCTGCTCGGCGTCGCCGCCGGCAGCCCGCTGCTGGTGTGCCGTCGCCTGACCCGGGATGCGGCCGGCGCCCCCGCCATCCTGGGCGAGCACCGCTACACCGCCCATCGCACCGTGTTCGAAGTGGAGTTCCCGACCGTGCAGACCGGGGCCGGCGTGGGCCCGTCCGGGCTGCGACTCGTGACAGGAGAGGAAGCGTCATGACCAAAGTGCAAGAGCTGGCCGAGTTCGCGGTCCGGGCCCGGTGGGAGGATCTCTCCCCCGCCGCCCAGGACGCGCTCAAGATCCGGGTGCTCGACGCCCTCGGGTGCGCGCTCGGGGCCATTGGGGCGCCGGCCGTCGTCGCCGTCCGGGACCACGTCGAGGAACTCGGCGGCAATCCGTACTGCACCCTCATCGGCGGCGGCCGCACCGCCCCCGACCGGGCCGCCCTGTACAACGCGTTCCTCGTCCGCTACCTCGACTTCAACGACTCCTACCTGGCGCCCGGCGAGACCTGCCATCCCAGTGACGCCCTGGGTGGGCTGCTGGCCGTGGCCGAGCACGCCGGCGTGAGCGGCGCCGACCTGCTGGCCGGGCTGGCTGTGTCCTACCAGGTGCAGTGCCGCCTCAGCGACGAAGCGCCGGTGCGGGCGAAGGGGTTCGACCACACCGTACAGCTGGCGTACGCCGTGGCGGCCGGCGCGGCCCGGTGCCTGGGCCTCTCGGCGGAGCAGGCGGCCAATGCCATCGCCATCGCGGGCACGTCCTTGAATGCCCTTCGGGTCACGAGGACCGGGGCTTTGTCCAACTGGAAGGGACTGGCCGCGCCGTGGGCGGTAGCGGGGGCCGTCCAAGCTGCCCTGCTGGCCCGTCATGGCATCACCGGTCCTTCGGAGGTCTTCGAGGGGAACAAGGGGTTCGAGGACCTGGCGGGGCGGTTTGCCATCGAGTGGGCCGATCTCGAGCGGGTGACCCGCACCATCGTCAAGCGCTACAACGCCGAGATCCACTCGCAGTCGGCCATCGAACTGCTCCTGGAGCTGGCGCCGCCGGCGGCGGACGTCGAGCGCATCGACCTCGAGGTGTTCGACGTGGCCTACCACATCATCGGTGGCGGCGAGGAGGGCGACAAGACCGTCGTGCGGACCAAGGAGGAGGCCGACCACTCGCTGCAGTACATGCTGGCGGTGGCCCTGCTGGACGGCCAGGTCCTCCCCGCCCAGTACCGGCCCGAACGGATTGTCGCCGCGGACGTGCAGTCCCTGCTGCGTCGGGTGCACGTCACGCCGGCGGACGACCTGAGCGCGGCCTTCCCCGAGTCCCATGCCTGCCGCCTGCGCATCACCTTGCGGGACGGGCGGGTCATCGAGGGGGCCAAGCGGGACTACTTCGGGTTCCACACCCGCCCGGCGACGTGGGACAGCGCGGCGGCGAAGCTGGCCTCCCTGGCGGGCGACGACATGGCGGAGTTGGTCGACGCCTTGTCGGTGCTGGACCGTATTCCGGTCCGCGATCTCACGACCATCTTGGAGAAAGGAAGAGCATCATGACGACGACTGCAGAGCGGGCGTTTCCCTTCGTTCGGCTGAACGAGCGGGAGCCCAAGCCGCGCACCCGGGGTATCACCGAGATCCGGGGGCCGTACTACACGCCGATGGGGACCCGTTATCTGACCGACGTGCTGGAGACCATGGGCCAGTGGGTGGACATCCTGAAGTTCGCCGGCGGTTCCTTTGCTCTGATGCCGCGCCAGGCGGTGCGAGACCTGATCGAGCTGGCCCACTCCTATGACGTGCAGGTGTCGACGGGTGGGTTCATCGAGCACGTGCTCACGCAAGGGCCCGACGCGGTCGACGCCTACTTGCGGGAGTGCAGGGAGATCGGGTTCGACATCGTGGAGATCTCGAGCGGCTTTCTCACCGTTCCCAACGGTGATCTGGTGCGGCTGACCGAGCAAGTCCAGAAGTTGGGTTTGAAGGCCAAGCCCGAGGTGGGCATCCAGTTTGGGGCCGGCGGGGCGTCGACGGTCTCGGAGCTGGCGTCGGAGGGAGTGCGAGATGTGGGCGCGGCCATCAAGCTGGCCCGGGCCCATCTGGAGGTCGGCGCCCATCTGATCATGATCGAGTCGGAGGGCATCACCGAATGTGTGGACGTCTGGCGCACTGACGTGGTGACGTCGATCGTGTCGGAGCTGGGCGTGGAGAACGTCATGTTCGAAGCGGCCGATCCCGACGTGTTCGCCTGGTACGTGAAGTCGTACGGGCCGGAGGTCAACCTGTTCGTCGATCACAGCCAGATCGTCCAGCTCGAAGCGTTGCGCTCCGGGATTTGGGGGACCAAGAGCCTGTGGGGCCGGGTGCTGACCTACAAGGGCTGACCCTGCCCTTCTTCTTCGACCCGGGGGGCGACGGGAACGATGTGGTCGTCGTAGCGGACCTCGCACGAGGCAACGGCGTTGCGGCCAGCCTTCGGGATGGGGCGGATATCCACCTGGGGCGACTGCAAGTCGGCCAGCAAGAGGGTCATGCCATCCATCCGGCTGGCCACGTCCTCCCGGCGACTGGTGCGCACGAGCAGGAGCACCTTCTCGCAGTCCTGGGCCTTGGACGTCCACACCTTCTGACCCCGCACGACATAGGTATCGCCGTCCCGGCGGGCGAACGTGCGGATGGCCGACGTCCCGTGCTTGACGACGGGGTTCATGCCAAAGATGGAGAGGTGGATGGCGCTGCATCCGTTCATGGCCGCCCCGCTCGCCGCCACCTCCTCGAGGATCAGTGATGCCTCGGTGATGCCCCGCCCGCCCGGCCGTACTCCTCCGGGATGGCGATGCACACCCAACCGCCCTTGGCTATGGCCTCGTAGAAGTCCGACGGGAAGCGGTGCTCCTCGTCGCACGCCCGCCAGTACTCGTCGGGGAAGTCCCGGCACAGCCGGCGAACGGCGTCGCGGATCTCTCCGTGTTCTTCGGACTCGTCGAAGTTCATACGGGGGTGGGGGTGGGCGGCACACCGGCACCCGGCACCCTAGTGGCGGCGCGTGCCCTCAAGACTTATCGACAAGAATGCCGGCATGCTCGTGAACGGCTTCAATCACGTCGCCATCCTCATGAGCGACACCGATCGGTTCGTCCGCTTCTACCGGGACATCTTCGATGCGGAAGTCTTTCGGCCAACTGCCGATCGGCCCTTCCGGCGAGATGGGCAAGCTCACCCTGATACGCATCGGTGAGGAAGCCGAAATCAACTTGTTCGAGCTGGACGGCAACACCGAGGCGGAGCACCAGATACCCATGTTCGGCCGTGGACGGCTCGATCACGTCGGGCTGAACGCCGCATCCATTGAGGCCTTCGAGGAAATCCGCCGACGACTGATCGCGGTCGGGCGGCCGACGAGTTCGTCACCGACTTTGGTCCCGGGTACTCCGTGTTCTTCCGGGATCCGGACGGGCTCGAAGGCGTAGGTGTGCGTCGCCAACCCCGACGCCGTTCCCGGCGTCCTCAACCCGCCGGGCACCCCGGCGGCGCGATGGGTGTCCGCCGACAGCACGTCCGGCTGACGCCACAGACGGCCTGCGGTCACCCATTCCGCGATCGGGGTGACGTACCGTTGCGAGCGTGTTCGAGCGGTTCGGCGACCAGGCCCGAGACGTGGTGAGCCTGGCCGCGGCCGAGGCCCGGCAGCTGGGTCACGGCCACATCGGCACCGAACACCTTCTGCTTGGCATCCTGGCCGAGGCCACCTCGCCCGCCGCGACCGCATTGGCCGATTCCGGAACGACGCTGAGCGGATGCCGCGAGCTGGCGGCCGAGCTGGTGGGCAATCGTGGTGGTCCGTCCAGCCGATCGGGGGAGCTGCCCTACACGGAGCGGGCCAACCGTTCACTCGAGCGAGCGTCCCGGCTCGCCCTGCGCCGCCTCGACCCGCAGGTCGACCCGTCCCACATCCTGCTCAGCGTCCTCGATGTCGAAGGCCGGGCCGGCCAGGTCCTACGCGGGCTCTCAGTCGATCCGGCGACCGTGCGCCGGCACCTCGAGGCGGTCAATGTCGGCGGCTCGGCGCCGCAGGAGGCCGACAGCCCGGGGCCGGCTGGCGGCAGCCGGGAGGTCCGAGGTCCCGACCCCGCCTGCGCCAGCTGTGGGGCCAGCCTGAGCGCACACCTGGCCCACCGGGGGCTGGACGCGAGCGGGGCGGACGGCACGACGGCTCGATTCGTGGTCGCCTACTGCTCGTCCTGCGGGGCGGCGGTCGGCGCCAGCCCAACCTGATCGGCCCTACGCGCCAAGCACTCTTCGGGTGGGGGCTGCGTTTGTCCCCCTGCCGTCGTCAGCGAAGGGCCGCCGCACCAAACACCCCCCCGACCAGAAACGCGCTTGGCGCGTCACCGGGTTTGTCGCCTGGTCGGGACCGGGTGAGGCCCTTCTACGGCCGGGCCGGTTGCTCCCGGTCGTAGAGCGCGCGCGACCAGACGTAGCCGACGAGGGCGAGACCTGCGCACCAGGCGAGCAGCGCCACCACTCCCGCCCAGTCCGATGCCGCCGCCGGTCAGGAGGCCTCGAAGGGTCTTGATGACCGGGGTGAACGGCTGGTACTCGGCGAACCAACGCACTCCCGCCGGCATGGAACCGGTGGGCACGAAGGCGTTGCTGATGGATGGCGGCACCACCAGGATCAGCGACATGCTGTTGGCGCCGGCGGGCGTCTTGGCGTAGAGGCCGCAGGCTGGCTCTGCCCAGCTCGGAGGAAGCACGCGCCGCATTGCTGAGTTAGTGTGGAGTACGCGCACACGTTCGGGGCGATTTCGTTTCGTGGCCGGCGGGAAAGCCGCACGGCTGAATGTAGTCGATCAGGTCTTCGTTAACCCGTCTCCCGAGCCCGCCGCCGGTCGTAGGCTTGATATCGCCAGCAGTCGAGAGTACGACCAATGAACCGATCCAGTGGCTTTCTCCGTCGGACACCGACGCGCACCTTCCGGGACCGCCGGGAAGCCGGTTGCGTGCTGGCCGAGGAACTGGCGTCCTACCGCGACAAGGACGGGCTGTTGGTCTTCGGGTTGGCGCGTGGCGGTGTTCCCGTCGGCTGGGAGGTCGCCTCAGCCCTGCATGCGCCGCTGGATGTGTTCCTGGTCCGCAAGCTGGGCGTGCCGCAGTGGACCGAACTCGCCATGGGCGCGCTGGCCAGCGGCGGCGGGGTCGTGATGAACGACAACGTGGTTTCCAGCCTCAACATCAGCGAAGAGGAACTGCGTGCGGTGATCGACCGCGAAGCAGCGGAGCTGAAACGCCGCGAGCAGGCGTACCGGGGCGGTCGCCCGCTCACTGATCCGCGCGGCAAGACGGTGATCCTGGTCGACGACGGCATCGCGACGGGCGCCAGCATGCTGGCGGCGGTGCGGGCGGTGCGGGCCGCCGGCCCGGAGTCGATCGTCGTCGCGGTCCCCGTCGGTCCGCCATCAGCGTGCCAACAGCTTGCCGAGGAGGCTGACGACGTGGTGTGCGCGACCATGCCCCGCGCATTTGAGGCCGTGGGACAGGTTTACGTCGACTTTCATCAGGTCACTGACGACGAGGTTCGCGAGCTGTTGGCCACGCCCACCTGCGGCGGCAGCTCCGGCGGCTAAGCGCCGACGCGCGTATTGCGGCAACGAAGGTCGATAACCGGGCGGCTTAGCCGGTGTTGTCGTCGCTGACGGTGTCGCCGCGGCGGTAATCGGCTGGCACCTCAGGTTGCTCGGTGGTTCCCGGTTCCGGTGCGCCTGACGACATCTCGCCGGCACCGGTGTCGGTTTCGCCCTTGTCCGGGGCGTCCTCCGGGTAGTCCTCGTAGACAGTCTCCTGGGTTGGGCTCTCGGCAGTCGTGTCTTCGGCAGGCCGCGATTTGGCTTCCGCCGGTTGCTTGGTGGTTCCGCCGGCCTTACGTCGCTGGCGTTCCTGCAGCGCATCGATGATCAGCAGCACCACCCCCAGCGCGCTCGCGGCGATGCATACCCAAGCCACCAGTTCGTTGCTGGTAACGACCGCGAAGACCAGCGCGGCGAGACCTATCACCGCTAACACCAGGGCAACAATGAGCATCGGTCATCCTCCAGCCGAATGGGCAGCATCGCCAGGAGTACGTCGTACCGGCCGTGAGGTCCGGCAGTCTTCGGCTAGTTATTTATCCCCGATTGAACTGGTTGAACCCGCCAGCCTCGGCACTGGAATCGACCGGCGCTGCCGATCCGCGCTGCCCGAGTTCCTCGAGCTGGGATTCCAGGTACGTCTTGAGCCGGGTGCGGTACTCGCGTTCGAAGGTGCGGAGTTGCTCGAGGCGGCCTTCCAGCACGGTGCGCTGCTGGTTGATGGTGCCCATGATCTCGGAGTGCTTGCGTTCGGCGTCGGCCTGCAACGCGTCGGCCTTCTCCTGGGCTTGGCGCAGCTGAGCCTCGGACCGGGTTTGCGCATCGGCCAGCATCGCATCGGCGTGCTCCCGGGCCTCGGTGACGGTGGTTTCGGCCTCGTTCCGGGCATCGGTGACAGTGGTTTCGGCCTCACGCCGGGCATCGCCGAGGATCTGGTCGGCGTTGGCGCGGGCATCGGCCATCATCTTCTCCGACTCGGCCTTGGCAAGGCTCGTGAGCCGGTCCGCGGTGTCTTGGGCCAAGCTCAGAACCTTGGCGGCCTTCACGGCCTGGTCCTCACTCACCTCGGCGGCCACGGGCGCGGGGGCTTCCCGTTGCGGTTCGTAGAGCGGAATGGCCTCTGTGGGTTGGGCGCCGGCACCGCCACGGGCGCTGGCCAGTTCCTGATCCAGCTCCTTGATCCGCTGGCGAAGGTCGGAGTTTTCTTCGACGAGCCGGGTCAGCTCGTTTTCCACCAGGTCGAGGAAGGCGTCGACCTCGTCCTCGTTGTACCCACGCTTGCCGATCGGCGGCTTACTGAACGCCACATTGTGGACGTCGGCTGGTGTCAGCGGCACTCTTTGCCCCCTCGAATCTGGACGGTCAAACCGATCTGGAAAGTGTAGAACCGTGCGGTAGCCATACTGCAAACTGTCGCCCATCCTGTCACATCACACCCGTCCGTTCCCAATTAGCCGGAGAATTAAGAAACGAATTTCAAGCTTTAAGGCCTAAGAAATCCGGTCCTTAAGGTTCCAGAAATCCGCGCGGCCAGACCTTCTTGAAGTGCCGCGGCGGCGGCGCGGCATCGCGATCGGGACACGGCTCATGCTGCGGCGCTGAATGCCAGCTGCATGCCGATGAACGCCACCAGCAGCAGCACCATGATGGACAGGTCGAAGCGGACCGCACCGATGGTGAGCTGCGGTATCAGCCGGCGTAACAGCTTCACCGGCGGATCGGTGATCGACATGATGATCTCCAGGATCACGACGGTGGCGCCGCGCGGACGCCAGTCGCGGCTGAACGAGCGGATGAACTCCACGACGACCCGAGCGATCAGCAACAGCCAGAAGATGAACAGCGCGAAGCCGAGGATCTGAAAAAACAGCGCCAACTAGAGCCCGACCTTACCGATGTGACCTTGACGACAGCGCCCGCCTGTGAGCGCGGCGATCGCCAGCCTACCGCTCAACCGGTCGGCACACAGACCAGCCTGGCGACGATGCGGACGTGGTAGGACCCGAGGAGCCGGGCAATCAGAGCGAGCCCGAGGCGCCTACTGGTAGGCGTAAAAACCGGTTTCTGCGATCCGGCGGCGCTCCTCTGGGGACACATCGATATCGGCAGGCGACAGGAGGAACACCTTGGTCGCTACCTTGTCGAAGGAGCCGCGCAACGCGAAAGCCAACCCGGCGGCGAAGTCCACCAGCCGTTTGGCGTCAGCGTTGTCCATCGACACCAGATCGATGATCACCGGGGTGCCATCCCGGAACCGCTCGCCGATAGTGCGGGCCTCGCTGTAGTCCTTCGGCCGCAGCGTGGTGATCTTCGACAGCGGGCTGCCCTCGTCGAACATCATCGCCATCCGGCGTGGGTCCATCGCCAGCGCGCCGCGGGTGGAACCTCGCAACAAGCCGAATCGCGGCCGGGCTAATTCCGTTCGCTCGAAGTCACGAGGCCGGAACCGGTGCTCGTCGCCGTAGCCGCCGCGATAGCTGCCCGGCGGGTAGTCGGCAGGCTCGCTCCGCGGATCGTCGTAGTCGCGCCCGCCATAGCGGCCGTACCCGTCATCGAACCGCTGGCGCGGGTAGCCGTGCTGGGTTGGAGCGCGATCGTCGTAGTACTCGTCGTCGTAGTCCTCCGTCGGAGCCATACCGAAGTAGGCCTTGACCTTGTGCAGTGTGCTCATCGCGTGACCCCTTCTGGACTTTGGTGTCTGTGATGAAGATGTGACTACAGTGACTGCTCACGGTGACCGTAACGGTCGCGGACCCAATAGCGCGGTACCGACACGCACACACGTCGAACCATGTTTTACGGCAATTTCGAAGTCGTTTGACATGCCGGCCGACAGCCCCACCGCGTTCGGGTGCGACTCGAGCACCCGGCGGTGCTCTGATTGCAGCCGGGCGAAGGCCTTGTCCGGGTCCCAGTCCAGCGGCGGGATGCCCATCAGTCCGACCAGCTCCAGGGTCTCAGACGCCTCCACCTGCGCGCAGATCTCGTCGACCGCACCGGGCGCCGAGATGTCGATGCCGCCGCGAGACACATCGCCGTCGAAACTGATCTGGACATAGACCCGCAGGGGGTTGCTGCGTTGACCCCCGGCGAGCGCCGCACCGACCGCGCGGTCGAGCGCGGTCACCACGCGTGAGCTGCTCACCGAGTGAGCGGTGTGCGCCCAGCGGGCCAGCGACCGGGCCTTGTTGCGTTGGATCAGGCCGACCATGTGCCAGTGCACCTGTTGCGATGCGGAACCTAACAGCCGAGCGAGTTCACCGATCTTCGCCGAAGCTTCCTGCTCGCGAGATTCGCCAACGGACCGACAACCCAATCGCGACAAAATCGCAACATCGGTTGCTGGAAAGAATTTGGTTATCGGCAGCAGTTCAATTTCGTCGACGTTGCGACCTGCCGCGTCCGCGGCCGCCGCGAGCCGCGATCGCACGGTCGCCAAGGCGCGGGCCAATTCGGATTCCCGCCCTTGGGTTGGCCGGTCTACCGCCACGGCGCTAATTCCATCCACACCAGCGACGCCAGCCGCCCGGTCGGCGCATCACGGCGATGACTGAACAGACTGGGGTCGTCCACCGTGCAGCGGGGGTCGATGTCGATTGCTGTGACCCCCAAATCGCTTAGCTGGCAAGCGATCCCGGCCCGAAGGTCGAGTCCGGGGGTGCCGGCCGACGTGGTGGTGCGACTGCCCGGCAGCGCCGCCTCAACCTCATCGGCCATCGCCGCAGGCACTTCGTAGTTGCGCCCGCTGACCGCCGGTCCAAGCAGAGCCGAGATATCGCGAGTATGCGCGCCGACGGCCAGCATCACCTCCAGCGCGCGGGCCACCACGCCCCGCTGGGCGCCGACGCGACCGGCGTGGACCGCCGCGGCGACACCGGCGCGGGCGTCGGCCAGCAAGACCGGCACGCAGTCCGCGGATACCACCGCCAGCGCCAAGCGGGGTGTGCGGGTCACCAGGGCGTCGGTGTCATCGACTTCGGTGTCGCGGGGCTCGTCGACCACCTCGACATGGTCACCGTGGACTTGATTCATCCACACCACCCTCCCGGCGGGCAGACCGATGGTGGCGGCCAGCCGGGCCCGGTTGGCCGCCACCGCGGCCGCGTCGTCACCGACATGGTCGCCGAGGTTGAAGGTGTCGAACGGCGGCGCCGAGACGCCGCCGGCTCGAGTGGTCGTCACCCGGCGGATGCGAAAGCTCACCTGCCCAGTATCCGGTCGGCCTGCATCCTCGCCGGGGCTTGGTCCGATTGCCCGGCTCCTCCTCGCGCCGCCCCGCGGCCCGCATCGTCGCCGGGCGCGTCCGATTGCCCGGCTCCTCCTCGCGCCGCCCCGCGGCCCGCATCGTAGCCGGGCTAGCGGCGCATGAAGGGCGGCACGTCGACGTCCTCGTCGTCGTACTCGCCGCCGATGCTGAGCGACGAGCCATTGGTCGACAGCGGCACGCTGACGGCATCGGCGGGCTCGAAGAACGTCGAGGTCACATTGCCGGCCTTGCCCGACGCGATGGTCCGGCCCGGACCGCCGCCGATCGGCTTGCGGCCCGGCACGGTGGCCTCGAAGCCCGCCGCGATGACGGTGACGCGCACTTCGTCGCCCAGCGAGTCGTCGATGACGGTGCCGAAGATGATGTTGGCCTCGGGATGGGCGGCCTGCTGCACCAGCGAGGCTGCTTCGTTGATCTCGAACAGGCCCAGATCGCTGCCGCCGGCGATCGACAGCAGCACGCCCTGGGCGCCCTCCATGGAGGCTTCCAGCAGCGGGGAATTGATCGCGATCTCGGCGGCTTTGAGCGCCCGGCCCTCGCTGCGGGCCGCGCCGATGCCCATCAGCGCAGTCCCGGCGCCGCTCATGATGCCCTTGACGTCGGCGAAGTCGACGTTGATCAGACCCGGGGTGGTGATCAGGTCGGTGATGCCCTGCACACCGTTGAGCAGCACCTCGTCGGCGCTGCGGAACGCTGCCATCAGCGACACGTGGGCGTCGCCCATCTGCAGCAGCCGGTCGTTGGGGATCACGATGAGGGTGTCGCAACTCTCCCGCAGCGCGGTGATGCCGGCTTCGGCCTGCGTGCCGCGCCGCTTGCCCTCGAACGAGAACGGCCGGGTGACCACGCCGACGGTCAGCGCCCCCAGCTTGCGGGCGATGGTGGCGACGACGGGTGCCCCACCGGTGCCGGTGCCACCCCCTTCGCCGGCGGTGACGAATACCATGTCGGCGCCGCGGAGCAGTTCTTCGATCTCATCCTTGGCGTCCTCGGCGGCCTTGCGCCCCACCTCCGGGTCGGCGCCGGCGCCCAGCCCGCGGGTGGAGTCGCGGCCGACGTCCAGCTTGATGTCGGCATCGCTCATCAACAGCGCCTGCGCGTCGGTGTTGATCGCGATGAACTCCACGCCCTTGAGGCCCTGCTCGATCATCCGGTTCACGGCGTTGACGCCACCGCCGCCGATCCCCACGACTTTGATGACGGCAAGGTAGTTGTGCGGGGGGGTCATCATTCGTCTTTCCTCCCTGGTGGGACTTGGCCTGGCGGCGAAACCCATAAACAAACTCTCAACCCTTCGGCATAACTCTCAACCTCAACCAGAGGCTTAGAGTTATGTCAAGTAGTTCTGTGCAAACAGAACGGTATGGCCCTGGCGCGTGCTATCGATGCAGGCGCGCCGATACGTGGCGGGCGAATTTCTGGCCAATTTTTCGCCGGCGACGCGCGCCAAGCGCCCCGAGCGTGACGCTGGAGTGACGGTCGCCGCCGGACCCTCCGGGCTCGGGGCTATTTAACCGTCGGCAAGTCCGGGCTGGACACGTCGTAGGTCCGTCCCGGCTGTGTCAACAGTGCCGCCAGCTTTTCGGCCTTCTCCTCGGTGCGGTCGGTGGTCCCCCAGATCACCGTGCGCCCGTCGGCCAGCGTGAGGGTGATCGAGGCCACTGACGGTGCCGCGATCCGGCCCACCTGGCCGGCGACCTCAGGACGCAGCGCGGTCAGCACCGCCAGCGCAGCCTTGGTCGCCGGATCGGCCGGCCCCGGGTTGTCGACATCGATATAGGGCAGCGACGGTGGCGGCGGCGCGGTCGCGAAGTCGACCCCGTCCCGGTCGTAGAGGTGCGGGCCATCCGGAAAATCCTTGACGACCAACGGGACTCGCTCCACGATGGTGATCCGCAGCGCCGACGGATATTGGCGCTGCACCCGCGCGCTGGCCACCCGCCGGATCGCCGCCACCCGGTCGGCGACCTGGCCGGTGTCGACCTGCAGAAGCGGCGTCCCGGGCCGCACCCGCGCCGCGTCGAGGACCTCGTCGCGGGTCACCGCCCGGGTCCCGGTGACGACGATGCTGCGGGCGGATATCACTGGCGTGAAGTAGAGGATCAGCCCGAGCGCCGCGACGACGACGGTCAACAGGACCGTCGCGAGCATCATCTTCAGGCCCCGGATAGCGCCGCGCGGAACAGGTTTGGGCTCGTTGACGGCGCGTCCGCGGGCCCTGCGCTTGGCCTCCCGGCGGGCTTGCTCGATCGCTCTGGCGCGGGCCTGCGCGGCGCGCCGCTCAGCACGTTCCCGGCGGGCCCGCCGGCGCGGACCCTCGAATTCGGCGTGATCCGGTTGGGCGTCCCGGGTCTCGGCGGTGGGCTCTACCGGGTCGTCGGCCACCACCTCGGTGCCGTCGTCCGGCTCCATCACCACAACACTCCAGGCCGGCCCGGCGCGCTGCGGTTGGCCCGCACCCGCAAAGCGGTCACGATCTCAGGCGCGAGCATCGTCACGTCGCCGGCGCCCATCGTGACCACGACGTCGCCCGGCCCGGCCGCCGCGGCCACCGCATCGGCGACCGCAGAGAAGTCCGGCATATAGTGCACCGGCACACTGACATGCTCAGCGATACTGGCCCCGCTCACGCCGGCGAGCGGTTGTTCCCGTGCGCCGTAGACGTCGAGCACGAACACCTCGTCGGCAGCATCCAGCGCACGACCAAACTCGGCGGCGAAAACCTTTGTCCGCGAATATAAATGCGGCTGAAACACCACCAACAAACGGCCGCTGCCGCCCTCTTCCAGCATTGTGCGGACTGCGGCCAGCGTCGCGCTGATTTCTGTCGGATGGTGGGCGTAGTCGTCGAACACGCGCACCGACGCCGCTGTCCCGATCAACTCGAATCGGCGACGCACGCCCTCGAAACCGGCCAGCCCGTCGAGCACCGAATCTATTGGGGCGCCGATCTCGATCGCGGCCAACAGCGCTCCCAGCGCGTTGAGCGCCATATGACGTCCGGGCACCGACAGCCGCATCACCCGCGGGTAGGGTTCGCCGGCCAGCTGGATGTGCGCTACCGCGCCGGTGCCCTCTTGCTCCCACGACAACAGGGTGCCGATCAGCTGGTCGGCTGGGCGGCTGCCGTAGCGCAGCACCCGAATCCCTAGTGCCGCAGTGTGTTCGGCCAGCGCGGCCGCAACCGGATCGTCAACGCAGACCACGAGCGCTCCGCCGGGGGCAAGCCGCTCCACAAAGGAATCGAAAACCGCTGCGTAGGCATCGTTGCTGCCGAAGAAATCCAGGTGATCCGACTCGATGTTGGTGACCACCGCGACGTTCGGCGCGTACTCCAGTAGCGAGCCGTCACTTTCGTCGGCCTCGGCGACGAAGCAGTCGCCGCTGCCGTGGTGCGCATTGGTGCCGGCCTCCCCGAGCTCGCCGCCGACCGCGAAGGACGGGTCTCGCCCGGAGTGCTGCAGGGCGACGATCAGCATCGATGTCGTCGTCGTCTTTCCGTGGGTGCCGGTGATCATCAGCGTGGTGCGCCCGGCCATCAGCTTGGCCAGCACCGCCGGCCGCAACAGCACCGGAATGCCGCGGCGCCGAGCTTCGACGAGCTCGGGGTTGGTCTTGGGGATGGCGGCACGGGTGGTGATGACTGCGGTGGCGCCGCCGGGTAGCAGATCCAGCGACGACGCGTCATGGCCGATCTGGATCAGCGCGCCGCGTGCGCGCAGCGCGCGCACGCCGCGGGACTCCTTGGCGTCTGACCCCGACACCAGCGCGCCGCGGTCCAGCAGGATGCGGGCAATACCCGACATGCCCGCTCCCCCAATACCGACCATGTGGACCCGCTGCAGCTCGGGCGGCAGGGGCTCGGCGTTCACTGTTGCCCCTCGTGCTTCACCGGAGTGGTGTGGGCGCCACCCGCCACGTCCAGTGCGCTGCGCCGCTTTTTCGCGCGCTGACCGTCACGCGCTCCGCGCGCACTAGCAGCTATGTCCAGCGCGACGCGCGCCACCTGCCGCGCCGCATCCGGGTGTCCCGCCCGCGCGGCGGCCGCCGTCATCGCCGCCAGCCGTGGGCGGTCAGTGAGCAGCCGAGACACTTGCGCTGCCACCAGGCCCGGCGTCAGATCAGCGTCGGCGACCAGCAGACCACCGCCGACGTTGACCACCGGCAGCGCATTGAGCCGCTGCTCACCATTGCCGATCGGCAGCGGCACGTAGATCGCCGGCAGGCCGACGGCCGACACTTCGGCAACCGTCATCGCCCCGGCCCGGCAGATCACCAGGTCGGCGGCGGCGTATGCCAAGTCCATCCGGTCCAGGTAGGGCACCGCCACATACGGCGGATCGCCCTGGTTCGGGGCACGCAAATCGAGTGTGTTCTTGGGGCCATAGGCATGCAGCACGGACACACCTGCCGCGGCCAGGTCGTCCGCCGCCCCGGCGACCGCCCGGTTGAGCGAGATCGCGCCCTGCGAACCGCCGAACACCAGCAGGACCCGCGCGTCATCGGTGAAACCGAAATGGGCGCGCGCTGCCGTCCGCAACGCCGCGCGGTCCAGCTCGGTGATCGCCGCCCGGACCGGTACGCCAACCACCTCGGCACGGCGCAGCCCAGAATCCGGCACCGCCGAAAGCACCCGGCGCGCGGCGTGCACGCCGACCCGATTGGCCAACCCCGCTCTGGCGTTGGCTTCGTGGATCACCACCGGGATGCAGCGCCGGAACCGGGGCATACCGCGGGCGGCGAGGTAGGCCGGCAGCGCGACGTATCCGCCGAAACCGATCACGACGTCGGCGTCGACGTCGTCGAGTACCGCGCGGGTCTGCCGGACAGCACGCCATATCCGCGGCGGCAGCCGGGCCAGGTCGCCGCTGAGCTTGCGCGGCAGCGGCACCGGCGTGATCAGCTCGAGTTGGTAGCCGCGCTCGGGCACGAGCCTGGTCTCAAGGCCGCGCCGGGTGCCCAGCGCGGTAATCCGGACCGGCGGATCCAGGGCACGCAACGCGTCGGCGACAGCCATTGCGGGCTCAACGTGGCCAGCGGTGCCGCCGCCGGCGAGAACGACCGAAAACCTGGCGCCGCCGGCTGAGCTGTTGACCGAGTCATTCACCCGTAACGCTGACCTTCCAGTGCGCGAGCACGCCGCGTGGACGCTGGCCGGCGTACCGCTGACCGCCTCCATGATGCCCCGACCGGCGGGCCAGCCGACGGGTCTTACGCGATCTTCCCGGTCGTGCGGCCCGGTTAACCGGCAGCGCGCGGTCGGCATTGCGTAGGGGCTTGACCGGTTGCGGACGGGCCCGCAGGCGGTCACGCAGCGCCTCGGCGCGGGTCGGCACGTACGGCTCGGGCGGCGGCAGCCGCAGCAGCCGGTTCATCCGGTCGTTGCGCCCGGCCCGCAGCGCGGCCACCGCGTCCGGTTCGTGGCGAGCCGCGCTCGCCATCACGCCTATCATCAAAAGTGTTGTGGCCGTGGATGTTCCGCCCGCAGAGATGAGCGGCAGTTGTATACCGGTGACCGGCAGCAGCCCGATCACGTAGCCCACATTGATGAATGATTGGCCGATCACCCACATCGTTGTGGTGGCCGTCAGCAGCCGCAGGAACGGGTCGGCGGACCGGCGCGCGATCCGCATCCCGGTGTAGGCGAACAGCCCGAACAGCGCCAGCAGCGCGAACGCGCCGACAAAGCCGAGCTCCTCACCGATGATCGCGAAGATGAAGTCGTTGTGGGCGTTGGGCAGATAGTTCCACTTGGCAGTGCCCTGGCCGAGACCGTCGCCGAACACACCGCCATTGGCCAGCGCGAACTTCGCCTGCCGGGCCTGGTAGCCGGTGGCTTGCGGATCCATCTCCGGGTTCAGCCACGAGCGCACCCGGTCGGAACGGTAACCCTCGGACACCGCCAGGATCGCCGCCGACCCGATGGCCGCGAAAAGCGAGCCCAAGAAGACACGCAGCGGTAGGCCGGCATACCACAACAGCGCCAACAGGATGATGCTCAGCGACACCGTCTGCCCGAGGTCGGGCTGGGCCACGATCAGGGCCAGCGCGACGACGGCGGCCGGCACCAACGGAATCAGCATCTCCCGCAGCAACGCCCGCTCCATCCGCCGGGCGGCCAGCAGGTGCGCCCCCCAGATGGCGAACGCGATTTTGGTCAGCTCGGAGGGCTGCATCGAAAAGCCCGCGACCACGAACCACCCGCGAGAACCGTTGGCCTCCTTGCCAATTCCCGGGATCAACACGAGCACCAGCAGAACAATGGTCACGGCGAAACCGGAGAACGCCATACGCCGCATGAATCGCACGGGCATCCGCAGGGCCAGGTAGCACGCAACGAGCCCGACGACCGTCCACAACACCTGCCGGCCGAAGATCACCCACGGCGATCCGTCGTCGTCATACGAGCGCACGCCGGACGCCGACAGCACCATGATCAGACCGAGCGTCATCAAAAGCGCGGCAACCGCGATGATGAGGTGAAACGACGTCATGGGCCGGCCCAGCCAGGCGCCGAACCGGGTATGCGGACCGCCTGCCCGCGCCTTACTGGCCTGCGACCCGGACGTGCCGGCGATCGTCCCGGCGGTCTCCGGAGCGTCCGCGTCACCCGGGGAGGTCGCATCCGTCTCCGCAGTCTTCGAGCGCCGGTGCAGCAACCGGGTTAGCGCGCCCGTCACACCGCCTACCCGACCGCGGCGCGGACGGCGGACTCGAACGTGTCGCCACGGTCGGCGTAGCCGGCGAACTGGTCGAACGACGCACCCGCCGGCGCCAGCAGTACCGTGTCACCCGGCTCCGCCAACTCTTGGGCCGCTGCCACCACCGCGGTCATCACGCGAGCACCGACGGTCTCGCCAGACTTAGGGACAACTCTGGTCACATTAGTAACTTCGACCTCACCAGTCGCATGCATATCAGCATCCTCGCCTGTCACAAGCTGTACGACGGGGACATCCGGCGCGTGTCGTGATAACGCCTCGGCAACCTCTGCCCGATCACGGCCGATCAGCACCGCCCCGACCAGCCGCGGAGCGATCCTGGCTACCGTCTGCTGCACCGACGCGCCTTTGAGGAGACCCCCGGCTATCCACACCACCCGCGGGTATGCCAGCACGGATGCCTCGGCGGCGTGCGGGTTGGTGGCCTTGGAATCGTCGACGTAGCTGATCTGGTCGACGACGGCCACCACCTCGGCGCGGTGCCGGCCCACCCGAAACGTCGCCAGCGCGTCCGCGACCGCCTCTGCGGGCACCCCGACGCTGCGCGCCAGGGCGGCTGCCGCCAACGCGTCGAGCACGCCCACCGGCCCCGGTACCGGGATCGACGAGACCGCGGCCAGCGCTGAGCCGTCCGGAACGGCATCGGAAAACGCCCGGTCGACGAGCATGCCGTCGCGCACCCCGAGTTCGCCGACGGCGGGTTCGCCGAGCCGGAATCCGACGCGTACCGGGGCGTGGGTAGCCGACAGCAGCGCCGCGGCGCGCGGGTCATCGAGCCCGACCACCGCCACCCGGCCGGTCAGCACCCGTGCCTTGGCGGCGGTGTAATCGGCGAGGCTGCC
>DASPOT010000188.1:0-4221 GCA_035625875.1 Mycobacterium sp. | reverse complement strand
TTTTGGCGCTGGCGTCGGTACGCGAACCGAGTTTGCTGGCCGCGCAACGCCGTGACCACACTTGGGTGCCGCCATCGAACGGCTCACCGTCGTAGCTATTCGAACCATTCATGTCGGGGCTGTATTCACCCGCCACGGTTGCGCCGCCAATCTCAGGTGCGGTCGGGCAGACTCGGGCTCGTGGCGGAGTTGTTGATCGCCCTCAACCCGGACGAGGATTCCCGGTTGCCGCTGCTGCTGCGGATCCCACAGCCCGGCGGTGACCTGCTGTTTCGGACCTCGGGGACGTGGCCGCGCGTCAAAGCGTTGTACTGCTACCCAGTCAGCCTCGATGAGTGGCCCGAGGCCGCGGTGATCGTCGAACGGGTGCCGTTGCGATCATGCCGGCGACGCGGCGCCGCGATCGACCTGATCTGCGACCGGGCCCGCGACAACCGCTCCCAGCTCGTGTTCGCCCGGCCCGCGGGCGCGACGCGGTGTTCTGGCAGTCGGCGCGCACCCGCGCAGGCGCGTCCAAACGTGCGCACCCCAACCGCCCGTGCCCTCGGCATCCCGGAGGAGCAGATCGTCGTCGATGCGCAACAGCAGTACGCCTACCGGTTTGCCACTCAGCAGGTCAGCACCGTTCGGCGCGCGTTGCCGTGCGGCGACTACGGGCTCGTCCTCAACGGGCAGCTGATCGCGTCGGTGGAGCGCAAGTCCCTCGTCGACCTGGTTGCCAGCCTCACCGGCGGCAAGCTCCGTTATCAGGTCGCCGATCTGGCCCGCTCCCACGCGCGGCGGTCGTGGTCGAGGACCGCTACTCGCAGGTGTTCAAGCTCGACCGTGTGCGGCCCGCGATGGTTGCCGACGGCCTGGCCGAGCTGCAGATCCGCTGGCCCAGCGTGCCGGTCGTGTTCTGCGAGACCCGCCAACTCGCCGAGGAATGGACCTATCGGTTCCTGGCCGCCGCACACGCCTGGGCGATCACCGAGCACGCTGCCTTGCAACGCATCTCGCCAACCAACGTCGACATCAGCGAGCTCGACCGGGCACCCGCCGCACCGCAACCGAGCACCGCCGAGGTCCGCGCCTGTGCCCGCGCCGCCGGCCTGCCCGTGCCCGACCGTGGCCGACTCCGCCCCGAGATCTGGCAGGCCTGGCACGACGCCCACCGCCGGAATTGACCTCCTCGCAGCCCCCCGCCGGCCGGACGGGCAGCAAAGCCGTAACCGGCTAAATCGGCGCTGCGGTGGCCGCCCAAGTGGACTCCGCGCGCGGAATCAGCCCGCTCAGGGAGGTCTGAGTGCACACTGTCGTTACAATGGTCCAAGGCGGCCGCAGGATCGGATAGCGGCCAGTATCCATAGCAGATGTCACCGGCGAAGACCTGTCGGTGGGGCGCCCCTGCCCGGTTGGACGCAGCAGACCGAAAGAGTGTACGTGGCAGCGACAAAGGCAAGCCCGGCGACCGCGGAGCCGGCGAAGCGGACCGCTACCAAGACCCCCGCGAAACGCTCATCGACGGCCAAGTCACGGCCTTCGCGCCGGTCCAAGGCAGCCGAACAGCCCGCGCCGCCGCCCCCGGGTAGCCGCGCCAAGAAGGCTTCGGCGCCGGCAAAAGCCACAAAACCCGCGGAACCCAAGGAAAGCGTGGTCGCACCGGACCTCGTCGAAGAGGACCTCGAGGTCGAGGACCTCGAAGACGTCGAACCCGGCGACGACATCAAGGATGTCGTCGTAGACGCCGCGGATTTGGTATTGGAAAACCTCGAGCCGGACGGCGACGAAGAGGTCGTCGCCGGCGCTGAACCCGCACCCGAGGCGGTCGCCCAGGAGGCCGGCGAGGACATTCCGGTTGGCGAGACCAATGAGATCGCCGAGCCCTCCGAGAAAGACAAGGCGTCCGGTGACTTCGTCTGGGACGAAGAGGAATCCGAGGCGCTTCGACAGGCCCGCAAGGACGCCGCGCTGACCGCGTCGGCCGACTCTGTGCGCGCCTACCTCAAGCAGATCGGCAAGGTCGCGCTGCTCAACGCGGAGGAAGAGGTCGAACTGGCCAAGCGGATCGAGACCGGGCTGTACGCCACCCAGCTGATGGCCGAGATAGCTGAGCGCGGTGAAAAGCTGCCGGCCGCGCAGCGCCGCGACATGGCCTGGATCTGCCGCGACGGCGTTCGCGCCAAGAACCATCTGTTGGAAGCAAATTTGCGGCTGGTGGTGTCGCTGGCCAAGCGGTATGCCGGCCGCGGCATGGCGTTCTTGGACCTGATCCAGGAAGGCAACCTGGGATTGATCCGCGCGGTCGAAAAGTTCGACTACACCAAGGGTTACAAGTTCTCCACCTACGCCACATGGTGGATCCGCCAGGCCATCACCCGCGCGATGGCCGACCAGGCCCGCACCATCCGCCTCCCGGTGCACATGGTCGAGATGGTCAACAAACTGGGTCGCATCCAGCGCGAGTGCCTGCAGAACCTGGGCCGCGAGCCCACGCCCGAAGAGCTGGCCAAAGACATGGACATCACGCCAGAAAAGGTGCTGGAAATCCAGCAGTACACGCGTGAGCCGATCTCACTGGACCAGACCATCGGTGACGAGGGCGACGGCCAACTCGGTGATTTCATCGAGGATTCCGAGGCGGTCGTGGCGATCGACGCGGTGTCGTTCACACTGCTGCAGGATCAGCTTCAGTCGGTGTTGGAGACCCTGTCGGAACGTGAGGCCGGCGTCGTGCGACTGCGGTTCGGCTTGACCGACGGCCAGCCACGTACGCTCGATGAGATCGGCCAGGTGTACGGGGTCACTCGTGAACGTATCCGACAGATCGAGTCGAAGACGATGTCAAAGTTGCGCCACCCCAGCCGTTCTCAGGTTCTGCGCGACTACCTGGACTAAGCAACATTCCCTATTGTGGCTATGACCACACGGGCTTGGTTCGACGTGTTTTCCGCCGTCTCTCGCGGATGCGCGTTCGCGATTGTTGTGTTGTTGTTGTTGTTGTTGTTGGTGGTTGGTAGTGGCCAGGAGCAGCAGCAGCAAGGAGGACCGCTGCGCCGCCGACGACGATGGTGTTGCTGGCGGCGATGGTGGCGTGGATGCTGCTGGCTTGAGGACAAACGCGTCGGGATTCACCGGCTTAGTACGCGATCCACCGGCACACAACCCCGAGCACTACGCTCGAGACTAGATCGGGGAAGCACACCGGTCACTCGAAACAAGATGTGCATCAGACCCGGGATGCTTCAACCCTTCTACCAGGGGATGAGCTCACCGCCTCTCTGCCTCATGTGGTTGGTTACGCGAGTGGGGTTTGATCATGCTAATCACGGAGCCGTCGGGCCGGGATAGCTGATCACGAAGCTGCTGGTTCTCGCAGGTGAGCTGGTTGACGACGCGGACGAGGGCCGGAACATCGGCGCGGAGTTGTTTGAGTTCGCGGTTCTTGTTTTCGATGGTCGTTCGCAACTTGGAGATGATGCCGCGCAGGCGTATTTCGAGTTCTGATGGGCCACCGCGCTCTTTGACGCACTGGTAAAACTCGTTTTTCAGGTCGGTGTGTCGTTGGGTGAGCGCGTTGCGGGGCACGTCGGCTTCTTGCGCGAGTGCCACGATGGTCAGGGCACCGTTGGACCGTTCGGGGGTGCCGGCGAGGATGCGCTCCATGGCGGCGCGGATGCGGTCGCGTTCATCGAGTGCGGCGGTCATTCGGTCTCCTCTGCTGCGCGGCGGGTGGGCTCGTCATTGGCGGTGATGCGGGTGGCGTCGTGGGTGTCGGCGTAGTGGCGCAGCTTGGCCGCGTTGGCGCGCAGCCGATCCCCGATCGGTTCTGGGGTATGTGCGGCATGTTGGTCGAGCTGGTCGGCGCGGGCGCGTAACTGCGCGGCATGCTCGTCGGTTCGCGCGATGTTGCCGCAGCCCGGCACGCAGGCTTCCAGCTTTGGGGCATCTCTAACGCCGTCGCGTTGACACAAGGCGCGATCGGGCTTGTAGCGGCATAGCAGCAGCGCTTGCGGGTTGTCATAAACCATGAGGTCTAGGTTGGCGGTGAGTCGTCGAGCGGTCTTCGCGGTAATGGTTGTACCGGCGAATTGCGCGGCCTGGACGGCGATTTTGATGACGTCGCGGGCTGCAGGTCCGGACACTCCGCCGCCTTTATCGAGGTCTTCGCGAAGTTCGGCGGCGGTGTCGGCGACGGCTCGCACGGTCTCGATGTCGATGAGGTCATGAATACCGTCGCGG
>DASPOT010000187.1:0-17798 GCA_035625875.1 Mycobacterium sp. | reverse complement strand
GGTGATGGTATGGCACCACTGTATGTCAGCAACTGTTGACTTATGGCAGGCAGCTTCCTATGGTCTAAGTCACCAGATGTTGACAAAAGTCATTTGTTGAACCTCGGCCCGGAAGGGCAGGTGATCCGATCGCCAGGCGGTATCGGGTGCTCGACCACACCGTTGGGCCTCTGGCGGCCATGGGGGGCAGTAAGACGAAGATTTTCAGCCGCACGATGGCTAACGCCTACGCCCGCACCGTTGACTGCCAATCAAGCGCGCTTCCGCTCGCGGCCGAAAATCCGCCTCCGGCCCGGCGGCTCAAGCACTTGACACCGTCCCCCAGCAGGGACGCCAACCGGCGCATCAATCACCTCACGAATGGAGCACACCCATGAGCACATGCATCGACACCGACACGCTCACCTGGTCCATGGCACGGACCAATACCTGCGACGTACCCGGGTGCCGGCGCCAGCCGGTCATCATGGCGGGCGGCCGATGTCACCGGGCGTTCTGTGATCTGCACCTGGCCCCCGCTGCCGATTTGGCGCTGCAATTCCCGACCTTCCCTGGCTGGTATCGCGTCGAGCACATCACCACCAGCTGCGACGGTCAGGTCACCGTGACTGTCCACCCGCTCTAGCCAGCCAGCCCTCGCCAGATCGCCTCGATGAGAGGACCAACCCCACGACAACGCCGACCACCAAGCTGATCGACGTCACTAGCGATCTGTCCGCCGGAGGCTTCCAGGACCCCACGTCGGAATTAGCCAGGGCTCGCTCTGGATTCCGCCACGGCCGTGAACTGAACCGGCTAGCGGGCCGTATTGAGTTAGAGGCAACGTTACGAGTTAGGCAAGCAGATGCCGACAACCCACCGGGTGGTCGACCACATCGTCGGGCACCTTGCGGCAATCGGAGTCGACCACATCTTCGGCGTCGACGGCGCCAACATCGAGGATCTTTACGACGCCGCACATTTCCGTTCGGACATCACCGCGGTGCTGGCCAAGCACGAATTCTCCGCTGCCACCATGGCCGACGGATATAGCCGCAGTGGTGCCGGATTGGGGGTGGTGGCGGCCACCTCAGGTGGGGGCGCGCTAAATCTGATTCCCGGCCTGGGGGAGTCGCTGGCCAGCCGGGTCTCGGTGCTGGCCTTGGTAGGCCAACCGGCTACCACGATGGACGGGCGGGGCAGCTTTCAGGACACCAGTGGGCGCAACGGATCGCTGAACGCCGAGGCGCTGTTTTCCGCGGTGTCGGTGTTCTGCCACCGGGTGCTGACCCCCGCCGATGTGGTGAAGATGCTGCCCCGCGCCATCGCCGTGGCACGCACAGGCGGCCCGGCGGTGTTGTTGCTGCCCAAGGATATTCAACAGGCCTGCGTTCCCGTCAACGGCAGCGGTGGCTCTCGCCCGTCGCCTGGGCGGATCGGTGATCCGCATCCGATCGTGCGCGCCCTGCGACGCGCCAACGGACCCGTCACGATCATCGCCGGTGAGCAGGTGGCCCGCGATGATGCCCGAGCCGAGCTGGAAGAGCTGCGGGCTCTGCTGCGCGCCCGGGTGGCGTGCGTGCCGGATGCCAAGGATGTGGCCGGGATTCCGGGTTTGGGGTCGTCGTCGGCGTTGGGTTTGGCCGGTGTGATGGGTCATCCCGGCGTGGTGGATGTGGTGACCCGCAGTGCGCTTTGTCTGGTGGTGGGTACCCGCCTCCCGGTCACCGCGCGCGCCGGATTAGACGATGCGCTAGCGCCGGCGCGCACCGTGTCGATCGGCTCAGCCCCGCCGTATCTGGCATGCACACATGTGTTCACCGAGGATCTGCGCGCGTCACTTTCCTTGCTGATCCATGCGCTGTCCGGGCGGAGGCGGCCGACCGGGCTACGGGTGCCGGATATCGTGCCGCGCACCGAACTGAAGCCCCCAGCCTGCACCGGCCCCGGCGTGCGCTACCGCGACGCGATGACGGTGCTGCACACCGCGCTACCTGCCGGGGTCGACATCGTTGTCGACGCCGGTAACACTGGCGCGGCCGCGATCCACCACTTGCCGGTGCGCCGTGGCGGCCGCTTCCTTGTCGCGCTGGGCATGGGAGGCATGGGCTATAGCTTCGGTGCCGGCATTGGAATGGCATTCGGCCGCGCAAACAGCGGACGGCCCAGCGGGCGCACGGTGGTGATCGCCGGGGACGGCGCGTTTTTCATGCACGGCATGGAGATTCACACCGCGGTGCAATATGGGCTGCCGGTGACGTTCGTGCTGTTCAATAACAACGCCCACGCCATGTGCGTGACCCGCGAGCAGCTGTTCTACCACGACCTATACAGCTACAACCGGTTCGGACCCAGCCGACTGGGCGTCGGGTTGACCGCGATGTTCCCGGGCCTGATGGCCGTCGACGTCGCCGACATCGAGCAGCTATCCGCGGCCCTGGACGAGGCGCTGACCGTCGACGGCCCATCGGCGGTCAGCATCGAATGTTCGGCCGACGAGATTCCACCGTTCGCATCGTTTCTCGGCCAGCTGACAACCAATCATGTTGCCAACCAAGATATCCCAACTGCAAAGGAGAACCGTACCGATGTCGCTGCCGGCGCTTGAAGACATTACGGCCCATACCGGCACCACCGATCCGATCGATGGACTGATCCGCATCGAGACTAGCCCACGGCAGAAGGCCACCCCGATCATTATGGAGATGATGCGGTCGGTCTACCCGCACGACGAGGTCTTCGGACAGTACTGCACCGTCAACGACTACATCGACTGCCCCCCGGACGAGCTGTTCGAGTACATGGCGGACACCCGCAGCCTCGAGGAATGGACTTACAGTCTGCGCGGTTTCACCCCGACCGACGAGCCTGGCTTATGGCTCGCCTACGACCGACTCGGTTCGGAAACCAAGATCTACACCCGCACCATCGCCAACGAACAGGCCCGCACCGTCGATTACCACTGCGCGTGGGACCAGGGCAAGCACCTGTGGATGATCTACCTGATGCGGGTAGTCGACGCGCAGGTGGTGCTGGACAAGCCGGGTTCGGTTGTGCTGTGGACCAATTGCCACCACCCGTTCTACGACCATAACCCCTACCCTGAGACCGCTCCACCACAACGGCCGGTCTGGGTCGGCGACTTCTGGGACATGTTCGGCGCCGGTCATCTGTTAGAGCTGAAGAACCTCAAGGCGATCGCGGAATACCGCCACCATAACGACCTGCCCGTCATGCCGATCTGGATGAAATGAGGGCATCATGAGCGCACCGATTGTCAGCCTGACCGACGTTTCCACCTACCTGCCTGGCGAGAAGATCGGCGCCGACTACTACGCGCGGTTCGCCGAATCCGACGAGTTACGTGACAATCTCATGTTCCGTGCACCGAAGTTCCGCCACCACGTCGCGCCAGACGAAACCGCGATCGACATGGTCGCGCAGGCCGCGGCAGGCCTGATCGAGCGACACGGCCACGACCTCATTGCGGGAATCGACGTGCTGATCACCCACACCCAGATGCCGGACATGCCGTTCTACGGTGCGGGCGGCGGCATCGCTCACCGCTTGGGTATGCGGCCCTCCTGGGTGCTCGACCTGCATAACGGTGGGTGTGCGGCGTTCGTTCTGGGGCTCAACGTGGCTCGTCAATTGCTGGCGTCGGGACAAGGCCGCACCGCGCTGATCGCGATCGCGCAGAACGCGGCCGGGCAGGTCTTCGACCAGCCCGGAGTACGCCGCAAGGCACAGGCGTCGGTGCCCGGCGACGGCGCCGCGGTCGGACTGGTCACGGTGTCGGACCGATCACCCATCCTCGATATCGAATGTCGCACCTACGGCGAATATGCCGGTGACATGACGCTGGCCATCGACCCGCCCCGCAAGTGGTGGCAGCCGGGGCCGGGTGAGGGCTGCATCGGTTTCACCGAAAGCAAGATCACCAAGGTGCTGGCCCGCGGTAACCGGCAGGTCCCCGAGGTGGCGTTGGCGGTCTGCGACCGAATCGGCCTGCACTCCAAAAATATCGACCTGCTGGTCACCAATCAGCCCAATCGGGTGTTCCTGCGCAATTGGCGGGAGGCGCTCGAGGTGCCGCCCGAACGCCATCGTGACACCTTTGATGAGTGTGGCAACCTGTTCGGCGCCGGTATCCCGGTCAACCTGGATCGCGCGATATCCGACGGCCAGATCGAGGCCGGCGAGGTCGTGCTGATGGCCGCTTTCGCGCACGCCGGCGATTTCGCCGGCGCGGCCGCGGTCCGCTGGGGCGGACGGCCCTGATGACCGAGCTAGCGCAGGCGAGTTCCATCACCGCTGAGATCCTCGGCGCGCTGCCGCAGGCGGTTGATCCATTCGCGTTGTCGCTCAACGAGAACCCGTTCCCGCCGCTGCCGGCGGTGCGGTCGGCGTTAGTCCGCTCTATCGACGCGGCCAACCGTTATCCGGAATTCCTGCCCGGACAGTTGCGCCGACTGGTCGCGTACCGGGTCGGGGTTCGCGACGATCAGGTGGTGCTGGGAGCGGGGGCGTCCGGGGTAGTGATGCAGGTGCTGCACGCGGTGACGCTACCTGGCGACCGGATCGTGCTGAGCCAGCCCACTTTCGACGGATACCCGATCTTCGCCGAGATGGCCCGGCTGACATCGGTCACCGTGCCCCTCGACAAGTACGGCCATCACGACCTGGAGGCAATGGCGGAGGCCGCTGCGGACGTGAGCGTGGTCGTCTTGTGCCGGCCGCACAACCCGACCGGAACGCTGGAGCCCGTCGCATATGTCGAGCAGTTCTTGGCGCGGGTTCCGAGTGACACCGTGGTGTTGCTCGACGAGGCTTATGTCGAGTTTGTCGCCCCGAGACAGCGTATCGACGGGCCGGAGCTGACCCGGCGCTTTCCGAATGTCGTTGTGCTGCGTACATTCTCCAAGGCCTACGGGCTTGCTGGGCTGCGTATCGGGTACGGGTTCGGGGCACCGGAGCTGGCCAGCATGTTGTGGACCATGCAATTGCCGTTCGGCATGAGTAACAGCAGTGCGGTGGCGGTGGCGGCTTCCTACGACGCCGAAGCGCAGTTACGGCAACGCATTCGGCGTATCGCCGCCGAGCGCAATTACCTGCGGCGACGTTTGTCGGCGCTGGGTGTCTACACCACAGACTCACACGCGAACTTCGTGTACCTGCCGTCGAGGGGTCGGCTGTGGCGCGAGGTGTTCGCCGACACCGGGCTCCAGGTCCGGTTCTACCCCGACGGCGGTGCGCGGATCACGGTCGGCAGCCGCGTGTCCACCCTGGCGGTGCTGGCCGCGGTGGGAAAATCCGCGACAATGACTGCGTGCTGACCCGGTTGCGCCGCAAGTGCGGTAAGAAAGGGTGTGGCTGCTTCGCGATCCGACAACCCGGACCCGATCGCTCAGGCGAGGGCCAACTGGAAGCGCGCCGGCTGGGGTGATGTGGCGGACGGCATGGTCGCGGTGACGTCGGTGATGCGGGCCCATCAGATTCTGCTCGCCCGCGTCGAGACGGCGTTGCGCCCCTACGACCTGAGTTTCTCCCGCTTCGAGCTATTGCGGCTGCTGGCGTTCAGCCGTACCGGGGCGTTGCCGATCACCAAGGCGTCCGACCGGCTACAGGTTCACGTCACCAGTGTGACCCATGCGATTCGCCGGCTGGAAGCCGATGGGCTGGTCAAGCGGTTGCCCCATCCCACCGACGGGCGGACCACCCTGGTGCAGATCACCGATCTGGGCCGCTCCACGGTGGAGGACGCCACCGTCACGCTCAACGAGCTGGTATTTGCTGACATCGGGATGTCCGCGAGCGAAGCGCAGGCGCTGGTGTCGTCGATTGAAACGCTGCGGCACAACGCCGGGGATTTCCAGGCCGGTAATGTTTTCCGCGTTGCCGGGCGAACCTGACCCGACCGCACCTGTCCGCTGTTGTTCGTGATCTGCTTCCGGTGTACGTCGAACCCGCCTAATGGGAATCGGGACGTTCTCGAGCTCCGGAAAATTCATTACCGACTTTCTGGATCGCCCAGCGTCTAAGCCGGGGTTTTCAACACCTCTCACTTTGGGTTGTTTCGGCGTAATTCACAGTTCGGCGTTGATCCACAGCGCGGGTTGCTCGGCGCCGAATGTGTGGGGCGTCTCGATAGTATTCGAACATTGTTTCGAGTAGCCGTGAGGAGATCGTCGAGGCCTTCGACGCGGTCTCCGGGCTGCTCGAGCTTTCGTTTGCGGTGTTGACCACCCCGGAACGGCTTGCGTTGCTGGAGCGCCTCGGACATGAGACGCCGCCTGCCGGTGCCTCGCCACGCACTGATCGCCGGGGTGCGCCAGCAGGCCAGCCCGGCCGAGCTCGGCGGCAAGCTGGCCCATGTGCTGGCCGATCGGCTGCACATCAGCCGCGCGGAAGCCAACCGGCGCATCGGTGAAGCCCACGACCTGGGGCGGCGGCGCGCGCTGACCGGCGAGCCGCTGCCGCCGCGATTGTCCGCCACCGCCGCCGGGCAGCGCGCCGGGGCGATCGGCGCCGGGCAGATCAGCGTGATCCGCCGGTTTGTTGAGCGGCTGCCCTGCTGGGTCGACGGACCCATCCGCGAGCGCGCCGAAGCCCAACTGGCGCGCCACGCCGCCGACTTTCGCCCCGAGCAGCTGGCCAAACTGGCCGACAAGCTCGCCGACTGTCTTAACCCGGACGGCAATGTCACCGACCAGGATCGGGCCCGGCGGCGCGGCCTCACGTTGGGCCCCCAAGATGCCGATGGCATGTCGCCGCTGCGCGGCTGGCTCACCCGCGGCCGCGCACACCAGCCTGGAAGCCGTGTTGACCAAGCTGGCCGTCCTCGGCATGGCCAACCCCTACGACCCGGCCCGGTGCTGGATGGGGCGCCGTTGCAGCAGGCGATCGACTCCGACACCCGCAGCCCCGCCCAGCGCAACCACGACGCCCTGAACGCCGGATGTTAATTAGAGCACACCTGCAAGCCACGTCGGATGAGGCCTAACCGCACGTGCGACACGCAGCGCGTGCTCCCGTTCTATTCGTCGGTTTCGTTATAGGCTGCGAAGCGGGCACAAGGAGCTGGGTCCCACCTGTTTAGTGGGGTAGCCGGGCTTGCAGGCCGGGCTACGTCAGGGGTGGCCTCCCTGACGCCCCGGTTGCCCGATTGGCGGGGTGGCTCTTTTCCGTGTGCAGCGGGGGGCCACTCCGCCTCCTCATTCTGTAATTTAATGACACAACACTGCTATAGCACTGCTGTTATGCAGGCTAGCCCATCTGCACAACGATTGTGCATAGCCTAACGGGCGTGTCGTGCACAACGATTGTGCATAGCCTAGCGGGTGTGTTTCTGGGGATGTGCCGGGGCTGTGCGACGACCGCCGACAACCGACACCATCAAGGTCTAGAGCGGCGGCCGCCACGATGCGCGCCACGCCGCGATGCGCGCGATACTGGCGTCGGGAAAACTCGGTCAGCACAGCGGGCTACCGGCGTCCATCATCGCCACCACCACCCTGCGCGAGCTGGAGGCCGGTGCTGGGCGCGCGCTGACCGACGCCGGATCGCTGCTACCGATGAGCGAGGTGATCCGCCTCGCCTCCCACGCGCATCACTACCTCGCGATTTTCGACAAGGGCCGCGCCATCTGATTATATCACACCAAACGGTTAGCCTCACCCGGGCAGCGAATCGTGTTGTATACCAAAGACCGCGGGTGTAGCCATCCCGGGTGTGATGTGCCCGGCTATTTCACCGAGGTGCACCACGTGCGCGAGTGGGCCACCTGCCACCAGACCCACATCGACGACCTGACCCTGGGCTGCGGCAGCCATCACCGGCTGGTCACACCCGGCGGCTGGACCACCCGGAAACGCAGAAACGGTGACACCGAATGGATCCCACCCCGCACCTGGATTACGGCCAACCCAGAACCAATACGCTTCATCACCCGGAGAAACTGCTGCGCGACGACGACGAAGGCGACCCGTGAGAACCGTCGCGTCGGTCCAGGGTTGCGCCACAACGAAAACGAGCGGTACGGCCCATCTCCCCGCCGGGAACCTTCGCCTAGATCGATGGCAGCGGAATCGTGGCGGTGACCGCCGTCCCGGCACCAGGCCGCGACCGGATGTTCAGCCGGCCGCCGACGAGTTCGGCGCGCTCAGCCATCGACAGCACGCCGTAGCCGCCCATCGGGTCGCCGCCCAGCGGATTTTCGAAGGTGTCGAAACCCACTCCGTCGTCGACGATTTCCAGCCGGGCGGTGCCGTCGTCCACCGCAAACTTCAGCCGGGCCATCGTCGCGTGGGCGTGTTTGACGACGTTTTGCAGGCCTTCCTGCGCGATGCGGTACAGCGCGAGCTCGATGTGCTCGGGTAACCGGGCATCAGATAGGTCCAGTTGCAGATCCAGCTGCGGCATCGACCGGGCCAGGCTGGCCAACCCCCCAGCCAGGCCAAGGTCGTCGAGCACAGGCGGGCGCAGCCCGCCGATAGCGGCACGCGCCTCCTGCAACGTCAATTGGGCGAGCTGCCTGGCCTCGTCGAGCTGTTGAGAGGCTTCGACCGGATCGTCGCTGACGGCCCGCGCCGCGGCGTCGAGCCGGTACGACAGCGTGATCAGGCGCTGCGAAATACCGTCGTGGATATCACCGGCGAGCCGGCGGCGCTCGATCTCCTGCGCCTCGATTACTTGCTCGACGAACAACTCGTGTGCGCGTTCACGAGCCACCAGCTGCCGGTGCAACCGCGCCTGATGCATGGCGCCGGCGATCAACCGGCCGATGACAGACAACAGCTCGATGTCACCGTGGGTGAACTCACGGCGCTCGACGGTGTGCACGTTGAGTACGCCAACCAGACCGCCCGGGTCGGTTTCCATGGGGACCGACACCATCGAGGTGAAATCTCCTCCACGCAGCGACGGGATCGGCAGGTACCGCGGATCGGCCTCCTTGTTGTGGGTGATCACAACGGGTTCGCGGTGCCTTGCCACCCACCCGGAAATCCCGGAGCCCAGGGGCAACCGGATCTTGCCCACCTGCCCGTCGAACGGAGGCGTGGCGCCGGTAAGTGTAAGCGAGTGGCCGCTGTCGTCGAGGACGTGCACGAAGCAGACGTCGGTCCCGGTGGCCGCGGTGATCATCCGCGCGGCGGCCGCGGCCAGCGGTTCGACCCCGGGGCCGCTCGAGGCCGCCTGGATGAGTTCGCGCAGCAGGGCGAGCTCATGATCGGCGTCGACGAGATCGCGCACCGCGTTTGGTCTGCGTGCGGGGTTGCTCCGCTTGCTCGAGGTCGCCGGCTTGGATGTCATTGGTAGATGCCTTCGCGCAGCGCGGTAGCTACCGCGCCGGTGCGGTCGCTCACACCGAGCTTGCGGTATATCGACCGCAGGTGGCTTTTCACGGTTTCCTCGCCGATAACCAGCTTGTTGGCGATGCCGCGGTTCGATAGTCCGGTGACAATGTACGAGAGGATCTCGCTTTCGCGTTGCGTCAACCCCTGGCGCGCGCCCGGCCAGAACTCGTTGCGCTGCAACCGCGCCGCGGTGTCGGCCGCCCGGGCCGCCATCCCGGGATCGATCACGGTTTCCCCGCGGTGGGCCAGTTCGAGCTGGCGCACCAGGTCGTCGCCGCTGATGCTTTTCAACAAGTACCCGCGTGCGCCCACCCGCAACGCCTGGAACAGGTATTGCTCGTCGTCGTACACCGACAACATGACGACCTTGCGGTCCGGGTCACGTTCGCGCAGCGCCAGGCACAGGTCCAATCCGCTGGAGCCTTGCATACGGACGTCGCACAGCACGATGTCGGGTTGCAGGCTATCGATGACACTGATCGCGCGTTCGGCGCCTACCGCCTGCCCGACCACCTGCACCCTGTCCTTGAAGGCAGTAAGCATCGCCTTGAGACCCTCGATGACCATCTCATGGTCATCGACGAGCACAAGTCGCAAGGGTTTGATGGCGGGGGTCACCACCATGGCAACACCATAGAACTGTTATGCGCACCGAGGACCACCTGGTCCTGCATCGTCGCCGGGCCCGTCCGATGGCCCGGCTCCTCCTCGGGCCGTTCCGGCCCGCATCGTCGCCCGGCTGGGTCTAGATCGTCATGCCAATCCCCCTAATGGGGGACGACCGGTGGGTGGGGTCTGGGCAGGCTATCGGTGTGCGAACAGCGCCGATGGAGACACGGCCCACGCGGACATTCTGGTGGGACCGGGCACGTCCGGTGGACGCCGATGTCCAGCCCCTGCGCGCGGTGCTGTTCGACGCGGACACTGCGCTGGCCGACCTCGAACGCGACGCTCACCGGGTGGCATACAACGCGGCATTCACCACACACGGTATCGATATCAGCTGGGGCGTCGAAGAGTACGGGCGACTGTTGCGGATCCCAGACGGACCCCGGCGCATCGCGGTTGACCTTCGTGCGCGCGGCTTCGGTCGGCCCTCCGACGCGCTTGCGGCCCAGGTCTACCGGACCAAGACGGCGGTGTTCGGCGAGTGCATGCTCGACGGTGATGTTGCGCCCAAGCCGGGACTCATCGACTTGGTCATGAGTTTGTTCGTCGCCGGTATCTGGGTCGGCGTGCTCAGCACACACCGGCGGGGGTTGGTCGAGTCGCTGGTACGGCAACTGGTCGGTGAGGGGCTTGTCGAGACCATCGTGACCGGTGACGACGTGGACCCACCCGAGGAGGATCTCGAGCTTCACCGGCTGGCGTTGTGGGAGCTGGGAATAACGCCCGAGAGCGCCTTGGCCATCGTGGGTTCAGATCGGGAGTTGGAAGCGGCGACTGCCGCCGGGCTGCCCGCTGTCGTCGTCACCACCGATTACACCGCCCACCATGAGTTCATCGGCGCGGTCGCAATCCGTGCTGGCTACGACGATCCCGATCTGCTGCTGGCTGCCGGCTGCCAGCAGCTGCACAGGCGATGGTGGATCCACCAGAAGCGTTCCGGTTCCCCAGTCAGCTCCTGCGCAGCATCTCGATCACCGCGCTGAAGTCCTTGTCGGCGTTGTCGGCGGCGAATTTGGCGTAGATCTCGGCGGCGTGGCTACCCAACGGTGCCGCCGAACCGGTCGAGGCCACTGCATCCATCGCCAGGCTTAAGTCCTTGTTCATCAGCGCGGTCGCGAAACCCGGATGGAAGTCGTTGTTGGCGGGTGATGTCGGCACCGGGCCGGGTACCGGGCAATTGGTGTGCACCGCCCAGCAGTTGCCGGTCGCACCGGTGATGACGTCGAACAACGACTGCGCCGACAGTCCCAACCTCTCGGCCAGCACGAACGCCTCGCCGATCGCGATCTGCTGCACCGCGAGCACCATGTTGTTGCACAGCTTCGCGGCCTGGCCTGCTCCGGCTGCGCCGCAGTGAATGATCTTGCCCGCCATGGGTTCCAGTACTGGGCGCGCCCGCTCGAGTGCAAGCTCGTCGCCGCCGACCATGAAGGCCAAAGTGCCGGCGACCGCGCCCCGCACGCCACCGGAGACAGGAGCGTCGATCTGGGGAAGGCCGTGTGAGTCGGCTAACGCGTGCACCTTACGGGCGTCGTTGACCGAGATGGTGGAGCTGTCGATGAACAGCGCGCCCGATGCCGCGGCCGGCAGGACTTCGGCGTAGCAGCGCTTGACGAGGTCGCCGTTGGGCAGCATGGTGATGACCACATCGGCGTCGGCTACCGCGTCGGCGGCGCTGTCGAAAACGGCGACACCATTTTTGGTGGCAAGCGCCGCGGCAGTGGGCAATGGGTCAAACCCACTTACGAGATGGCCCGCAGCAACCAGGTTCGCCGACATCGGGCCGCCCATGTTACCCAAACCTAGGAACGCGATTCTGGACATCTTCGTCATCGGCCCTCCTATGCGGTGGCGCGGACCCGCGCAGCCTCGGCCCTGCCGATCACCACCCGCATGATCTCGTTGGTTCCCTCGAGGATTCGGTGCACCCGCAGATCGCGCACGATCTTCTCCAGACCGTACTCCCGCAGATAACCATAGCCGCCGTGCAACTGCAGGGCCTTATCGGCGACATCGAAACACGCATCGGTGACATAGCGTTTAGCCATCGCGCACAGCTCGACTTTGTCGACGTCATCGTTGTCCAGGGCGCTCGCCGCCCGCCACAACAACATTCGCGACGTCTCCAACGCGGTGGCCATATCGGCCAACGTGAACCGGATGGTGGGTTCGTCGAGCAGGCTGGCCCCAAACGCGTGACGGTCGCGGAGATAGGACGCCGCTTTGTCGTAGGCGGCCTGGGCGCCGCCGAGCGAGCACGCCGCAATATTGATCCGACCGCCGTTGAGGCCGTTCATCGCGATCCCGAAGCCGGCGCCCTCGCCGTCCATGCCGCCCAACATCGCGTCGGCGGGCACCCGCGCGCCCTCGAACACCACCTGCGCAGTCGGTTGCGCGTTCCAGCCCATCTTCTCTTCGTGGGCGCCGAAACTTAGCCCCGGAGTGCCTTTTTCGACGACGAACGCCGATATCCCGCGGGGACCCTCGGCTCCGGTACGGGCCATCACCACATACACATCCGATGCTCCGGCCCCGGAAATGAACTGCTTGACACCGTCGAGCACGTAGTCGCTACCTTGCCTGACGGCGCGGGTGCGCAATGCGCTGGCATCCGACCCGGCACCGGGCTCGGTCAGACAGTAGCTGGCGATGAGATCCATCGACGCCAATCGTGGCACCCATAGCTTGCGTTGCTCGGCGGTGCCGAACGCGTCAATCATCCAGGCGCACATGTTGTGGATCGACAGGAATCCGGCGACTGTCGGATCGGCGATGGCCAGTTGCTCGACAATGCGCACCCCGTCGAGTCGGCGCAGCCCACTGCCTCCCACGTCGTCGCGGCAGTAGATCGCCGCCATCCCGAGATCGGCCGCCTCACGCAGCACGTCCACCGGGAAGTGCCTAGTGGCATCCCATTCCAGGGCATACGGGGCGAGTCGTTTCTCGGCGAACGCGGCCGCCGTCTTGGTGATCACCCGTTCGTCGTCGTTGAGACCGAAGAATTGCATCGTGGCGCTATTTCATTGTCGGGATGACGAATTCGGCGCCATCCTTGATGCCTGATGGCCACCGCGACGTGACGGTCTTGACCTTGGTGTAGAACTGGATGGACGCCGGGCCGTGCTGGTTGAGGTCACCGAACCCGGAGCGCTTCCAGCCACCGAAAGTGTGGTAGGCCACCGGCACCGGGATCGGCACGTTGACGCCGACCATGCCGACCTGCACCCGGGAGGTGAAGTCGCGGGCGGTGTCGCCGTCGCGGGTGAAGATCGCCACCCCGTTGCCGTACTCGTGCTCCGACGGCAGCCGCAGCGCTTCTTCGTAGTCGTGGGCCCGGACCATGCACAGCACCGGCCCGAAGATCTCGTCGGTGTAGATCGACATGTCGGGGGTGACGTGGTCGAACAGCGTCGGCCCGATGAAGTAGCCGCCTTCCAGATTGTCCTCGCCGAATGCCAGGTCGTCGCTGCTGCGTTCGCGGCCGTCGACCACCACTTCGGCGCCCGCGGCCACACCTTGGTCGATGTAATCGCGCACCCGATTGAGCGCAGCTTCGGTGACCAGCGGCCCGTAGTCGGCCTTGGGATCGCAGCTATGTCCCACCCGAAGGTTGTTGATACGCTCAATTAGCCTGGCGCGCAACCGTTCCGCGGTCTGTTCACCAACCGGCACCGCTACGCTGACCGCCATGCAGCGTTCACCGGCGCTGCCGTACCCGGCGCCGATCAGCGCGTCCACGGCCTGGTCGAGGTCGGCGTCGGGCATCACGATCATGTGATTCTTGGCGCCGCCGAAGCATTGCGACCGCTTACCGTTCGCCGCGGCCGTCGCGTAGATGTATTGGGCGATGTCGGAGCTGCCGACGAAACCGACCGCTTTGACGTCGGGGTGATTCAGGATGGCGTCGACGGCCTCCTTGTCGCCGTGCACGACCTGGAACACGCCGGACGGCAGGCCGGCTTCGACGAACAGCTCGGCCAGCCGTACCGGGACCGACGGGTCACGCTCACTGGGCTTTAGAATGAACGCATTTCCGCACGCAAGAGCGGGGCCGGCCTTCCACAGCGGGATCATCGCCGGGAAATTGAACGGCGTGATACCGGCGACCACACCGAGGGGCTGACGCAACGAGTAGACATCGATGCCCGGTCCGGCGCCTTCGCTGTAGTCCCCCTTGAGCAGGTGGGGGATCCCGATGCAGAACTCGATCACCTCGACACCGCGCTGAATGTCGGCGCGAGAATCGGCCAGCGTCTTGCCGTGTTCGAGAGACAGCACCTCGGCCAGCTCGTCGACATTCTCGTTGACCAGCGCGATGAAGCGCATCAGCACCCGGGCGCGGCGCTGCGGGTTCCAGGCGGCCCAGCCGTTCTGCGCCTCGACGGCGGATGTCACGGCGGCATCGATATCGGCTGACGATGCCATCGGGACTTTCGCCTGGACCTGGCCGATGTTGGGGTTGAACACGTCACCGGTGCGGCTGGACTGTCCGGTGGTGCGCTGGCCGTCGATGTAATGCGGAATCTGTGTCGTCATTGGTGCCCTCGGGGACGCGAAGCGAACGATCAAATACTAGGATATCATAGTAAATGTGGCCCCCCGAGCTGGCAAGGGCGGCATTCGACGGACCCGGGTAGCCGCGCTGCGCGCTGTAACCCCGAGCCGATATTGGCCAGTGAGCGGCATATTTTCGGCACAGCCACGTTGCTGGACGGATAGGCGATATGTGACGGCACACCGCGACTCCGCCAATCCGCGCCCGCACACCTTTCGGCCGTGAACGGACCTGTGGCTGAGGTTCATCGCGGTGCAGCATGTCGTCGCTGTCGGCGACGTGTCGGTCAGCCCCCGACCAGGCGAGCCACGGAGCCCGCTACGTGCCGGTAAAGGTCAGCGGATCATGGAGCACCCGGCTGCCGTCGTTGAGCTCGTTGAGTTTGTCCACGTGTTCGTCGGCCAACTCGAAATCGAAGACGTCGAGGTTTTCGACGACCCACTCGGGTTTCGCCGAGCGCGAGATGACCGCATTGTCGAGTTGAAGGTTCCATCAGACGAGCACCTGCGCGGGTGTGCGGTCGTATTCGGCCGCGACCGGCGTCACTGTCGGGTGATCGAGCAGCCTGCCGACCCCCAGCGGGCTGTAGGCCTGGGTGACCATGTTGTGCTTCGGATGGGCCTGGCGAAGTTCGGCCTGGTTTAGCCGCGGATGCAGCTCAATTTGATTGACCGCGGGCACCGTCGAGGTGTGCTCAATGACCGTCGACAGATGCTCTTTTGTGAAGTTGGACACACCGATCGACCGAGCGTGCCCCTCGTCACGGGACATGTCGTCAGTCGTCGTCACCTCACCCGCCTGCGAGGTTGAAGGTTCCCGGATTGCGGCCGAGCCGAGTGTCGTCATCGAGCGAGACGATCAGGCGCTGGACTCTCCTGCCGCTGAGGCGAAATCGCACCCAATCCGTGGGCGGCTCAACCACTTCGGTCACGGGAATGGTACAAAACGATGCCGAAACGGGCACGCAAGACTGCGCTGGGTTGGACTGTGCGCGACGGCGGTGATGGCGCGATCACCCGTATAACCAGCGGATTTGGGTGTTCATCGAGGAGCGAGGTGATTGACGTCATACGCATCCGCACTGAGGCTGAATCGAATGCATCGAAATCGCCCGCAGTCCATGGGGATTCACCGACTTCGGTGTCGCGGATCCTACCCGGAATCGGATAAGCCATCTGATCAACATTTGTGTGGATTCGCTCACATGCGTGTGCGACCGCGGTGATGGTGCGATGAGCCGGTATCGTCAGCGAATCCGGGTAATCGCCAAACGACAACGGTGCGAAGAAATCCGGAGCATCTCCAACAGCGAGCCCTGGCCTGCTAGGCGCGGCGCAGGCCATTGATGAATGCCTGGGTGTCATCCCAGGTGGGTAGCAGCCCGGCGCCCTGCACTTGCTCGAGTGACGGCGCTGCCGCATCGCGGCCGGACATGCGAAGCGCGACCGCGTCGACCACCGGCCAGTCGATGGCCAGCGCAGGATCCGTCGCGCAGATGGTGTGCTCACGTCGCGGGTTGTATTCGGTGGAGCACAGGTACATCACTGTCGAATTATCCCGCAGTGCAAGGAAACCGTGGGCGAGGCCTTCGGAGATGTACACCGATCTCCGGTCGCGGTCGTCGAGCAGCACCGAGGCCCAGCGACCGAATGTCGGTGAGCCCACCCGGATGTCGACGACGACATCGAAAACCGAGCCGGAAAGGCAGGTCACGTATTTGGCCTGACTCGGTGGCAGCTGTGCGAAGTGCAGGCCGCGCAGCACGCCGGCTGACGACACGGAACAGTTGGCCTGCCGGACGTCCAAGCGGTGACCGGCGAACGCAGTGAACCCGCGGTCGGTGAGCCACTCGAAGAGCAGTCCGCGGGAATCGGAATGTAGTTGCGGGGTGATCTCCCAGGCACCCGGGATATCGAGTTCACGGGCTTTCATGTCACTGACCGCGCTCTTCGTATCGGGCCTCCACGGCGTCCTTCAACGGCCCCCACCATGATTCGTTGTCGCGATACCAGTCAATGGTGGCGCGTAAGCCCTCGTCGAAGTCGGTATGCTTTGGTGCCCAGCATAATTCGTCGTAGAGAGCTGACGGGTCGATGGCATAGCGCAGGTCGTGGCCGGCACGGTCGGGAACACGGTCGAAGTCGTCGGGGTCACGGCCCATCATCTGCAGCAGCGTCCGCAATACGGACAGGTTGTCGCGCTCGCCCTCGGCACCGATGAGGTAGGTCCGGCCGATCTGACCGTCTTCGAGGATCCGCCACATCGCGTCGTTGTGATCATCGACGTGGATCCAGTCGCGGACGTTGGCGCCGCTGCCGTACAGCTTGGGCCGCCGGCCGGTGAGCACATTGGTGATCTGGCGCGGAATGAACTTCTCCACGTGCTGATACGGACCGTAGTTGTTCGAGCAGTTGGAGATCGTCGCGCGGATGCCGTAAGACCGCACCCAGGCCCGGACCAGCATGTCGGCGGCGGCCTTGGTTGCCGAATACGGACTCGACGGATCGTAGGGCGTGGACTCGGTGAACCGCTGCGCGTCGTCTAGCCCGAGGTCGCCGTAGACCTCGTCGGTGGAAACATGGTGCAGCCGCACGGCGTAGCGCCGTACCGCCTCGAGGAGGGTGAACGTCCCGATCACGTTGGAGCGCAGGAACGGCTCCGGGTTTTCCAGCGCGTTGTCGACGTGGGTTTCGGCGGCGAAATGCACGACCACGTCAGAGTCGGCGACCAGCCGGGAAACCAGTTCGGCGTCGGCGGTATCGCCCTGCACCAACTGGATGTGGTCGGCGATGTCGGCCAGCGACTCTCGGCTGCCCGCGTAGGTCAGGGCATCAAGCACCGTCACCGCGTCGTCGGAATGCTCGCGCACGGCGCTGTGCACGAAATTGGCGCCGATGAAACCGGCACCACCGGTGACCAGCAGCCGCATGGTCAAACCCTAACCGAGCAGGGTGTTCAGCTGGCGGGTGTCAGCCCCAGCGGCCCGGCCAGTTCGGTCAGCGCGGCCAGCAGTCGGTCTTCGGGCCAACCGCCCAGCACCTGGATCGCTACGTGGTCGGCGCCGGCGTCCAGATGCTCGTTGAGCCGATCGGCGATGACTGCCGGGGTGCCATAGGCCACCACCGCGTCGATCAGCTTGTCGCTGCCGGGCTTGTGCACGTCGTCCTCGGTGAAACCCAGCCGACGCCAGTTGTTGACGTAGTTGCGCAAGTCCAGGTAGAAGCCGACGCTCTGGCGGC
>DASPOT010000186.1:0-9805 GCA_035625875.1 Mycobacterium sp. | reverse complement strand
GACCATCGCCGTTGCGATGATGGTCAACGAGCCGCCTTCCTCGATGTTGCGGGCGGCGCCGAGGAAACGCTTCGGCGGGTAGAGCGCCGTGGAGTCGACACCACCGGACAGGATGCGACCCGAGGCCGGAGACGCGTTGTTGTAGGCGCGCCCGAGGCGGGTGATCGAGTCGAGCAGCACCACGACGTCCTTGCCCTGCTCGACGAGCCGCTTGGCCCGCTCGATCGCCAGCTCGGCGACCGATGTGTGGTCCGAGGGCGGCCGGTCGAACGTCGAGGCGATGACCTCACCCTTGACCGAGCGCTGCATGTCGGTGACCTCTTCCGGCCGCTCGTCGACCAGCACGACCATCAGGTGGCACTCCGGGTTGTTCTTGGTGATCGCGTTGGCCATGTCCTTGAGGATCGTCGTCTTGCCGGCTTTGGGCGGCGACACGATCAGCGCGCGCTGGCCCTTCCCGATCGGCATGATCAGGTCGATGACCCGGGTAGTCAGCTTCTCGGACGTGGTTTCCAGACGCAGCCGCTGGTTCGGATACAGCGGCGTCAGTTTGCCGAAGTCAGGACGCTTCTTGGCGTCTTCGACCGGTCCGCCGTTGACGCTGTCCAGACGCACCAGCGGGTTGAACTTCTGCCGCTGGTTGGGCTGCTCACCCTCCCGGGGCACCCGGACCGCACCGGTCACCGCATCGCCACGGCGTAAGCCGTATTTGCGCACCATGTTCATCGACACATAGACGTCGTGGGGACCGGCCAGGTAACCGGAGGTGCGCACGAACGCGTAGTTGTCGAGGACGTCGAGGATGCCGGCCACCGGCTGGACGACGTCGTCTTCACGCAGTTCGGCTTCTGCACCGTCGGCCGACCGTTCACCGCGGCGCCGGCGATCACGGAACCGGCGTCCGCGCCGGCCTTGACGCCCTTCACCATCCTCGTCACCGCGGGTCAGCTGTCCGCCCGCGCCTTGCTGATCACCGCCCTGGTCGCTGTCTTTGTCTGGTGCGTGCTCATCTGTCTTGGTGTCACCCTGACCCGTGTCGGCATCGGACTGGTCGGCGACCTCGCGATCCTGCTCGGCCGGATGCGGGCTGGGTGATCCCGCCTCGCGGGAGGCACTGCGTCGTTCCCGGCGGGGGGCCTCGGTGGCCGACTCGGTCTGCGCCTGGGTGGTCGGCGCGTCGGTGCCGGCTTGGCCGCTATCTTGCGACGCACCGCCGCCGGAGGGCGCGCCATTGGCCTGTCCCTGAATTTCCCGGATCGCGGCGACCAACTCGTTCTTGCGCATGCCCGACGTCCCCTTGACGCCGGCTCGATTGGCCAGCGCGCGCAATTCGGGCAACACCATGGTGGCCAGCGAGCCGTCCGACGCGATGGCGTCGGCGTCCACGGATGCAAACGTGTCTGCGTCGGATGCAGGAGAAGCGGGTGTGTCCGCACCGGAGGCACCGGGCGCGGAAGTGTGTGTGATCACGGAATTCGACAGCTTGTCATCTTCGGTGCTATCGCCAGCCGTGATGAGGTCCGTATCAGTCACGGATTTCCTTTCTTCCCTCACTGAGTGCGTCACGCGAGGGTTCGCTGCATTCAGCGAAGTCGCTGAGTGCTCCCAATCATTGACTCTGCAACGGTGATCGCCAGTATTGGCGGCTCAAACAGCGAACTATCGTCCACGAGAAGAATTGGTGGTCGTCCTAGTGTCAAGACAGTATCGATGCAGATGCAGATGCTGCGATTGCTGGACGGCTCCGAGGATAACGCGCTTCGGTGCCGGAAGCAAGAAACCCCTGTCAAACGCCTGTCCCATGATGATACGGATCAACTGAGGACTGCAACACCGGAACTCCAGCGAACTCCGTCCCCGGCAGCCATCTCGCCGACGGTAAACCCATTTGCGGCGCCGTACTCGACGGCTTCGGCGGGCAACTCCGGCTCTGTGCTCAGTGCAATAACCGCAGGCCCGGCACCTGAAAGTACCGCCGCGACACTGTAACGCCGCAATAGCCGCAAGTATTCCGCCGATGCCGGCATCGCCGGGGCGCGCTGTGGCTGATGAAGGACATCCTCAGTGGCCGCCATCAGCAAGTCCGGCCGTTCGGTGAGCGCCACCACCAACAACGCGGCGCGGCTGACGTTGAATCGGGCGTCGTCGTGGCTGACCTGCGCAGGCAGCAGCACCCGGGTCTCCGCCGTCAAGGAGCGCTCTTCGGGAATCGCGGGGAACAGATGGATATCAGGGTGGAGCCGTAGTGGCACCGCTGCGTAGCCGGGCGGATCACATCCGTGGTCGATCCACGAGACCACCGCACCGCCTAATACTGCCGCGGCGGCGTTGTCGGGATGGCCCTCGAACTCCGAGGACAGCTGGATCAGTTCAGTTTCGCTTAATGGCGTCGAATCCACCTGCGCAGCGAGGCCATTGACCGCTGCGAGCCCACCGACCACTGCGGCGGCGGACGAGCCGACACCGCGGGAATGTGGAATGGCGTTGTGGCAGCGCACCACTAAGCCCGCAGCGCTGACTCCCACCGCCCGCAGCCCGCGTTGGATTCCGCGGACCACCAGGTGGCTCGACCCGAGCGGTACCTGTCCGGCGCCCTCGCCTTCGACCTCCACAACTAGACCGGAATCCGTTGTCTCAACGATGATCTTGTCGTAAAGACTCAATGCCAGGCCGATGCTGTCGAAACCCGGGCCCAGGTTGGCGCTGGACGCCGCGACGACGGCGCTTGCCATCAGGCCTGCGGGCAGCTGACTCACCGACAGCCTTTCACGAGACCAACCCCAACTTCGCGGCGACCGCGGCTGGGTCGACGGGCACCGGGCTCACGCTCGGCAAGTCCTTCAGCGCCGTGTCGGGATCCTTGAGGCCATTGCCGGTGACCGTACACACCACCGTCGAGCCGCGCGGCACCCAGCCGTCGTCGATGGCCTTGAGCAAACCGGCGATGCTCGCCGCCGATGCGGGTTCGACGAAGACGCCTTCGACACGGGCCACCAGGTGGTACGCGGCCAGAATCTCCTCGTCGGTGGCGGCCAGAAAGCGCCCATTGGACTGCTGTTGCGCTTCGACGGCTGATGACCATGACGCCGGTGCGCCGATACGGATCGCGGTAGCGATGGTCTCCGGCTGGCTGACCGGTTTGCCAAGTACCAGGGGCGCTGCGCCCGCCGCCTGGGTGCCCAGCATGCGGGGCAACTTGTCGGTTACGCCGCCATCGTGATACTCGGTGTACCCCTTCCAGTACGCGGTGATGTTGCCGGCGTTGCCGACCGGAAGGGCATGCACGTCTGGCGCGCTGCCCAGTGCGTCGACGATTTCGAATGCCGCGGTTTTCTGGCCCTCGATGCGCGCCGGGTTGACCGAGTTGACCAGTGTGATGGTCGGGAAGTCGGCGGCCATTTTGCGGGCCAGTTCCAGGCAGTCGTCGAAGTTTCCGTCGATCTGGATGATCTGGGCGCCGTGCATGACGGCCTGCGCCAGCTTGCCCATCGCGATCTTGCCTTGCGGTATCAGCACCGCGCAGGTGATGCCGGCGCGGGCCGCGTATGCCGCCGCGGACGCCGACGTATTTCCCGTCGACGCACACAACACGGCCTGCTGCCCGCGGGCCAGTGCATCAGTGACCGCCATCGTCATGCCCCGGTCCTTGAAGGAGCCGGTGGGGTTAAGGCCCTCGACCTTGAGGTGTATCGTGCAGCCCGTCTGCTCGGAGAGTCTGGTTGCCCGGATTAACGGGGTGCCGCCCTCGAACAGCGTGACAGGTGTCCAGTCGTCGCCCACGGGCAACCGGTCGCGGTAGGCCGCGATCACACCCGGCCAGGGCTGGCGGGTAGTGGTACCGGAGACGCTCATGGATTGGTTCCTTCCAGTCGCAGCACGTTCGCCACACGCTGCACCACATCCAGGTCAGCTAGCGCGGCGACGGTCTCCGACAGCGCGGCGTCGGTGGCGTGGTGGGTGACCACCACGATGCGCGCTGCCACCCGTTGGCCGCCTTCGTCGACCACGCCTTCTTGGCGCACCTCGGCGATACTCACCTCGCGTTTGGCGAATTCGGCTGCTACCGAAGACAATACGCCGGGCTTATCGGCGACGTACATGCTGACGTAATAGCGGGCCGAGATGAAACCGATCGGTAGCACGGGCAGTTGCGCATACTTGGACTCGCGCGGACCGCGGCTGCCCAGTACCCGGTTGCGGGCGGCCATCACCAGATCGCCGGTCACCGCCGAGGCCGTTGGCGCTCCGCCGGCACCCTGGCCGTAGAACATCAGCCGCCCCGCGGCCTCGGCCTCGACCACCACTGCGTTGAAGGCACCGTTGACCGCGGCAAGCGGATGCGTCAACGGCACCAACGCCGGATAGACGCGGGCCGAAACACTTTGCTGGCCTTCGTCGGTGGTGATGCGCTCGCAGATGGACAGCAGCTTGATGGTGCAGCCAAGGGCGCGCGCGGACGCGAAGTCGGCTGGGGTGATCTGGGTGATGCCCTCGCGATAGACGTCATCGGCGGTCACCCGGGTGTGGAAGGCGATGGACGCCAGAATCGCGGCCTTCGCCGCGGCGTCGTAGCCTTCGACATCGGCGGTGGGATCGGCCTCGGCGTACCCGAGTGCGCTCGCGTCGGCCAGCGCATGCGCATAGTCGGCTCCCGTGCTGTCCATTTCGGAAAGGATGTAGTTGGTGGTGCCGTTGACGATGCCGGCCACCCGCAGCACCGTGTCACCGGCCAGCGACTGGGTGAGCGGACGGATGACCGGGATCGCACCCGCGACGGCCGCCTCGAAATACAGATCAACATGAGCGCTTTCGGCGGCCTGGGCCAACTCTCCGGTGGATTGCGACAACAAGGCTTTGTTCGCGGTGACAACAGACTTGCCGTGCTCGAGCGCGGACAGGATCGCCTTGCGAGCTGGTTCCACCGGCCCCATCAGTTCCACAACGATGTCGACGTCGTCGCGCGAAACCAGCTCTTCGATGTTGTCGGTGAGCAAGCCGACCGGCACACCGCGATCAGCGGCGACCCGTCGCACCCCGATGCCGCGTAGCACCAGTGGCGCGCCGATTCGGGCCGCGAGGTCTTCGGCGCTGTCCTCGATGATGCGGACAACTTCGCTGCCGACGTTGCCCAATCCCAAGACCGCTACACCAACCGGCTTTTCCTCACCGAACACGGCTCACCTAACTTCCAGACTCAGCAGATCGTCGACCGTCTCCCGACGTAGAATCAGGCGGGCCTGCCCGTCGCGCACCGCTACCACCGCGGGGCGGCCGATCATGTTGTAACGGCTCGACAGCGAATAGCAGTAGGCACCGGTAGCGGCCACCGCAAGCAGGTCGCCCGGCTGGACATCGTCGGGCACCCACGCATCGCGCACGACGATATCGCCGCTCTCGCAGTGCTTTCCGACGATGCGGGCCAACGTCGGCGGCGCGTCGCTGACCCTCGACGCCAGTCGAACGTCATACTCCGCGTCGTAGAGCGAGGTGCGGATGTTGTCGCTCATGCCGCCGTCGACACTGACGTAACGGCGGTGCCCAGTTGCGCTCACGTCGACGTCCTTGACGGTGCCGACCTGATACAGCGTAATGGTCCCTGGCCCCGCGATGGCGCGACCGGGCTCGACCACCAGCCGGGGCGTGGGCAGTCCGACCGCCGCCGACTCGTTGCGTACGATGGCGCCCAGCTTGGCTGCAAGCTCGCGCACCGGCGGCGGATCGTCGTGCGGCAGATACGAGATACCCAGGCCACCACCGAGATCGACGGTCGCGATCTGCGCGGTCTTGTCGACGCCGAATTCGGCGACGACATTGCGCAGCAGGCCGATGACCCGGTGCGCGGCGAGTTCGAAGCCGGCGACATCGAAAATCTGCGACCCGATATGGCTGTGCAGGCCGACCAGTCGCAGGTGGTCGGTGGCGAATACTCGGCGGACGGCGGCCATCGCAGCGCCGCTGGCCAACGACAACCCGAATTTCTGATCCTCGTGCGCGGTGGAGATGAACTCGTGGGTGTGGGCCTCGACACCGACGGTGACACGCACCAGCACGTCCTGGACGACGCCCGCCTCAGCCGCGATGGCGTCGAGGCGCTCGATTTCGGTCATCGAGTCCAGGACGACGAGGCCGACTCCGACTTTGACCGCCGCGGTCAGTTCGGCCACCGATTTGTTGTTGCCGTGCAAAACGATCCGCTCCGCGGGAAAATGCGCGTGCAGTGCGACCGCTAGCTCCCCGCCGGTGCACAAGTCGAGCGAGAGGCCTTCTTCGTCGATCCACCGCGCTATTTCGCTGCACAGGAAGGCCTTGGCGGCATAGTGCACGTTCTCCCCGCCGCCGAACGCCGCCGCCATGTCTCGGCAGCGGGTGCGGAAGTCTTCTTCGTCGATGACGAACAGCGGGGTGCCGTACTCCTGCGCAAGATCGGTCGATGGAACGCCGGCGATGCTCACCACACCGTCGTCGCCGCGAACCGCGTTATGAGGCCACACATTCGGCGCCAGGCGCAGAAGCTCCTGCGATGTCTGCGGGCGCGGCGGGCTACCCGCGTGACGGATCTCTTCGGCGTGCCGGGGGCCGGCGGGATGGGCTTTCACATTCGCTCCGGGGCGCTTACTCCGAGGATGGCCAGCCCGTTGGCGATGACCTGGCGGGTGGCCTGGCACAGCGCTAGCCGAGCAGAGTGCAGCTGGTTGGGTTCCTCGTCGCCTTGTGGCAAAACCCGGCACGAGTCGTAGAACCGGTGGTAGTCACCGGCGAGGTCCTCCAGGTAGCGACACACCCGGTGCGGTTCTCGCAGGGATGCAGCGGTTTTCAGCACCTGCGGGAAGTCGCCAATGGTGCGCGTCAGCGTGCCTTCCTTATCGTGGGTGAGCACCTCGAGGTGGGCGGTGTCAGGGACCACGCCGAGCTCGGCGGCGTTGCGGGCCAGCGCGGAAAGCCGGGCATGCGCGTATTGCACGTAATAAACTGGGTTTTCATTGGAGGCCGATGACCACAGCGCCAAGTCGATGTCGATCGGGGTATCTACCGAAGACCGAATCAGGCTGTAGCGCGCCGCGTCGACCCCGATCGCCTCGACCAGGTCCTCGAGGGTGATCACGGTGCCGGCCCGCTTGCTCATCCGGACCGGCTGGCCGTCGCGGACCAGGTTGACCATCTGGCCGATGAGCACCTCGACGGTCGCCGGATCCTCGCCGAAGGCGGCGGCCGCGGCCTTGAGCCGGGCGATATAACCGTGATGGTCAGCGCCGAGCATGTAGATGCACAAGTCGAAACCGCGTTGCCGCTTGTCCAGATAATAGGCCAGGTCGCCGGCGATATAGGCGGGGGTGCCGTCGCTCTTGATGACGACGCGGTCCTTGTCGTCACCAAAAGCGCTGGTGCGCAACCAGATTGCGCCGTCTTTTTCGTAGATGTTTCCCTGTGCGCGCAGCCTTGCGATGGCCTGGTCGACACGGCCGCTGGTGTGCATTGACTCTTCGTGGGTGTAGAAGTCGAAGTCGGTGCCGAAGTCGTGCAGCGACTGCTTGATTTGGGCGAACATCAAGTCGACGCCGATTGCACGGAACGTCTCCCGCAGCTCAGCATCGGGGAGGGCCAACGCGTCGGGCGCCTTCTGCAGCACCTGCGCGGCGATATCCGTTATGTAGGTGCCGGCGTAGCCGTCGGCCGGGGTGGGCTCACCCTTGGCCGCGGCGATCAGCGAGCTGGTGAACCGGTCGATCTGCACGCCATGGTCGTTGAAGTAGTACTCGCGCACCACTTCGGCACCCTGTGTTGACAGCAACCGTCCCAGCGCGTCGCCGGCCGCGGCCCACCGGGTGCCGCCGATGTGGATCGGTCCGGTCGGATTGGCCGAGACGAATTCCAGGTTGATCTTCCGTCCGGCCATGACGTCGGAGTTGCCGAAGTTCTTACCCGCGTCGATGACGTTGTTGACGATGACACCCTGCGCTGACGCCTCCAGGCGTATGTTGACAAAGCCCGGTCCGGCCGCCTCTGCCGAGCCGATACCGTCGGCGCCTGTCAGCGCCTCGGCAAGCCATCCGGCCAGTTCATGCGGGTTGGCGCCAACCGACTTGGCGAGCTGCAGCGCCAGGTTGGTCGCGTAATCGCCATGCTGGGGGTTGCGTGGCCGTTCCACGGTGACGGTCTGCGGCAGCGCCACCGCGTCCAGGCCGTGCTCGGCCAGCACCGCGGCGGCGGTGCCCTTGAGCAGCTCGGCCAGGTCGGCGGGGGTCACGAAGGTCCATCCTATGGTCTGCGGGGGTCGGGGCCCGAATCCGTTCCGGCCGCCAGGCAGCCGCCACGATGCGCTAGTCTGGCGGGGCCCGATGGCGCAGCATGGTATCCGCGCCCCCGTAGCTCAGGGGATAGAGCGTCTGCCTCCGGAGCAGAAGGTCGCAGGTTCGAATCCTGTCGGGGGCACGGCTTCTAACTGCGGAAACGCTCAAATCGAGCCGGGGTGTGCCCCATCTTTGCCCCCTAGGTCGTACCGAAACGGCCCAAAACGGACCGAAACGCTGGTGCCGTGTATCGGGTGCTAGGCCGCTCAGACACGCGCACTTCCGCACCGGCACGGGCCCAGCACGGTACGTGGCTGGTGTTACGGATGAATCCGCAGGACAATGTCGCCGCGATGGCGGCCCGCGATTCGGTGGCCTCGACCTTGGCGGCAGCCGCCGAGCGGCTCGCCGACGGTCACCGGCGGTCCGGGGTCGGAGACGTTGGTACGGCGGGCATCCCGGATAGCATCGAAATCCAGTGCCGAGCTCATGGTGGTGCATGTCTCGCGCGGCGACGGGCTCTCTGGCGTGTCGGCGTCCCGGATGGGCAAGCTTCGCGAGCTGGCGACCAGCCTGGCCGCTTCCCTGCATATCGTGGTTGGTGACAACGTGCCCACGGCGCTGCTGGATTTCGCCCGCGAGACGAACGCCACCCAGCTGGTGATCGGCAATTCCCGCCGCTCCCGCTGGGCGCGCATCTTTGACGAAGGTATCGGCGCAGCGATCCTGCGGGAGTCCGGCAAGATCGACGTGCACGTCGTGACCCATGAAGAATCCAAGTCTACTTGATACCAGCTCCATTTGCCTCCCGGGGACGCCTCGCGGGCGTGAAAATGGGGTCGGGTCGCCCGCCGACGCCGATCTTTATTTGGGCCGTATGAGCCCGTATACCAGCTTGGTGCCGGGGCCCGACCTGGAAGGGTCACGCACTGTTGCTTCGAGCACGCCGGTCAGAATTTCGGTTCCCTTGACCGAGGCCCCCGGGCGGCCTCACCCGATGGAATGGATGGATTCGGTTGGAGGAGAAGCGAAGTGGGTCAAATGGGTAAGCGGCAACCGACGCCGGCGAACGGGTCGGTACCGGTGGAGATTCCCGACGCCGAACACGAGCTGGTGATCGAGCGGGCCGCGGCGATCGACGTGGCCAAGGCGTTGGGCAAGGTATGTGTGCGGCTGCCGGGCAAGTCCGGGCGGCGGTTTAGCCGGGTGTGGGACGTGCCCGCGCGCACCGGCGCCATCAGCGAACTGGCCGAGCAGCTGGCGCAGCTGGGTATCGAGAAGGTGACCGTGGAGTCGACCTCGGATTATTGGCGGATCTGGTATTACCTGCTTGAAGACAAGGGCCTAGATGCGCAGTTGGTCAACGCCCGCGATGTCAAGAACGTGCCCGGCCGACCCAAAACCGACTTGTTGACCGAACTACCGCAGGGAGTTGGGGGAGGGTGCGTGCCGGGAGGAGTTCGGCTGGCTAGGTTCGCTGCTCGTGATCGACGATGGAGAACAGCCGCGGGATTTGG
>DASPOT010000185.1:0-59132 GCA_035625875.1 Mycobacterium sp. | reverse complement strand
GATGCGGTGCGCGAGGCGAGTGGGTCCGACGCGAGCACGGCGCGGGCCCGGCTGGCCGAGATCACTGCGACGGTCCGCGCCGCGATACTCGGCGAAATCGCCGACGAGTTCGACAAGATCCACACCGTCCAGCGGGCACAGGCGGTGGGCTCGGTGGACCACATCGTCCCCGCCGAGACGCTGCGGCCCTACATAATCGATGCCCTCGAGAGGGGGATGTCACAGCTATAGCGGCCGGTCGAGCCAGGAATGGCGGGGTTCTGCTGCCGCCAGCACTGCTGGGTCGCCGAGGGCGACCGGTGGTGGAGCCGCCACCTCCGCGGCGAAGGTGAGCAGGAATCGGCCTTCGCGTCGCCACCAACCTGGGAACTCTGTGCCTTCGACCGCGCGCACCGTCAACTCGCCCCAACCGTCGCCGCGCGGCGCGGCCAGCGTCACCTCCACCGTCCGGGTGTCCCGGCGCAGCCCGATGCGCAGCACTTTCAGCGCGCTCTCCTTGGCCGACCAGATCAGGTTTGCGGTCGCGTCGCGCTCCTCACCCACCGGGTGTGAGGCGACCAAACGTTGCTCGGCCGCGGTCAGGAAATCCCGCACGAAGCCGGGTGTGCGCGGCTCCACCAGCTCCAGGTCACAGCCGACCGCCGGGGGCTCGCGCGGATCGCCGGCCGGTGCAGCCGTCGGGCATGTCACGCACACCGCCCAGCCGGCGCGATCGGTGATCGACACGCCCAGCCCGACCGCAGCGCCGTCGACGCACACGTAGGGGGCGCCGCTAGGAGCATTACGGACCTCGATGCCGGCGAGCGTGGCCGGGTCGGTGGGCCGGCCGATGACCGAAGCGATGGCATGCTTGGTGACCAGCCGGCGCAGCAGGTATTCGGTGCGCCGCTTGGTGTACCGCATCCCGGCCGCAATGGCCGCCTCGCCGGGCGCCAGCCATTGTTCTCCTGCGGGGAACGCGTCCTCGCCCAGGGCAAGCCACCGATACCCGCCCGGATCGGATGGACGCTGGCCCACTGGCACCTCCCGAGAACGCCCGTTCTGCCGAATCTACCGCGGCGGCCTCGACCCCGGCTACGATCAGACCCCGCTCGACGAGTCGACGGAGCCATCATCCTCGGGCAGCGCCTGGGAACGATCAATGAGGCCCGATTGCACCAGCGCGTCCCGGATGAAGCGCTGCACCGGTTGCGAACGGAAGAATCCGGCGTGGCCGCCCGGGTACCAGACGATCTCGGGTCTGCCCCAGTGCTCCCACAGACGGAGCGTCTGCGCCCTCGGATGCACAAGCTGGTCGGCGATCCCGGCGTAGATGAAGCGGCCCTGCATCGGCACGCGGGGGCCCAGCGACAGCGGCGAGACCATCCTTCCGATGGGCTCGGCCAGCGCGATCGTGTGCCGGCGCGGGTCATCGCGAGCAAGGCGCGCATGGCGTCCCAACAGTTCAACCAGGTCCGCCACCGGTACGCCGAGGATCGCGCACGTGAGGCAGTCTTCGAGACTTGCCACCAGCGACGCGATGCAACTGCCCAGCGACATGCTGTTCAGCCCGATCGGCGAGTCCGGTTCCTGACGTCGTATCCAGGACAATAGCCGCCGGATGTCCCACACTCCCTGAGCCGTGGCGTGCACGTCGTCGAGCACATCCTCTCCGGGAAACACCGCGCCCTTTGGCAGGCCACGTCCGCGAGGACCGTGCATCGGAAGGACGGGCAGGATGACATTGAGACCGAGCCGCTCATGCAGATCCCAGGCGCGGAAGAGCTTCAGGTCGACGCGGCCCCGGCCCATTTCCGTGCCGTGGACACACACCAGCCATGGTCGTGGTTCCCGGTGCCGCAGGATCAGGGCGTACCCACGGTTGCTGGCGGTATAGCCCAGCCACCGTTCGGCGCCCGGTTCACCCCAGTGCGGCGCATACCCGCTGTCAAAGACGATGCGTTCGTAGAAGCGTCTGCGACCCGTCACCCGCGTGACCGTGACATCCCTGAGAGGCGGGGGGGCGGCGAAGAACCCTTCTGGATGGTCCAGCCACCCTTGCCGGCCGTAAAACCCGAGCGCGGCGACCACTTCCCCGGTGATGCGTTCGAATCCCTGCGGATCGCTGAGCGGCCGACGCACCCGCAGCCCGACAAGCACGATCTCATCGCGCAACGCGTGCGCGGCGAGCGCAAGTGTCGGCCGCGCCAACGGAATCTCACTGGGCTGACCGCCGAGATAGTCGCGCCGCGTTTGTGCGTAGTAGCGGCCGGTTCTTCGGAACGGCCTGACGACGTTGCCCGCTACGCCGGCCCCTGGAAGACGCCAATGAGAAGCGCCAGCCCCATCTTGGGCGTCGCCGCCCCTGTCCGGTTCTGCCATACCCAGTGACGATAAACGACGCCAAGCGGCTCGATAGGGACTTAGGTCCCGCCACAAGCCGCTCAAAGACCCTCTTCCCGCCGCTGCGGGCGCCATAGACTATCTACTCCCACAAGGGGCATCCGACTCGTCGCGTCGACGGGACATCGACAATAGCCCGCTGCAGGGGAAGTTATGAGCGACAACGATATTGACAATACGGAACTCGCCAAGTGGGATCCCATTTTCACCGAGCAGGCGAAGAAGGTGGTCGCGCCGATCATCCAGCGATGGTTCCGGTCGGAGGTGCGCAGCCTGGAATGCATCCCGCCAGCCGGCGGCGTATTGCTGGTGTCCAACCACTCCGGCGGGGCCCTGACGCCTGATCCGCTTGTTTTCGGCCCGGCCTTCTATGACAAGTTCGGCTACGACCGCCCTCTCTACATCCTCGCCCACTATGGCGTGTTCTTCACACCATTCCGCGGATACCTGGGCCGCATCGGCGTTATCCATGCCAGCCGGGAAAACGCTGTCAAGGCGTTGCACTCGGGTGCGGTGGTGCTGGTGTATCCCGGCGGCGACTATGACGCGTACCGGCCGACGCTGAGCCAGAACGTCATCGACTTCGAAGGCCGCAAAGGATACGTCCGGACCGCCATCGAAGCTGGCGTGCCGATCGTGCCCGTAGTGTCGATCGGGGGCCAGGAAACCCAACTGTTCCTGACCCGCGGCGATCGGCTGGCGAAGCGATTGGGTCTTCACCGGATCCGGCTGGACATTCTGCCGCTCAGCGTCGGTTTCCCATTCGGCATGACTGTGTTCTTCCCGGCTAATATGCCGTTGCCCGCCAAGATCGTTGATCAGGTGCTCGAGCCGATCGACATCGTCGCCCGGTTCGGCAAGAACCCCGACATCGACGAGGTCGATTCCTACGTCCGCTCGGTGATGCAGAACGCTCTTGACCGGCTTGCCCGCGAGCGCCGGTTCCCTGTGTTGGGCTGACCGACGACCAACCCAAATCGATTGGGCATACTGCCCAATCGGCACGATCGCTGATCGACACGCTCACCCGAGCGGAGCGCCGTCGACGCACACGTGAGGGGCACCACGGGGAGCGGCGCGGACTTTGATGCCGGCAAAGCATGGCCGGGCCGAATTAAATCAGTCGATTGACTTAATGCGGCCTCACGGGTTGACTTGGTGCATGACCATAGCCGCCAAGGCCGCACGCACCGAGCGGGCCGGCACCACGCGGGAAGCGATCCTGACCGCGGCCGAGCGGCTCTACGCCGAGCACGGCGTATTCGCGGTGTCTAACCGGCAGGTCAGCGAGGCCGCCGGCCAGGGCAACAACGCCGCGGTCGGCTACCACTTCGGCACCAAGACCGATCTGGTGCGCGCTATCGAGCAGAAACATCGGGTGCCCATTGAACGGCTGCGCGAGCAGATGGTGGCCGAGACCGCCGACTCCACCGACATGCGCGATTGGGTGGCATGCCTGGTGTGCCCGCTCACCGAGCACCTGGCGGAGCTCGGCAGCCCCAGCTGGTATGCCCGCTTCGCAGCACAGGTGATGACCGATCCCGCCTACCACGACATCGTGGTCAAGGATGCGCTGAGCTCGCCATCGCTGGTGCAGGTCATCGACGGGATCAACCGCTGCCTTCCCGAGCTGCCGGTCGACGTTCGGGTGGAACGCAACATGATGGCCAGCAACCTGCTGATGCACACCTGCGCCGATCGTGAACGCGCGCTCGCCGCCGGCACATCCGTGCCCCGAGCCTCTTGGCAGGCCGCCGCGTCCGGCCTGATCGACGCGATCGTGGGGCTTTGGCTGGCGCCGGTCACGCCCTGCGAAAGAAGCAGCAGATGAAAGTGATTGTCGACCAAGACAAATGCGCCTCGTCCGGGAACTGCGTGATGCATGCTCCCGCGATTTTCGACCAGCGCGAGGAGGACGGCGTCGTCGTCCTGCTCAACGAGAACCCACCGGCAGAGCAGGCCGAGAACGCCCGCAAGGCCGCCGCGTCCTGCCCCGCACTGGCCATCAGCATCGAGGAGTGATTGTGTCCGAGACCTTGACCGATGAAGCAACCGAAACACCGTCGGGCATCCCGGAATATCCGATGCCCAGGTCGCCGCACTGCCCCTTCGCGCCGCCACCGGAGGTGCTCGCGCTCAATTCGCAGAAGCCACTGAGCAGAGTGCGAATCTGGGACGGTAGCACCCCGTGGCTCGTCACCGGCTATGAGGAGGTGCGCACGCTGTTTTCCGATCCACGTGTCAGTGTCGACGACCGGCGCCCCGGTTTCCCGCACTGGAACGAGGGCATGTTGGCGACGGTGCACAAACGTCCGCGGTCGGTGTTCACCTCCGATGCCGAAGAGCACACCAGGTTCCGGCGAATGTTGTCGCGGCCGTTCACCTTCAGGCGGGTCGAGGCCCTCCGGCCGGTGATTCAGCAGATCACCGACGAGCACATCGACGCGATGCTGGCCGGACCGCGGCCCGCCGACCTGCTCGCCGCGCTGGCGCTGCCCGTCCCGTCCCTGGTGATCAGCCAGTTGCTGGGCGTGCCGTACGAGGACGCCCAGATGTTCCAGCATCGCGCCACCATCGGACTCGCCCGCTACGCAACCGCCGAGGACACGGCCAAAGGCGCGGCCGGTCTGCACAAGTACCTCGCCCGACTGGTCGAGGCCAAAATGGACAATCCCCCGGAAGATCCAGCAGACGCGGTGTCGGATCTGGCCGAGCGAGTCAAAGCCGGTGAGATCAGCGTGCGCGAAGCCGCCCAACTGGGTACCGGGCTGCTGATCGCCGGCCACGAGACCACCGCGAACATGATCGGCCTCGGGGTGCTCGCCCTGCTGGAACACCCCGATCAACTGGCCGTATTACGGGATACCGACGAGCCAGCGATCATCGCCAACGCGGTGGAAGAACTCCTGCGCTACCTGTCCATCATTCAAAACGGCCAGCGCCGGGTAGCAATCGAAGACATCGCGATCGCGGGCGAGGTGATCCGCGCCGGCGAGGGCATCATCATCGACCTGGCTCCGGCGAACTGGGATGCCAAAGTCTTCCCCGAGCCGGAGCGGCTTTGCCTGCATCGCTCGGCCACCCCAAATGTCGCGTTCGGCTACGGCAGGCACCAATGCGTCGGCCAGCAACTTGCCCGCGCCGAGTTGCAGATCGTCTACCACACGTTGTTCCGCCGCATCCCCACGCTGCGGCTGGCTGCCCCGATCGAAGAGATCCCGTTCAAACATGACCGGCTCGCCTACGGCGTCTACGAACTGCCGGTGACCTGGTGAACCCCTATACCGAGCTGGTCCATGCTGACTACTCTCGAAAACCAAGCAGATCCGATTGGAGGATCAACAATGCCCACCCAGTCCACCGTCTCGCTCTACCCGCCCGAAGGGTTTGGTGCACCGAAGAATCGACGCGGCCATGCCGACCGCAGCAGTGTCGGCCTGCCGGAAGGCATGGTGGTTTTCTCTGCTGACAACCACATTTCGCTGGCCGACGACATCTTCTACCAGCGTTTCCCCGACGAACTCAAGGAGAAGGCGCCGCGGATCTGGTACGAGGACGGCGCCTACCAAGTCGGGCGCAAGGGCCAGTCCTTCCTCCCGGGTGACTTCAGCGCGGTGCTGATGCAGTACGACGACCTACCGGGGGCCGCAAGCACCAATATCGAGGCGCGCATCCAGGAGTTGCACGAGGATGGCGTCGACAACGAGCTGGCTTTTCCCAACGCTGTTCTGGCGCTTTTCCACTTTCCGGACAAAGAACTGCGCGAACGGGTCTTTCGCATTTACAACGAGTACATGGCCGACCTGCAAGCGCGGTCACGCGGCCACTTCTACGGCGTCGGGCTGATCAACTGGTGGGATCCCCAGGGTACTCGCCGGACGCTGCAGGAGCTGAAGTCGCTGGGGCTCAAGACATTCCTGCTGCCGTTGAACCCGGGAAAGGACGACGACGGCAACGTGATCGACTACTCGAGCACGGCGATGAGCCCGGTCTGGGATGAGATCGAAGAATCCGGCCTTCCGGTCACGCACCACATCGGAGAAACCCCGCCGAAAAGCCCGTGCGAGTTCAACAGCGTGGTCGTCGGCATGATGATCAACATCGACGGATTCCGGGAGGCGTTCTCCAAGTATATCTTTGGCGGCATTCTCGACCGCCACCCGAGGCTGCGGATCGGCTGGTTCGAGGGCGGGATCGCATGGGTGCCGTGGGCATTGCAAGACGCCGAGCACCTGGTGGCGTCGTACCGGCACATGTTCAACCGGCCCCTCGAGCACGACATCCGGTACTACTGGGACAACCACATGAGCGCGTCGTTCATGGTCGACCCGCTGGGACTGCAGTTGATCGACCAGATCGGAATCGGCAAGGTGATGTGGTCGAGCGACTATCCGCACAACGAAAGCACTTTCGGCTATTCGGAGAAATCACTGGCCGCTGTCGTCGATGCCGTCGGGCCAGAGGCCGCCGCGCGGATCGTCAGCGGCAACATCAAAGAATTTCTGGGCCTTTAGGGCTCATCGATGACGGCCTTTATGCAAGCGCAGGCATCTGCGATCAACATTCCGGACCTACCAGACCTGAACAGGATGCGCCGGGAGACCGGCGCGCGTCTGCGAGCGGCAATGGCCCATCATGGTGTTGACGCGCTGATCCTGCTCGGCAACAACGCCGTGGTCTACGCCACCGGGACGAGTTGGCCGCTGGGCGACGCCGGGTTGTCCCATGTCGAGCGGCCGGTGGCCGTGGTGCTTGCCGACGACGAGTGGCCGCACCTGTTCCTGCCGTTTCGCGAGGGCGCCTCGTCGGAGTCGGAGCTGCCCGCTGATCACCTCCACGGGCCGGTCTATCTCGAATTCGACGAAGGCGTAGAGAATTTTGCGCGGCTGCTCGCGGATCTGGTTCCGGCCAGGGCGGCGGTTGCTGTCGACGAGTGCACCGGCGCCATGTCGCGCGCCCAGAAGCTGCTATTTCCGGCCGGCCCTCCTGCCGATGCCGCTCAGGTAGTCAGTGCGGCCAAAGTCATCAAAACCCCCGACGAATTGGCCTGCATTCGAAGGGCCTGCCGGATCACCGATGAGGCCATGGTCGATGTGCAGGCAGCGTTGGCTCCCGGCGTCCGCCAGATCGACCTGTCGGCCGGTTTCGTGCGCCGAGCCTTCGAGCTGGGCGCCACGGCCAGCATGCTGGAGCCGATCTGGCAGGTCATGCCGGAGCGGAAGGCCGACGGCGTGTGGACCACGCACGGCGACCTGGCGCTGCCACTACTGACAACCGAGCGTGAGCTGGCCGCAGGTGACGTGCTGTGGACCGACGTCAGCATCACCTACCGCGGATATTGTTCGGACTTCGGCCGGACCTGGATCGTCGGCCAGGAACCGACGCCGCGTCAGCAGGCGCAGTTCCACAAATGGCAAGAGATCATGACCGCCGTTTTGGACGTGACCCGGCCCGGGGCCACCGCTGCCGAGTTGGGCCGGGCGGCGACCAAGGCCAACGGCGGGACCCGGCCCTGGTTGCCCCACTTCTACCTGGCCCACGGCATCGGCGTGAACGCCGCCGAAATGCCCATGATCGGCACGGATCTCGGCGACGAGTTCGACGAAAGCTTCATCTTCGGACCGGGCATGGTGCTGGTCCTGGAGCCGGTGGTGTGGGAAGACGGCACTGGCGGCTACCGCAGCGAAGAGATCGTGGTGATCACCGAGAAGGGCTGGATGCCGTTGACCGACTACCCCTATGACCCGTATGGCAACTGAGGTCCTGCCCGACGATCGGGCTCTGCGCTGTGGGCGGCGTGAGCGCGCGCTGGCCCAGATGGATTACCACGACCTCGATGCGCTGGTCCTCGGACGGCAGGCCAACGTTCGGTATGTCGCCGGTGCGCCGCAGCTCTGGATCGCCGGGACCCGGCCGTTCGGCCCGACTTGTGTGCTGATGCGGGCGACCGGTGCCATCCATCTGCTGAGCACCTGGGACGAGGGTGTTCCCGACGACATCCCGCGCGAGAATCTGTACGGCATCGCATGGAATCCGATGAACACCATCGCGGCGCTACAACGGATCGAGGGTGCGGCCACCGCTCGACGAGTAGGCACGGACGCCCTGTCGCCGCTCTTCGCCCAGCTGTTGCCGATGGCCTTCCCGAATGCGCAGCTGGTCGACGGGGAACCGGCCATGCGGGCCTCCCGGCGCATCAAGACACCAGAAGAGGTGGCCGCGATTGGTGAATCCCTTCGAGTCGCCGAGACGGCCCTGGCCGCGGCGGTGGCCGAGCTGCGGCCTGGAGTGAGCGTGCAGACGCTGGCCGGTGTCTTGCTGGAGGCGATGACGGCCGCGGGGGTGAGCACGCCGGCCAACCAGGACGCCGCCTGGGTGACTTCTCGGGACCACCCCTGGCGGCGGGCAAACGGTGACGGGCGTGTGCAATCCGGTGACCTGGTGGCATTTTCCGCGGGTGTGCTCGGCGGCGGCTACATCGGCGAGGTGGGACGGACGTGGCCGGCCGGCAAACCAGACGGCGCCGCCAGCCTGTACCGGCGGTGGAATGAGTTGTGGGACAGGCTGTTCGCGGCATGCCAACCGGGAGAACCGGCTAACGGGCTGCTGGATGCCTACCAGGCCGCTGGGGAACCCTTGCCGCCGACGCCGGTGGCGCGCGGCCTGGGAATGGGTTTCGACCCGCCGGTGGTCTCACCGCAGCTTCCGCGGACCGCCGCCGGGGAACGGCTGGAACCCGGGATGGTGCTGGCCGTCACCGGGTACGTCTGGCAGCAGGACGTGGGTGCGGTTTTCGGGCGGGAGGCCGTCCTGATCACCACCGACGGTGCCGATGTGCTCACCAAAAGCCCGTTCTGGGAGGAGCGTTAGTGACATGGCCGCCTCGTCACGCCCGTCACCGGAAGAGATCATCCGATACCACAAGGATCCCGAGACCAAGATCGCGACCATCACGTTCGATCGGCCCGATCATCTGAACGCGCCGACGGCCGCGGCACGGTTGCGCTACGCCGACCTGTTACGCGGCGCAACCGTCGACAATGACGTAAAGGTGGTGGTGATCCGCGGGGTTGGCGACGACCTCGGCAGCGGCGCGGATCTTCCGGAATTCATGGAGGGTCAGGATTCGCCGGACTTCCGCCTCGCCGAACTGCGGCTGGAGCCCGACGGCATCGTGTATCCGCCGAAAGGCTCTTTCCGCCACGGCGCCACCATCAGCCAGTGGTACGCCAATTCGCAAGCCGGCAACCGGCCACTGCAGGAGCTGAAGAAAATCAGCATCGTCGAGGCCAAAGGCTATTGCTATGGGTGGCATTTCTATCAGGCCGCCGACGCGGACCTGGTGATCGCCAGCGAAGACACGCTTTTCGGCCACCCGTCATTCCGCTACTACGGCTGGGGTCCGCGGATGTGGACGTGGATACAGACCATGGGCCTGCGGAAGTTCCAGGAAATGGTGTTCACCGGCCGGCCGTTCACGGCGGACGAAATGTACCAGTGCAACTTCCTCAACAAGGTGGTGCCGCGGGACCAGCTGGAAGCGGAAGTGCAGAAGTACGCGTTGGCGTGCGCGCGGAACCGCCCGACCGACACGATTTTCATGCAGAAGGTGTTCTTCGAAGTCGTCAAGCAGTACCAGGGCGAGTACATGGGCAGCCTACTGTCGGCATTCTTCGAATCGATGGGCAGCCACATCCATCACGACGCCGACGACCTGGAAATGGGCGACGCCATCGACCGGGGCCTGGGCGACGCCGTGAAGGACAACGACAGCAGGTTCCCGCCGGAATTCCGGCTGAGCAAATCCAGCCGTAAGCGGGACGGCTAGGCCCCATGCACGGGTACGTCGTCGTCGACCTGTCCACCGGTATCGCAGGTGCATACTGTACGAAGCTGCTCGCCGACGGCGGCGCGCAGGTGATCAAAGTCGAACTGCCGGAAGGGGATCCGCTGCGGCGGTGGTCGGCGTCTGGTGCGGACATCGAACCCGGCGACGACGGGGCGCTGTTCAGCTTTCTGGCCTGCTCCAAGCACAGCGTCGTCGCCGACCCGCAGATCGACGACGATATCGAGTTCGTCAACGAGCTGCTAGCTGCCGCGGACGCGGTGGTGTGGTCGCGCGGATCGACAGTGGCTGAACACCAAGCCTTTACACCCGCAGAGATACATCGTCGCCATCCGCATCTCACCATCACGTCGATAACACCGTTCGGCCTGGAAGGCCCCTGGCGGGACCGCCCGGCGACGGAGTTCACGCTGCAGGCATGGTCAGGCGGGATCGTGGGACTGGGCCGCGGATCACCGGATCGGGCACCGGTCTTCGTTGGCGGCCAGGTCGGCGAGTACCTGGCCGGAGCATACGCGAGCGCGGCAACCCTGGCGTTCCGCCGGCGCGGTGGCCGGCTTATCGACCTGTCCATGCTGGAAACCCAGATCCTTTGCTTGACATACTATCCGGTGACCTACTTCGAGATGCTGGGCCGGCCGTGGCGGGATGCGCGGAAGCTGACCGTGCCGGGTGTCGCCCGCGCCAAAGACGGTCTCGTCGATCTCGGCTGCGGCACGGCCCAACAGTGGTTCGACCTGTGCGCGATGACCGGTCACGAGGAGTGGATCGACGAGGAATCGCCGCTCTCGATCAGCGAGCAGGCCAACGAGAAGGCCGAAGAACTCTACGCGTGGGCGCAAGACCACACCGTCGATGAGATCCGCGAGCTCGCAACGGCTTTCCGGATCCCCAACGCCCCAGTTGCCAACGGTGCCAACATCGCCCACCTGGACCATTTCCAGGCTCGTGGGTCCTTCGTCAGCAACCCCCGTGGCGGCTTCCGCCAACCAGGACCGCCCTACCGCATGCGGCCAGCGCTACTTCGCCCGCCGCAGCCCGCGCCGCGTTTGGGAGAACACACCGCGCATTATCGCCAGTCGCGTCCACCCGCGCGCCCCCCGGTGAATCACGGCGGGGATCGGCTGCCGTTCAGCGGTTTACGTGTGCTGGATATGACGACATTCTGGGCCGGTCCGTGCTGTACACACTTCCTGGCCATGCTGGGCGCCGACGTCATTCACGTGGAGTCCACCCGCAGGCCCGACGGCACCCGGCTCATCGCCGGCATCCCGATCACCGAAGACCAGTGGTGGGAGAAGTCGCCGATCTTCTCGGCGCTGAACACGAACAAGAAGGGTCTGACACTCGACCTGCAGAGTCCACGCGGACGCGACCTGTTGCGCCGGTTCGTCGCGACTTGCGATGTGATCGTCGAGAACTTCACACCCCGAGTGCTGGATCAGATCGGATTGGATTTTGGGGCCGTGCAATCGATCCGGCCCGATGCGATCCTGCTCCGGATGCCCGGTTTCGGCCTCGACGGGCCATGGCGCGACAATCCGGCCTTCGCGTACGTCATCGAAGCGGCCGCCGGCCTCAGTTGGCTGACCGGTTATCCCGACCGGAACCCCTATGAGCCGTACACAATTGGTGACCCCAATGCCAGCGTTCATGCGGTCAACGCGCTGCTGCTGGCGTTGGAGCACCGGCGCCGCACCGGACAGGGCGTGCTGGTGGAAGCCGCGATGGTCGACGCCGCGCTCAACGTGGCCGCCGAGCAGGTCATCGAATACTCGGCGTACGGGGCACTGCTGCAGCGCGCGGGAAACCGAGGCCCGACTGCGGCGCCGCAGAACCCGTACCGAACCGCTGACATCGACGAGTTCGGTTGTCGCGACAGCTGGGTCGCGGTCGCGGTGACAACCGACGAACAGTGGTTAGGCCTGTGCGACGCGCTCGGATGCCCGCCCTGGGCAATGGATCCGAAGCTGTCCAGCGCGGCCGGGCGGCGTGAGCAGCACGACGTCATCGACGAGCATCTCGCGGCCTGGTGTGCACAGCGCGGCGGCGATGAGATCGTCCGGATACTGTGGGGCGCCGGCGTGCCGGTGGGCAAGGTGATGCAGCCGCACCGTCAAACCGAGCTGCCGCAGCTGGCGTTTCGCGGGTTCTTCGAAGACGTCGGGCACCCAGTGAACGACCGGGCCAGGCACAGCACGATTCCGATGAGGTTTTCCGGCGGACCCCACCGATTTCATGTGCATCCCGCGCCGTTGCTCGGCCAGCACAACCATGAACTGCTGGCCGAGCTGGGATTGACCGAAGCGGAGATCGCCGGGTTGGAAGCCGATGGTGTGATCGGCCGGGCACCGGCCATGTACGACTCGACCACGGCTACCTGACTTTCATGCCCGTGGCAATCGATCCCTCGGACATCCTGCTCACTGACCGGGTCGCGGTAGTAACCGGCGGTGGAGCCGGCATCGGCCGCGGAGTCGCCGCTGGCATGGCCGCCTTCGGCGCGTCGGTGGCGATCTGGGAGCGAGACACCGACACGTGCATAACCGCTGCCGAATCCGTTGGCGCACTGGGTATTGTCACCGACGTGCGCGACAGCGGCCGGGTGGACGCCGCGCTGCAACGCATCACCGATGAACTCGGGCCGGTGACCATCCTCGGTGAACAATGCCGGCGGTGTCTTCGTATCACCGCTGCTGGAAACCAGCGAGAACGGCTGGGATGCGCTCTATAGGGCCAACCTGCGCCATGTGCTGCTATGCACGCAGCGGATAGCGCGACAGTTGGTGTCCGCCGGCCTCCCGGGCAGCATCGTCAACCTGACATCGATCGAAGGCGTCCGCGCCGCGCCGGGTTACGCGGCATACGCGGCCGCCAAGGCCGGCATCATCAACTACACCAAAACCGCGGCGGTCGAACTGGCGCCACATGGCATTCGCGTCAACGCACTCGCCCCGGACATCACCGTGACCGAAGGATTGCTGCGGCTCACCCTGAGGGGCTGAGCCCCGACATCGGCAATGTTGTCCCGATGGGCCGCCCCGTGCATGTCGACGAGATCGCCGGTGCCGCAGTATTCCTCGCCTCTGACATGTCGAGCTACGTCACCGGGCAGACGATCCGCGTCGACGGTGGGACCCAAGCCGCGGGCGGGTGGTACCGCCACCCGCAGACCGGGGAGTTTCGGCTCGGACCCGGCTAGTGACTCCACCCGTCGGCGGCCTGCTCGTCGAACGCGCGGTCTATCCGCTCGAACCTCCGGCGGATCGAGGCGCGCGAAGCCCGGTGCGGCAGGATGTACAGCCGGTTGGCCAGAACCGCATCGGCCGTCAGGCGGGCGACCTCGTCGACGTCGAGGACAGCGTCGTCTTCCGGCCCTGGCCCTATCGCGACCTCTTGCGCTGGCGGCGGCCCGTAGTCCGCGCCGCGGTTGCGCGCAGAGTTGGCGACGAGGTTGGTGTCCACGATCATCGGGCACAGCACCGACACACCGAGACCGTCGGCCCTGACCTCGCGGGCAAGGGCCTCCGCGAGAGCGACAACGCCATACTTGGCAACGGAATAGGGCCCGAGGCCGACATTCGCCACCAAGCCCGCGAAGGACGAGGTGAACAAGATGTGGCCGCCCCCGCCCTGCTCGAGGAGCCCGGGCAGGAACGCCTCGACACCATGAATCGCGCCCCACAGGTCGACATCGATCACCCATCGCCAGTCGTCGTGCGTCATCTGCGCGATCGGACCTGCGAGCGCGACGCCGGCGTTGTTGAACACGACGTCAACGCGGCCAAAAAGGCGGAATGCTTGCTCCGCCAGGTCAACAACGTCGTTCAGATGGCGGACGTCGCACACGACACCGTGCGCATCGAGCCCCTCGGCGTGCAGCCGCGCCACGGCTTGTTCCAGCGCGGGCCGGTCGACGTCTGCGAGCACCACCCTGGCCCCGCGGCGGGCGAACTCCGCGGTGGTGGCGAAACCGATGCCGCTCGCAGCGCCGGTGATGACCGCTCCCCGCCCGTCGAATCCGTCCATAAGACAGGACCCTACGCCGCGACTGGCGCTACTTCAGGCAGCTGCCGGCGTCGACCGGAAGCGTGACACCGGTGATGTAGCGGGATTCGTCGGACGCGAAGAACAGCACCGCGTTGCTAACGTCCTCAGGCTCCACCCAGCCGACCGGCAGTGTGTGCATCATCTGCGCGACCGGCGCGAGGTCCTCGGGGCCTGGATTTTCCAGATCAGGCCGGAACAGGCGGAACGTCCCGTCGTTCATGAACATCGGGGTGTTCACATTGGTGGGATGCACGGAGTTGACCCGAATCATGTGCTGGCCCAGCTCGACGGCGAACGCGCGCATGAGCCCCACGACGCCGTGCTTGGCCGCCACGTAGTGACCCGTATGAGGATAGGCCTTCAGCCCGCCGACCGAGCTGGTCAGGATGATCGACCCGCCGCGGCCGCCCGCGAGCAGGTACGGGACACCAGCCTTGACGGTCTTCCACACACCGGCCAGGTTTACGTCGATCATCTCGGTCCAGTCGTGTTCGCTGGTCTTGTCCAGAGTGTCCCCGCCGTTGCCGATGCCCGCATTGGCAACGATGACGTCCAGCCGGCCCAGCTGCTCCACACCGCTGTCCACGGCGGTCTTCAGCCCGTCGTAATCGCGCACGTCGACTTCGGCGGTGACGATGCGACGGTTGTGACCTTTGACCAGATCCGCGGTCTCAGCCAGGTCCTCCGGAGTGGACGCCGGGATCACGGTGTTCTCGCTGATCGGCTTGCAGATGTCGATGGCGATGATGTCGGCGCCCTCTTGTGCCAATCGCACCGCGTGACTGCGGCCCTGGCCGCGCGCCGCACCGGTGATGAACGCGACCTTGCCTTCGACTCGCCCAGCCATCGTTACCTCGTTTCTGTTTCACATTGGGCTAGATATGCGTCCGTGCCTCAGGCGAGCACAGCAGGCATTGCCTCCCATCCCCGTACGGTGGACGTCGGAGACAACTTGGCGTCGGTGAGGTCGACGTCCCACTCCGGGAACCGTTGCAAGATTTCCTCCAGCGCGATACGTCCCTCGAGACGAGCCAACGCCGAGCCGAGGCAGTAGTGGGTTCCGACGCTGAACGCCAGATGCTGACGCGGGGTGCGGCGAATGTCGAAAACGTCGCCGTCGGGCGAGAATTGACGATGGTCGCGGTTGGCCGCTCCAACGAGCATCATCATGACACTGCCCGCCGGCACTGTCTGGTCGTAGTATTCGACGTCGCGGGTGACGTACCTGGCCACGTGGGGAGCCGGTGACTCGTAGCGCAGCAGCTCTTCCACGGCCGCCGGGATCAATGCGGGGTTTTCGACGAGCTGGCGACGCTGATCCGGATGCTCGGCCAATACCTTGCCCGCCCAGCCGATCAGCCGTGTGGTGGTCTCGTTACCGGCACCCGACACCACACTGACATAGGTGAGCAGTTCCTCGCGGGTCAGCCGCCGCCGGGTTCCCCTCTCGTCCTCGAACTCGACGCTGAGCAGTTCGGTCATGATGTCATCCGACGGGTGTTCGGCACGCCAGTCGATGTAGCGGGCGAAGAAGTCACCGCCCGCCATGCCCTCCGCGGCCGCCTTCATGGGCTTGCCGGCCTCGGTGCGCATCTGCGCGTTCGCGAAATCCCGGGCAGCTTCTTGGTCCTCTTCGGGAACTCCGAGCAGCATGCCGATCACGCGCATCGGCATCTGCGCCCCCAGGTCGGCGACGAAGTCGAACCGGTCCGTGCCGATCAGCGGATCCAAACTGCGAGCGCAGAATTCGCGGATCTTGGGTTCTAGGTCGCCGATCTTGCGCGGCGTGAACATGCGGGCCAGCAGTTTGCGGTGGACATCGTGGATCGGCGGGTCCTCGAATATGATCACACCGGGCGGCATGTCGATGTTCGCCTTGATCAGTTCCAGGATCGCGCCGCGTGCGGAGCTGAAGGTCTCGTGATCGACCAGTGCCCGGTCGACATCAGCGAATCGGCTCAGCGCGTAAAAGTCATGCTGCTCGTTGTAATACAGCGGCGCGTCTTCGCGAAGCCGTCGAAACGCCGGGTAGGGATCGGCATTGATCTCGACGTCGTACGGGTCGTAGTACACGTCGCTGGCAGCGCTGACTGTCACCGGGTCTCGCCTCTCGCCGGAGCCGCGTAGTTGGAACGACTTTCCGCAACTCTGTCATCAGCCACCCGTGAGTGTCAACGCCGAATCCGTTTTCGCTATTTGTAGTTCTGAAAATTGGAGAATCCAATTCTCCGACTGGTTTCCATGTGCGATATTCGAACTACTACTTTCGCCGCCGACGTCTCGATCGGCGGCTCGCGCCTCCGGCATGCGAGTAGGTCGGGCGCACAGCTCGCGAAAGCGCTGTTTTCGGTATCCGGTAACCTAATTCTTACGGCCGTCGCGGGCGAAGCCGCGCGAGCAGAAGTCCCACACCTCGTCGGCGGTGATGGGATGGATCGTCGCATCATCGGTGCCGCCGCTGGATTGCGCGATGAACATCACCGTCTGCATCGTCATGGCCGCCATCCGCTTGGGATTGATGTCGGGGCGCAACTGGCCCGCGGTGCCGGCGTCTTCCATGAGTTCGGTGAGCAACGCCAGAAGCGGTGCGTGCGCAACCTTGACCTCAGCCGGATGCGAGAGGAGAAGTCGCGGAGCAAAGTCGGTGAACAGTGGGCGCTTCGCGGTCGGGTCGGGGCGTGAGACCTCGAACAGCAGCTGGACGGCGACCTTTAACCGCTCGAGCGGATCGGAATGGCTTTCAGTGGCGGCGCGAATCTGGTCGGCTGACCGGCTCAGCGCGTCTTCGAACAGGGCAAGCAGCAGTTCGTGCTTCCCGTCGAACTGCAGGTAAAAGCTCCGCAACGATTGTCGGGACCGGTCGACAACCTCCTGGACGGTGAAGTCTGTGCTGCCCTTTTCGATGATGATGGCCTGGGCCGCATCGAGGAAGCGTTGCACGCGTTGTGCAGCCCGCAGTTTTGCCGTCTTGATGGAGCGCTCGACCGCGCGCTGCTTCCAGGCTGGTTCTTCGCTGGGGCTGGTCACGGGCGGCTCGGATGATTGCCGTGAAGGGAGAACATGATTGAACCGTACCGGAGAACGCCGTGGCATCGCTGTGCTCGACCCCCTTACGTACGACGTGCCGGAGATTGTAACTTTCTCATGATGAGAATACTATTCTCTTAGGCGTGCTTATGGAAGCGGAATCAAAAATCGTGGGGCGCTAGGCCGAGGAGTGCCGCGCAGCTGACCTTTGATGCCGACGTCGAGCGGGTTCCGCGCCGAATTCGTGGCATTCCTGGAGGAGCACCTGCCCTCGGAGGCCGAGGCGGGCGAGCGGCCGCGGTCGTGCTCGCACATCCCGGATTGGGCCCGGCGCTGGCAGCGACTGTTGTTCGATCACCGGTGGCTGCTGCCGGGCAATCCACCGGAGTTCGGCGGTCGCAACGCCACGATCCTGCAGCAGTACGTGCACGCCGAGGAGTTGTCGCACCGGCGGATCTATCAGAGTTTCAATCCGCAGGGCGTCGGCATTGTCGCGGCGTCGGTGCTGTCGTTCGGTTCCGATGAGCAAAAGCACCGTTGGGCGGTGCCGATTTTGCGGGCCGAGATGACCGCGTCGCTGGGGATGAGTGAACCGGGTGCGGGCTCAGATCTGGCGTCGTTGCGCACGCAGGCGGTGCTCGACGGCAACCATTTCGTGGTCAACGGCCAGAAGGTGTGCACGTCGGGTGCCCACGACGCCGATGTGTTGCTGACTTTTGTGCGCACCGATCCGAATGCCGCAAAACATAAGGGCATCAGCGCGTTGCTGATCCCAACTGACACTCCCGGTGTGGTGCGCCGGCCGTTCGCGTCGGCGTGTGATCGCGACGATATCGATTTCAACGAGGTGTTTTTCACCGATGTGCAGGTGCCAGCGGAAAATTTGGTGGGTCCGCTGAATCAGGCGTGGCAGGTGGCAACCGGGTCCCTGGGTCACGAACGCACCATGCTCTGGTTGGGGTATGCCGACCGATTACAGGAACTGATCGTTGATTTCCGGCCGTCGGAAGTGCTCGACAAGGATCGGTACGCCACCCTGGTCATGGATGCCCAGGCGCTGCGGCTGCTCGGGTCCGCCGCTCTCGCGCGGGCCAATCGCGGCGAGGAGGACGTGCCGGGCCTGTCGGTACTGAAGTTGCTCGGCTCCGAGGCGGTGCAGAACGCGTCCGAGCACGCACTGACCGCCGCAGGCGCGGACGGGCTCATCCATCCCGCCGTCACGGGTCCCTTCGCGCCGCTGAACTTGGATGACCACTACGGCAGCTGGTTTGATCGCTACCTTCGCAGCTTCGCCGGCACCATCGCGGGTGGCACATCCGAAATTCAGCGCAACATCATCGCCGAGCGAATACTCGGCCTGCCCCGCAGTTGAAGAAGCCGAGCGGCTGCGGCGGTCACGACTGCCGCGAAACGACGGCGCCAACTGGAGCGGGAGAATGCCACCTTGAAGCGGCTGCTGGGGGAGGCGGAGTTGGAGAAGGCCGCGCTGAAGGAGATCGCCAAGGGGGAATTCTAAGCCCGGCCCGCCGCCGCGCCGCCGTGCACCGTCTGCAGGCGGTGATGGGGGTCAGCGAGCGGTTCGCGTGCAGGGTGGTCGGGCAGCATCGATCCACTCAACGGTAGCGGGCTCCGGCGCAGACACCCGATGATCCCGACCGGAGCCTGCGGGAGTGGCTGCGCGCCTATGCCGGCCGCCATCCGCGCTGAGGTGTAACCCGGTTATGGGCGTGCGTGGCGTGCACAGACGCGCAGGTCGTTCACCATCGCGCATAACGTGTGGTCCCCGACTGGTCCCCAAGATGAACGTGAACTCTCCGTGGGCTCGCTGCGGGCCTGTGGCTACAGCGAGGAGTGAGTGGCTTGGTAACGCAAGGCCCTGAGACGCGGGACCTTTGGCCCGTGCGATCAGTGCCGGTCCAAGCGCACGGTTGACGAATGAGGCAGTGGCTTCGCCACGCGATGGCGGGTTCGTCGGAACGACGACTGAGGCCGGGTTCCGGGCGTACAAGCATCGCGATTCCTGCGGCGCGTGGCCAAAAGCCAGCGGCGGCTGCAGCCGCGTGGACAGACCGCATGATCCTCCCGCCGTGCAGGTGTATCCGCCCGGCAGCTGGGGCCTGCCTCCGCAGACCGGCTGGTCGAACACTACGGAGGCTGGCGCGATCCCTGGACCGGCCCATGACCAACACGTCGCCGACAAGAGGAAGTGACCGAAAATGACCGTCGTCGAGACACCCCCGGCCGGAACCGAGGACCTTTCCCGGCAGGAATGGGCCATCCAAAACGGCGCGAAAGCTGTCCACGGCAGTATCACGGACCGGGTGCTGCGGCTTTACGACGCGATCCGGGCGTCGTATCGGCCCCGGGTCACGCTGGAGCGGGCGATCTATTTCACCGAGTCGTTCCAAACGACCGAAGGTCAACCGCTGGTGCTGCGCTGGGCCAAGGCGCTCAAACACATCGCCGAGAACATCTCGGTGACGATCTTCGATGACGAGCTGGTCGTGGGCCGGCCCAACACCTGGCTGGGCCGATACAGCTTGGTCTACCCGGAGTTAGACGGCAGCCTGCTGCAGGCCGGGGCCGACGCGTTCGCAGCGGCCGAGCAAGCCGGGTCACGCGAGGCGGTTATCGTGACGCCCGAGGACCGCAAGATCATCGACGAGCAGCTGTTCCCGTACTGGAACGGCAAGGACTTCACCCCCAGCTTTGTGCGCGCGCTGCCCGAAGAGTCGCGGTTGATCTCGTTCGGCCCCGACCCCAACAACATCGGAGTCACACAGACTTTCGTCGTCTTGAGTTCGTCTACGATGCGCCACTCCCAGAACTGGGTGATCGACTGGGAGAAGCTGCTGACCCGGGGATGCAGCGGCATCCGCGAAGAGGCCAAGGCGAAGCTGGCTGCACTTGAAGACCCGCGTGACCTCGCCCTCAAAAAGCCGTTCTACGAGGCGGTGGTCATCACCTGTGACGCACTGGCGCTGTGGGCGCGGCGTTACGCCACACTGGCGGCGGCGATGGCCGATGCCGAAGTCAACCCGCAGCGGAAACAGGAACTTCAGGACATCAGCCAGGTGTGCGCGTGGGTGCCCGAGAACCCTGCCCGCACCTTCCTTGAGGCCATCCAGGCGCAGTGGTTCGCCCAACTGTTCTCCCGGCTGGAGGAACTGATCGGCGGGCAGATCTGCATGGGGCGCTTCGACCAGTTCTTCTACCCCTACTACGAAAAAGACCTTGCCGAGGGCCGGATTACGCAGGAGGCGGCGCAGGAGCTATTTCAGTGCCTGTGGCTGAACATGATGCAAAGCGTCGAGTCGCAGATGTCGCCGGCGGCCGCGAAGGGCAGGGAGGGTTTCTCCCACCACGAAACGGTGACCATCGGCGGCCAGACACCCGACGGCCACGACGCCACCAACGAATTGTCTTATCTGATCTTGGAATCCACCCGGCCGCTGAAATCCAGCTACCCAGAGCTGGCGGCGCGCATCCACGCCAACACCCCCGACTGGTTCCTGCACGCGGTCGCCGACGCGAACAAGGACGGCAAGGGCTCGCCCAAGCTCATCAACGACGAGTTCCTTGTCCCGTTCTTCCTCAGTCACGGGGTGCGGGTGGGCGAGGCGCTCGACTACGCAACGTCGGGCTGCACCGAATCGCGCCTGCCGAACCGCGAAACCGGCAAGACGGGCAACTCGGCGATCAATTACGGCGCGGTGCTGGAGATGACCCTGCGCAACGGCCGGATCAAGTTCTGGAACGACGTGCAATTCGGTCTGCAAACCGGTGATCCGCGCACCTTCGCGACCTACCAGGACATATGGAATGCCTACCGGGCGCAGCTGCTCAACTGCGTCAGGCACGCCATGATTCAGGTGTATGTCGCGCTGGCGCTCAAACCCCGATACATTGCTGCCCCGTTCTGCTCGATGCTGCACGATCTGGCCATGGAGCAGGGCCGCGATCTGCATACCCACGGCTACTACTTCCCGGGCGCATTGGATGCGTCCTGCATCGACGGGGTCGGCGGTTTCGGCACTTGCATCGATTCGCTGGCCGCGATCAAGCACCTGATCTATGACACCAAGAAGGTCACCTGGGATCAGCTGCTGGATGCGCTGGAAAACAACTGGGAGGGACAGGAAGTCCTGCGTCAGCTGTGCCTGAACGCACCCAAGTACGGCAACGGCATCGAGTGGGTGGATGAGATCGGTTTCGAGATCCAGCGCACCATCATGGAGTACTGCGAGCAGCACCCCAAGCCGCACGGCCAGACGTTCAACATGCGGATCATCCCGATCACCTATCACGTCCCGTCCGGCAGGGTCACCGCGGCCACTCCCAACGGCAGGGTCGCCGGGGAGTTTCTGTCCGAAGGCATCTCGCCCTCGCACGGCATGGACACCAAGGGGCCCAGCGTGACGCTGACCTCTATTGCCCGGGCGACCTGCCATGCCTACAAGACGCACCGCGAAGACCTGATCAACATGAAGGTCGCCCCGTCCACGGTGGCCGGCGAAGCCGGCACCCGCAGGCTGATGCAGCTGTTTCGGGTGTGGTGCGAGCAGAAGCACTCGCACATCCAGTTCAACGTGCTGAACCGCCAGTCACTGCTGGACGCGCAGAAACATCCCGAGTTGTACCGGGATTTGGTCGTGCGGATCGCCGGATACTGCGCGTACTTCGTCGACCTGTCACCGGCCCAGCAGGCCGAGATCATCGCCCGCACCGAAGAACGCATCTGAGCACGCCGCACGGAGGAAATGTTATGGAGCTCAAGGGAAAGACCGCGATCGTCACCGGGGCAGGCCGGGGCATTGGTGAGGGGATCGCCAAGGCCGTGGGGCGCGAAGGCGCCAATGTCGTCGTCAACAACCGGGGCATGGATGCCGCTGAGGCGGTGGCCGGGGCCATCGAGCGTGACGGCGGCTCGGCGATGGCCTACCAGGCCGACGTGACCAAGAAGGACGAGATCGACGCGATGGTCGACGCCGTCGTCGAACGATTCGGAACCGTTGACATCTTGGTCAACAACGCCGGCATCGAATCGACGCCGCGACTGCTCAAGGACATCACCGAAGAGCAGTGGGACCGGGTGCTGAACGTGAACTTGAAGGGCGTCTTTCTGTGCTGCCAAGCGGTTATCCCGGTGATGATGAAGCAGAACAAGGGCCGCATCATCAACATCAATTCCCTGGCCGGGCGCCGGATGACGTTTTTCGGCAGCGCCGACTACACCGCGTCTAAACACGGCGGAGTCGGTTTGACTCAACACTTGGCCTGGGAATTGGCGGACAGCAACATCACCGTGAATGCGATATGCCCGGGCGCGACACTCACACCGCTGGCCGAGCGGGGCTCCACACCGGAGTACCGCGAGATGGTTCGCAAGCGGCTCATTCCGCTTGGCCGCTGGTGCACACCTGACGACATCGCCGGCGCTGTCATCTATTTCGCCAGCGACCGTGCCGACATGGTGACGGGTCAACTGCTGGATGTTGACGGCGGAGCCATGACCGGCTACGGCGAAGACGTGCGCCCCCTGATCCGGCAGCGGATGGAAGAAGAGCAGGCCAAAGCGCGCGGCCCCGCCTGAACAACCCGGCAGTCCACAGAAAGAGGCAAGTGATGGACACGTCGCCAGAGCGCATCGCGATCAATTCCGGTGGCGGCTATGTACCGGGCCTCAACGCGGTGGTGACGGGCGCGGTGCTCGCGGCGAGCAGGCTGGGCACCGAAATTGTCGGTATCCGTGACGGGTACGACGGGTTGCTCGACGACGCTTACCTCCAGAGCGGACTGGTGACCCTCGACCCGCAGATCGTCGAAACCCTGGAGCCGGGCGGCGGCAGCATCTTGGGGGCCGCGCCCCGACACGACCCGTTCCGGGTGCGCACAATCACTGTAGAGAACTTCGTCGAAGAGGTCGACCGCTCTGATGAGCTGCTGGAGCGACTCCGCGCAGAAAACATCGACGCCGTCATCTCCGTCGTCGGCGGCAGTTCGATCACCGGATCGCACGCGCTGAGCGTCGCCTTCAAGTTGAGCCGCAAAGGCTTACCCACGGTCTGCATTCCCAAATCAGTGGAGAACGACATCGCCGCCACCGCGCTGTCCTTCGGCTACAACAGTGCGCTCAGCCACACGACCGAGACTCTTGACCGGGTAGCCACCGGAGCCCGCGACGCCCGTCGACTCGCCGTGGTCGAACTCCTCGGGTATCACGCAGGATGGCTTGCCCTTCAATCCGGAATCGCCGCCTGCGCCGAGGCCGTGCTCATCCCGGAAATCCCGTACGACCTGAAGGCCGTCGCGGCACATCTGACGGCCAGCGAACGGGCGGGGCGAAGACCATCGCTCGTGGTCGTCGCCGAGGGGGCGACACCGAAAGATATCCGTGGCGGTGACGCACCGGCCGACCAGCTGGACAGCCTGCGGAAAAGCCTGTCGCCGTTGTCCGACCTGCGGTTCGGCGAAGGGGCCCGGGTCATCGACCGCTCAGGGTCAGCGGCCGAGAAAGTGGCCCTGGAGCTGCAGCAGTTGACCGACCGCGAGACGCTTCCGCTCACACTCGGACAACTCGTTCGCGCTGGGCGCCCGACGGCGCTGGACCGCCAGCTCGGACTGAGCTACGGCGCCGCCGCGGTGGTGGCTCTTCACGGCGGCACGGTGGGCGTGATGGTGGCGTTCGAACCGCCGGACGTGAAACTCGTCCCGCTCGCGCAGGCCATCAACAAGGTCAGGACGGTGCCGCTCGACAGCGCGTTCATCCAAACGGCCCGCGCATTGGGTATCTGCCTGGGCGACTAAAGGATTGACGGAGCACTCGATGGACACCGAACACCTCACCGGCCTGGTCCTGAACATTCAGCACTTCTGCACCGACGACGGCCCGGGCATCCGCACCACCGTCTTCCTGAAAGGCTGCTCGCTGCGCTGCAAATGGTGCTGCAACCCCGAAAGCATCGGCCGCAAACCCGAACTCGCCTACAACATCGACAAGTGCATCGGACAGAAGGCCTGCGGACGGTGCCTGCAGCCGCCGGTTCCCGAGGGCGCCATGTACGTGCTCGACGGTCCCGACGATCGCGTGCACGTCAACTGGGATCTCGCCAGCGAATGCGGCGAGGAAACAACATCGGTGTGCCCGACCGGAGCCCTATACATATTCGGCCAAGAGATGACCGTCGAGGAGGTCCTCAAGGAAGTCGAGCAGGACAGCCCCTTCTACGACGAGTCAGGCGGGGGGATCACGTTAAGCGGCGGCGAGTGCCTGCTGCAGCCGGACTTCAGTGCCGCGCTGCTTGCCGGTGCACACGAACGAGGCATCAACACCGCGATCGAAACGGCCGGCAACGTGCCCTGGGCATTCATGGACAAGGTGCTCCCACACGTCGACGTGATGCTTCACGATCACAAGCTGATCGACCCGCAACGCCATCGGCAATGGGTTGGCGCGCCCAACAGCCGGATCCGCGACAACTACAAGAAGGCCTACGAGACATACCCGGACAAGACCTTCATTGCCCGCACCCCGATGGTGCCCGGGGTGAACCTGACCGAGGAACACGTTCGCGGGATCCTCGAGTTCATCCGGCCCTACAAGAACGTCGTCGACTACCAGCTGTTGCCCTACCACCGCTACGGCGAGGCCAAATACGGCTTTTTGGGCAGAGTCTACGAGCTCGCCGACTTCAAACCCCCGCCGCCCGAAACGATGCAGCGACTGCGGTCGATCATCGACGAGGCGTTCGGACGCACAGCGAGCCCACGATGAACACCGTTCCGCTATTGCGCGGCTTCTACCAGACAGCATATGTCACAGCTGATCTGGACGCCGCCATGCGCATGCTCGCCGCGACGCACGGCATCGAGCGATTCCGCGTCAAGCGCGACGTTCCCGGACTCCCGGGCATGCCCGAGATGGTGATGCACCAGGCGCACGTGTACATCGGCCCCATCCAGATCGAGTTGATCCAACCGGCCGGCGGCGACGACGGCCTGTACCGTGACTTCTGCGCACCAGACCCCGGGGCGATTCGTTATCACCACGTCGGTATGTGGATCGACAATGAGGCTGAGTACGAAGCGCTACCCTCTGCGCTTGCACAACACGACATCCCCGTCGTGTTCAGCGCCTCAATCCCGAACGTCGGCGGTGCCCTCTACGCCGATGCCCGCCCAGCGCTGGGTCACTACCTCGAATACGTCCACTTCCGCCCAGACGTGAAAGACACCTACTACGCCGACGTCCCGCGCTATTGAGGCCGTGACCGGTGATGGATAACCGCCAGCGCATCCTGGACTTCCGCAATCGGCCCCCGCTGCCGCCGTATGCCCCGATCTTCGACCTTAAGCAAAACCTGTTGGCCAACCGGGTAAAACGCACAGCGGTCGAGCTGTGGTTTCACTGGTTGACCAAGAGCATTCGACCGTGCCGCAATCGCGGAGCCGCCACGATGACACCCTCGATGCAGATGATCGGGAACCCAGACGCGATGGCGCAGTGGTGGCGCGAGATCGACGCCGCCGGCATCGACGCCGTCGTCAGCGTCGGCCGACTCTCCGACGACCGCGGCAGTATCGACGCCGCGACACTGGCCGATCTGCAACGCCAATACCCCGGCCGCTTCTACGGGCTGGCGCCAGTCAGCCTGGAGCAGGAGGTGGCGCTGACCGTCGCCGACTGCGAACGCGCGGTATGCGATCTCGGGCTGCGGGGCGTCAACATGGAACCGGGCATCCGTAAGCGCGGCGGACCCAGCCACGTCGATAACCCCGACTTCTACCCGATCTACGAGGCGATGGCCGCGCTGGGCGCCCCGGTGATGATCTACACCAGCCCTTTTGCCGGGCCCAACCCCTACCTGGTCAACGACATGGCCCCCTACGAACGGGTGCTCCAGCACTTCCCAAGACTGACCCTGATCCTCGGACACGGCGGATACCCGCGCATCACGCAGGTACTCGATGCCGCCGCGAAACACCAGAATCTGTATGTGTGCCAAGACATCTACACCTTCTGGCCGGCCGGGCATCTGTACCGGCAAGCGATCGAACGGTTGCAGGATCAGTTCGTCTTCGGAACCTCTTACCCTTTCAGCTCCATGGCCGAGGCGGTGGGGGACACGCTGAAGTTGCCGCTCAGCCCGGCCACAATGGAGAAATACCTGTGGGAAAACGGGAGTCGCCTGCTGGGACTGCACGCATCTGGCCAGCAAGATAGCCAGTCAATGGGTCATTCTGATTGACAACAGAATTCGTAAACCCCAGGAAAGAGAAACCGAAGATGACTGGAGACGCGGTAGCGCCGCCGTTTCGAGCAGAACACCACGCCGATGTCGGCCCGTGGGATTCGGCGAGCTTGGCAAGGCTGCGCGAATGGGATCCCGAATGGGCGGATGCATGCGCGACGATGGCGACCAATCCCTGGCGCAGAGGGACCCTGAGCCCCAAGTTCGTCGAATTGGTCAGCTTGGGCTTGGCGATGGCCTGCACCAACCTTGATGCACAGGCGACGCGGCGGCATATGCGCGCCGCACTTGCCGCTGGCGCAACACGCCAGGAGCTTCTGTTCGTGGTCAAGTGTGCGACCGTGCTGTCGATCCACTCGTGCAGCGTCGCTGCCCCGATCCTGCTCGAAGAGGCTCAAGCCAGTGGGGTTGAACGAGTTCCCCGGACCCGCGACGAAGCCACTCCGGCCTGTGATGCCATGCACGCTACCGGACAGTGGAATGACGCCTGGAATCCCATTTTCGATCTTGACCCGGTATGGACCGACCAATTCATGGCGACCGGCGTCGGGATCTACCAAAGCGGCGTCATGTCAGCCAAAGACGTCGAGCTTCTCAGCATCGCCCTGGATGCGTCGTTCACCCATCTCTATTCACCCGGCATTCGCCGGCATATCAAGGGCGCGCTGCAAGCCGGTGCCACTACCCAGGAGATCATGGACGTCCTCAAGCTCTGCGTTGCCCAAGGCGTACAAGCCGCCAACCTCGGTGTTGCGATCCTCGCCCAGGAGCTCAACGGGGATGGGTCCTAAGAACTTGATACCAGCAAAGAAAATCCTCACACCGCACTAGGCATCTAGGTTGATGAACCGGTTGTCGGCCGGGGTCGCGCGGTGAAAGACAACGAGCGGTGGGTAGTTCGACGTAGCAGCGTCAAGCCCAATATGCTTCGGTCTATTCCCCGAGAACAACTCTCGCGACCAGTGGACCAGTTAACGGGGTCCCGTCAATCGGGCAAAGCATCGAACCCACCGGTTTACTTAAGCCGCTCAGAGGTTCGCCAGCCGCGGCGCAGATCCCTTGGCCCGCAGCATGGCTCCAGCCTCCCGGGTCAGTTCGCGTGCACTGCCGAGCAATCCGTCCAAGATCAACAAGCGCTTCACGTGGCGGTGCAGCTCATGCTCTGCGGTAAAGCCGATACCGCCCAGCACCTGCTGGCAGTGGCGTGCGGCGGTCAGCGCAGCCTGCCCGGCCGCGGCCTTGGCCAGTAGCGCACCGAGGTCGTCTGGTTCATCTGCGGCGGCATGCAGGGTTGCCTCCGCACCTTCGATTGCGACGAGTGTCTCGGCCAGCCGGTGTCGAATCGCCTGAAACGAGGCGATGGGCCTACCGAATTGCACGCGGTCCACGGCGTGCTGGCGCGCCAGCGAAAGCATCGCCCGGCTAGTCCCGACCAGCCACCAGCCGAGTGCTCGCCTGCCGGCGGCGAGCGGCAGCGGATCTCCGTCGGGCACCCGGTGTATCGGCAGGTCGGTATCCAGCGCCGAACTTGCCCGGTCGGTGCGCTCCCAGACCACCCAGGAACCGCCCGCGAACGGAAGCGGCACGGTACCGCCGCCCGAGCGCCCGGCCGCCCGCAGCACGACGTCGTTGAGCAGGGGCGCATGAGCGTTAGTCTCGCCGAGCAGTTTGAACACCAAAGGGATTGCAGTATCCGGCATTTCGCTGAGCATGTCCAGCCAGCCGAGGCGGGCCAATGCCTCGTCCAGCTCGCGGCCCGACGCAGCGGTCATCGCCTTCCGCAGCGCTTCGGCCAGCAGCTGCAGTGACTCGGTGTTCATTGCCACGTCCACGATCATTCCCTCGGAAGGTCGAGGAGCCGACGGGCAATGATATTGCGCTGGATTTCGGCGGTTCCGCCGTAGATCGTCGCTGCGCGCGAGTAGAGGTACTCCGGCCGCCACGGTGTGTCGTCGAGCTCGACCACGCCAGGCAGCTGGTCGCGGATGGTGTCGTAGAGCCGCTGCTCGGCGGTGGCGAGTAGCACCTTGTCGATTGAGGTCTCCGCCCCGAGCCGCTCTCCTTCGGCCAGCCGGTGCAAGGTGGTGCGCGACCGGCAACGGAGCGTGTGCAGGTCAAGATATGCAGCCCCGAGTTCGGAGTCGTCGGGGGCGCTCGCCTGGGCAAGCAATCGATCGAATCGGGTATAGAGGTAGGCGATGCGCTGCCAGAAGCACGTGGAGCGCTCGTAGGGTAGTAGGTCCATCGCGAGCCGCCAGCCGTCTCCCGGCTTGCCAAGCATCCGGCCTGCAGGGATCACCACATCGTCGAAGTACACCTCGCAGAACTCGTCTACGCCGTGCATCGTGCGCAGTGGCCGAACGGTGATGCCAGGTGAATCCATATCGACGAAGAACGCGCTGATTCCGTTGTGGCCGGGCGACGTGCGGGTGAGCAGCACACAGCGCGCCGAGTACTGCGCAAAGCTGGTCCAGACCTTCTGTCCGTTGGCGATCCAGTCATCGCCGCTCGGGGTCGCGCGGGTCGTCAGCGACGCGAGGTCGCTGCCGGATCCCGGCTCGGAAAAGCCTTGACACCACTGTTCGCGACCGCTGAGCAGCCGCGGCACCATTTCTGCCGCGAGTTCTGCTGGCGCGTAATCGATCATCGTTGGCGCGAGCACCTCGACCATCGAATATGGTCCGGGTTCAGCAAGATTGCGGCCAACGACCTCTTCCCCGACTATCGCGCGAAGTATCGCGGGTCCACCCAATCCACCGACGTCAACAGGCCAGCCATACCGCATCCAACCGGCGTCATACAGTGCCCGGTGGACCCGGGCGAGCTGCGCCACCTGCGCGTCGAGCGAATGGTCCGGTCCGGGGGTCAGGTCGTGCTCCTCGAGCCACGTTCGCAGATCCGCCCGGAACTGCGCGACATTCATGGGGTGGGTCGGCCGACCGCGTGCGGGCGCCCGGAGTCGTGTGCGCCGCTGCGGCGAATAAACGTCATGACGCGGGTTTTCAGCCGCCAGCCGTCGGCGGTGCGGACATAGGTGTCGCGGTAGTAACCGATCCGCATGTCGTGGGTGGCGTGCTCGATGAAGCACAGCGGCTGCGTACCCCTGGCGGTGTCACCGTTTAGGTCGACCAACGCGGTCCCGGTGAGAAACAAACCCTTGGGGGCGGCCGCCACCAGCTCCGGGAACTTGTCAAGCGAATACGTCTCGCCGAACGCGCTGTAGGTGCCGTCGGGCGTGAAAACGCCGAGCAGTCCGTCGATGTCTTGCTGCGTGATGGTGACCGCGTAGCGGGCGAGCAGCTGCTGGATCTCGACCAGGTCGTCAGTTCTCGTTGACATACACTTTGCCGCCTTTCATCACAAAGCTGACCTTCTGCGTAACGGCAATGTCCTGCAACGGATCTCCCGGCACCGCGATGACGTCGGCGAGTAATCCCTCGGCCAGCCGGCCGCGGTCGGTGGCGTCGATGAGTTCGGCGGCGGTGACAGTCGCGGCGCGCAGCACCGCGGCCGGCGGTATACCGAGGTCGACCAGTGTGACGAGCTCGTCGGCGTTCTTGCCGTGCGGTATCGCCGGCGCGTCGGTGCCGACAGCGATCTTGACTCCGGCCTTGTACGCGGCCACCACCGACTTGCGCGCGAGAGGAAACATCTGGGCCGCCTTCGCTTGCAGCTCGGGCGGCGCGTTGGAGACGTCCATCGCGTCGGCCAGCCGCCGCGTCGTCACCAGGAAGGTGCCGTGCCGCACCATCAGCGCGATTGCCTCATCGTCGATCAAAAAGCCGTGCTCGATGCAGTCGATGCCCGCCGCGACGGCGTGGCGCACCGCGTCGGCACCGTGTGTGTGCGCGGCGACGCGCAGACCGCGCCGGTGTGCTTCGTCGACGATGGCGCGCAGCTCCTCATCCGAATAGTGTTGCGCGCCCGGCGGACCGGTCATTGACATGACGCCGCCCGAGCAACACACCTTGATCAGCGCTGCGCCATGCTTGATCTGGTACCGCACCGCTTTGCGCACCTCATCGACGCCATTGGCGATGCCCTCCTCCACCGTGAGTGGCAGCACGCCGGGTGCAAGCGGCTGAAACATCGTCGGGTCCAGATGCCCGCCGGTCGGTGTGATCGCGTGCCCGGCAGGCACGATGCGTGGCCCGTCGATCCAGCCGGCGTCGATCGCCTTACCCAGTGCGACGTCGAGCAGATAGCCGCCGGTCTTGACGAACAACCCGAGGTTGCGCACCGTGGTGAACCCGGCTCGCAGCGTGCGGCGGGCATTGCCCACGGCGCGCAGTACCCGGGTCGGGGGGTCGTCCTGGACTTGGGACAGTCCGGGTTTCTCGCCGCGACCGCCCATCAGGAGGTTGACCTCCATGTCCATCAGCCCGGGCAGCAGGATCTTGTCCCCGAGATCGAGCACCTCACCGTCGACCGAGCCGCCAACACCGGCGATCCGGTCGCCTTCGATCCGCACGATGCCCGGCCGGGCGATCTTGCCGGCATCGACGTCGAGTAACCCGGCCGCCTTGAGCGTCAGCACCTTTCAGACCACCGGCTCCCTGATGCAGTCGAGGTAGGTGGCTCCGCTGTCGGGAACCTTGGGCTGCTTCCAGGCCTCGATCGGGAACGACACGGTGATCAGCGACTGCATCATGTGCATAAGCGTCCGTGCGTCCTCGGGTAGATCATCCAACGGAAACCTGTCGCAGTAGGCGATCACGTCTTCCAGGCGGGGGAATGCGGCGTCGTAGAACGCCTGCATCTCGGGCATGGAGGATGCGAGCCGCTTGGCGTAGCGCTCGGGTTCGGTGGCGAGGTCCCAAGCCAGGTACGGTTCGAGGTCGGCGAATTCAGCGGGCAGAGCCATTGTTGCGGTACTCCTTCACATACTCCCCGGCCACCTTGTGCAGGTGGCGCAGCAGGATTTCCTGATCGCACAACGGGAAATCCTTGACGACCCTCGTGCCGATCATGGTTTGGGTGGCTTCCAGCGTGTTGGAGTCCTGTAGCGCGTATTCCTTGAATGTCACCGCGGCCAACTCCTGGGCCAACCGTTCGCGCGTATTCCTCGGCGGAACGAAATACATGGTTCCCTCGAAGATGTGTTTGTCGACGGCGGTTGGCCAGTAGTGGTAGGTGAGATACCAGCCGGGCGCCCAGATCAGCAGCATGAAGTTCGGGAAGAAGTGGAACGAATCTATGCCCCACTGCGGTGCGCCAGCTGGGTTGACGCCAGGCGGCAGCTGATCGAGCTGCTTGATGACGTCGGGGCGCTCCCAGGGACCGAACAGCCCGCTGCGCAGCACCCGGTCCATGGGCTTCACCATGTTCAGGTCCGCGGGCGGCGACTGACCGCCCCAAACGGAGATCATCGCGTGCGGGCTCGCCAGCTCGTAGTACAGCGCCTCGAAGCCGTGCTTCATTATCTTGGCAGCTTCTTCCTTGGTGTACTGACCCTGGTGCAGCACCGGCGCGTGGTAGAACTCGGCGAACGCGTCGATGAACAGCTTCCAGTTGCTGCCGACGTCGGCCTTGTAGGAATATACCTCGGTCATCTCGTGGAACGGGTAACCCTCTAGGCCCTTGGCCAGTTTTCCGAGATACTCCCTCAGCGGCTGCGCGTTGGTGTCGAGGTTGACGAAGATGAAGCCTTCCCACACCTCGCAGCGCACGGGTACCAGTCCGTACTGGCTCTTGTCGACGTCGAAGAACTCATCCTCCTGCTGGATGAAGGTCAGCTCGCCGTCGAGGCTGTAGCGCCAGGCGTGGTACTTGCAGGTGAATTGCCGGCATGTGCCCGAGGTTTCCTGATGCGGATAGTCGTTCCACACCAGCTTGTTTCCGCGGTGGCGGCACATGTTGTGGAACGCCTTGATCGACCCGTCCTTGGTCTTGACGACGATCACCGACATACCCGGGCCGGCCGAGGGCAGCTCCTTGGTGAAATAGCTGCCCGTGCGCGGCAGCCGCTCGACTCGGCCGACGTTGAGCCACGTCCGCTTGAAGATGGCGTCGCGTTCGGCTTCGAAGAACGCCGGATCGATCGAGTCGGTGTAGTCGACAGGCGCGGTGCCAAGTTCGGGATAGTTCTCTGTCCAGCTTCCCGCGGCTGGCTTCGCGAAATGTGCCACGGTTCTACCTCTCTTTATTCGACTTCGACGCCAAAAGTGTTCAGGGCCATCGCCAGTGCGGTGTAGCCGCCGATCGTGAAGATCAAGTCCATCCGCTGCTGCTCGTCGAGATGCTGGCTGAGGGCGGCCCAGGTCTGGTCCGACAGGTTCGTCTTCTCGTCGAGCTCGTCGACGGCGTTGAGCACCACGCGGTCGAACTCGTCGTTCGGGTCGCCGGATTGGACCACGGCGATGTCAGCATCGGACAGCCCGGCCTTCTTGCCGATTGCCACATGATGTGACCATTCGTAGGCACAACCGCGCCGATGCGCGACCCGCAGGATGGTCAACTCCCGTACACGTGGTGGCAGCGTCGAGCCGGACAGCAGATAGCTACTGAATCGGAGAAATGCGCGGGTCAGTTCCGGATGGCGCACGAGTGTGGCCAGGAGGTTGCCCGCATCGCGTGGGTTTCGCCGCTCCTCGGGGAGCATGCCTGCGAGCGCGTGCCGGACGGCCTCATCCCACTGGTCTGCCGGCAGTGGCGTTAGGCGCATCCGATGGTCTCCTCTCAGTTACAGAGAATCATATTCTCATTTCGAACTAATAGACTTGCACGATTCGGCCAATAGGTCAATGGCAGCGTTCTACCAGGTAGTTTGGGACTGGCTCGGCACAGGTCAACCTAGAGAGCGGTGCAGCGCCGCGTCGGAGAGGTAGCGCGGCCAGATGTTGATTCTCGTACTGCGAGAAGATAGTTTTCCAACATAGAGAACTTGCAGGAAGCGAGGGGGTCGGGCCCGGCCCGATGGAAAGGAAACGGCGATGAAGAAAGACGACATGATCCTGATCAGCGTCGACGACCACACCGTCGAGCCGCCGGACATGTTCAAGGACCATCTGCCGAAGAAGTACCTGGACGACGCGCCGAGGCTGGTGCACAACCCGGACGGCTCGGACATGTGGAAGTTCCGGGACACGGTCATCCCGAATGTGGCGCTCAACGCGGTGGCTGGCCGGCCCAAGGAGGAGTACGGGCTGGAGCCGCAGGGTCTGGATGAGATCCGTCCTGGTTGCTACAACGTGGACGAGCGGGTCAAGGACATGAATGCCGGGGGCATCTTGGCCTCGATCTGCTTCCCGTCCTTTCCGGGCTTTGCCGGGCGCCTATTCGCCACCGAAGATCCGGAGTTCTCGGTGGCGTTGGTGCAGGCCTACAACGACTGGCACATCGACGAGTGGTGCGGGGCGTATCCGGCGCGGTTCATCCCGATGGCGTTGCCGGTGATCTGGGATGCCGAGGCGTGCGCTGCGGAGGTGAGCCGGGTCTCGAAGAAGGGTGTGCACGCGCTGACGTTCACCGAGAACCCGGCCGCGATGGGTTACCCCAGCTTCCACAACGAGTACTGGAACCCGCTGTGGAAGGCGTTGTGCGACACCAACACCGTGATGAACGTGCACATCGGATCCTCGGGCAGGCTGGCGATCACGGCACCCGATGCGCCGATGGACGTGATGATCACGCTGCAGCCGATGAACATCGTGCAGGCCGCCGCTGATCTGCTGTGGTCCAGGCCGATCAAGGAGTACCCGGATCTGAAGATCGCCCTCTCGGAGGGCGGCACCGGGTGGATCCCCTACTTCTTGGAGCGAGCGGACCGGACGTTCGAGATGCATTCGACGTGGACTCACCAAAACTTCGGCGGCAAGCTGCCCAGCGAGGTTTTCCGTGAGCACTTCCTGACGTGCTTCATCAGCGACAAGGTGGGTGTGGCGCTGCGCAATATGATCGGCATCGACAACATCGCCTGGGAAGCCGACTACCCGCACAGCGACTCGATGTGGCCGGGCGCGCCCGAGGAGCTTTGGGAGGTCCTGTCCGTGAACAACGTGCCGGACGACGAGATCAACAAGATCACCCACGAGAATTCGATGCGCTGGTACTCGTTCGACCCGTTCACCCACATCACGCGGGAGCAGGCGACGGTCGGCGCGCTGCGCAAGGCCGCGGAGGGGCACGATGTGTCCATTCAGGCCCTCAGTCACCACAAAGACACCAGGTCGGGTTCGTCGTTCGCGGACTTTGCAGCCAACGCGAAAGAACTCACCGGCAACAGAGACTGAGGCGCCACCGGAACGCTAGTGCGCCGGTGCATGAACTGAGCAAAGGAGATCCAGCAGTGTCCGGCGGTGGAATGAATTTCGAGCTTACTGATGAGCAGGAGCTGATTCGCCGGTCGGTTGCCGAGCTGGCGCGAAAGTTCGACGACCAGTACTGGATGGAAAAGGACCAGGCGCACGAGTTTCCGACCGAGTTCTACCGCGCCATCGCCGACGGCGGCTGGCTGGGGATGACGATTCCCACCGAATACGGCGGCCACGGTCTCGGGATCACCGAAGCCACACTGCTGGCCGAAGAGGTCGCCAAATCCGGCGGCGGCATGAACGCCGCCAGCTCGATCCACCTGTCGATCTTCGGCATGCACCCGGTCGTCGTGCACGGGTCGGAGGACCTCAAGCGCCGTACGTTGCCCCGCGTGGCAACCGGCGATCTGCACATCTGTTTCGGCGTGACCGAACCCGATGCCGGCTTGGACACCTCGCGGATCACCACATTCGCCAAGCGGCAAGGTAATCACTACGTGGTCAACGGCCGAAAAGTGTGGATCTCCAAGGCGATCGAATCGGAGAAGATCCTGCTGTTGACCCGCACCCAGAGCTACGACGAGGTCGCCAAAAAGACCGACGGGATGACGCTGTTCCTCACCGACCTCGACCGCAGCCGGGTCGACATCCGCCCGATACCCAAGATGGGCCGCAACGCCGTCTCCTCCAACGAGGTGTTCATCGACAACCTGGAAGTACCGGTCGAGGATCGAGTGGGAGAGGAAGGCAAGGGATTTTCGTACATCCTCGACGGCTTGAACCCCGAACGGATGCTGATCGCCGCCGAGGCCCTCGGCATCGGCCGGGTCGCACTCGACAAAGCGGTGAAGTACGCCAACGACCGCGAGGTCTTCGGTCGGCCGATCGGCATGAACCAGGGCATCCAATTTCCGCTCGCCGATTCCCTCGCCCGGCTGGACGCGGCCGAGCTGATGTTGCGCAAGGCTACCTGGCTCTACGACAAGGGGAAACCCTGTGGGCGCGAAGCGAACACCGCCAAATACCTGTGCGCCGACGCGGGATTCGCCGCCGCCGACCGGGCATTGCAAACCCACGGCGGCATGGGCTACGCCGAGGAATACCACGTCGCGCGCTACTTCCGCGAGGCTCGGCTGACGAAGATCGCGCCGATCAGCCAGGAGATGATCCTGAACTACCTGGGATCGCACACGCTCAAACTGCCGAGGAGCTATTGATGCCCGCCGCACTGAATCCGCTGTTCGATCTCACCGGTCGGTCGGCATTGGTGACCGGCGCCGCCGGCGGGATCGGCGCGGCGGTCGCTGAGGCGCTGGCCGCCGCCGGCGCGGCGGTGCTCGTCAGTGACCTCGACATCAACGCCGCTTCGGCGGTCGCCGAACGTATCTGCACGCAGGGCGGGAAGGCCGACAGCATCGTGCTCGACGTGCGCGACCTTCCAGCAGCTCCTCGACATCCACGTGATGGGCGCTCGCCCTATGGCGCCCACCGCACGGCCGATGACCAGACCGTGGTACTCGGCACCACGAACGACGAGGAATGGCAACGCCTTTCCCGCGACATCCTGCAACGCGACGACCTGGCCGATGACGAGCGGTTCGCCACCAACGCCGGCAGGGTCGCGCACTTTAGCATCCTGGACGAAGCGATCGGCGCTTGGTGCGCGCACGGCACGATCTGGAGCACGTGCAGAAAACCGCCGGCGCCGCTGGGATCGGCAACGCCCGCTACAACCTGCCCAGCGAGGTGCTCACGCACCCGCAGTTGACCACCCGCGACCGCTGGCGCCAGATCGACGCGCCCGCGGGCCCGATCCGGTCACTGCTGCCGCCTCCGCTCATCGCCGGCTATCAGCCGCCGATGGGCGCGGTGCCCGCGCTCGGCCAACTCACCGGCTCCGTGCTCGCCGAGCTGGGCTTCGCCGACGACGAGATCGCCGCGCTGCGTGAACAAGGCGTCATCGGGCCGGTCTACCGCTGATGTCCGACGAACCCGTGCTGCTATCCGGTGACCGCAACGGCGTGCGGACGCTGACGCTCAACCGTCCGCACCGCAAGACGCGATCAACCGCAACGTGTGGATCGCCTTGGCTGACGCGCTCACCGCGGCGGGCAAAGACCGCAGCGTCCGCGCGGTCGTGATCACCGGAGCCGGCGGAGCGTTCTGCTCCGGCGCCGACATCTCAGCCTCCGACGACACCCATCCGGCCTACAAGTTGCGTCAGCTGACCGACGTCGCGCTGGCGCTACACGAACTGCCGGTGCCGACGATCGCCAAGGTGACCGGAGTTGCCGTCGGTGCGGGGTGGAACCTCGCGTTGGGCTGCGACCTGGTGGTTGCCACGCCGGAATCCACGTTTTCCCACATCTTTTCGAAGCGCGGACTGTCACTCGATCTCGGCGGCTCGTGGCTGCTACCGAAGCTGGTGGGCCTGCAACAGGCGAAACGACTGACGCTGCTCGCCGAGACCATCGACGCCGAGGAAGCCCAAGCCCTGAACCTGGTGAACTGGGTGGTGTCGGCCGCAGAGATCGACGCTTCGTCACCGAGCTCGCCAGCGGCTCGCCGCGGGACCGGCGATCGCGCTTGCCCAGAGCAAGGCGCTGCTGAACGAAGGGGTTGACCGGACGATGCGTGACGCGCTCGCGAACGAGGCCCGCGCACAGGCGGTCAATTTCGCGACCGCCGACGCCAGGGAGGCCTATGCCGCGTTCACCGAGAAGCGGGAGCCGTCGTTTACTGGTCGATGGGCGGTATCGAGATCGGAGCAGACAGATGCGTGAAACGGTCATCGTCGAGGCGGTGCGCACCCCGGTCGGCAAGCGCAACGGCGGGCTCTCGACCATGCACGCCGCCGACCTGTCGGCGGTCGTCCTCAACGAATTGGTGGAACGCACTGGCATCGACCCGGGGATCATCGACGACGTGATCTGGGGCTGCGTGTCCCAGGTCGGTGACCAATCGAGCAACATCGGCCGCTACTCGGTGCTGGCCGCCGGCTGGCCCGAGACCATCCCCGGCGCCACGATCAACCGGGCATGCGGGTCGAGCCAGCAGGCCCTCGACTTCGCCGTGCATGCGGTGATGTCGGGCCAGCAAGACGTCGTCGTAGCCGGTGGTGTCGAGGTCATGAGCCGGGTGCCGCTCGGCGCGGCCAGGGCCACCGGGATGCCCTACGGGCCGAAAGTCCTTGCCCGCTATGGCGACTTCTCCTTCAACCAAGGGCTATCCGCCGAGAAGATCGCCAAGAAGTGGGGGTTCTCCCGCACCCAGCTCGACGAGTACTCCGCGTTGTCCCACGAGCGTGCCGCCGCCGCACAGGACAGCGGCGCCTTCGACGCCCAGATCGTGCCGGTATGGGTCGACGGGCAGTGCATCGCCGCCGACGAGGGCGTGCGGCGCGAGACCACCGTCGAGAAACTGGCCGCATTAAAGCCCGCGTTCATCGACGACGGCATGATCCATGCCGGCAACTCCTCCCAGATTTCCGACGGAGCCGCGGCCCTGCTGGTGACGACACCTGCCATGGCGCTTGAGCTCGGATTGACGCCGATGGTGCGCTACCGCGCCGGTGCCGTCACCGGCGCAGATCCGATACTCATGCTCACCGGCCCCATTCCGGCCACCGAGAAGGTGCTGGCCAAGGCCGGGGTTCGGCTATCGCAAATTGGTGTCTTCGAGGTGAACGAGGCCTTCGCGCCGGTGCCGTTGGCGTGGCTCGTCGAAACCGGCGCCGACCCGGACCGGACCAATCCCCTGGGCGGTGCGATCGCACTCGGCCATCCACTGGGCGCGTCGGGCGCGGTGTTGATGACCCGCATGGCACATCACATGCGCGACAACGGAATTCGTTACGGCCTGCAGACCATGTGCGAGGGCGGCGGCACCGCCAACGCCACGCTGGTGGAACTCGTTTCCTAGGAGAGCCTATGCGCCGAGACCTGTTCATCGATGACCACGAGGCGTTCCGGCGGCTGGCCCGCGATTTCGTCGACAAAGAGGTCGAACCGCACTACGCCGGCCCTGCTACAGGTGCTCAGAACACGACGCGACGATCTCCAGCGGCCCGCCAGTAGTCCCGGTCTGGCCCAGGCCCAGGTCCAACGTCCGCCGACCCGCGGCCAGACGCTGCGTCGCTGCCGCTTTGAGCACCTCCACCTGCGCCTCGTCGTGTGCTGAGCCGAGATGCTCGATCTGGCGCGATCCCCTCCGCGAGGACCACACGATCTGCACCGCCGTGGCCCCCGAGGCCGTCTTCACCGTGCGCACATACGCCACCGCCGCACCCTACGGGCCCACAATTAGTGCACACATTTCGACCCGCCAACACCGAAACCACAGCTCAACGCCCAACGACTACAGCAACCGCCGCAGAAAAGTGGCCCAAGTCAGGTTTGAGAAAAGGTCAAAGCCCGGCCATGCCGACCGCGAGGAACACACAGCCGGCCGCGGCCAGCAGGATTGCAACTTCAAGGCGGCGACGCGATCGAATCCAGGCCGGCTTAGGCGTCCAACCGGCTGAATTGGTCCTGGCGGTACTGCTCGACACAGGCGGCGCGCCGGATCTTGCCGCTCGTCGTGGTGGGAATCGACCCGGGCGATACCAGAACGAGGTCCCCGACATTCAAGCCGTGCGCATTGGATATCGCGGAGGTGACGTCGCTTTTGACCCCACTGAGCCAGTGCATCGCCTCCTCGTTGGAATCGCCTCGCTTCTTGAGTTCGATGACGGTGACCAGCTTCTCGGTGCTATTCAGCGGAACCGATATTGCCGCGACCCGACCGCCTGTGATCTCTTGGACCGTCGCCTCAATGTCCTCGGGATAGTGATTACGCCCGCGGATGATCAGCAGATCCTTGATGCGGCCGACAATGAACAGCTCACCCTCGTAGATGAAACCCAGGTCGCCGGTTCTCAGCCAGGGTCCGTCAGGCGTGCCCGGCGAAGGGTCGACGAGCATTGCGCCGAAGCAGCGCTGCTCCTCCGGCGGTTTGCGCCAGTAGCCGTCGGCGACATTGGCGCCATGTACCCAGATCTCGCCGACCAAGCCCTGAGGGCACTCGCGGGTGTGTGTCGCTGTCGACGATTCGCAGCGTGGGGGATTGCGGCACTTTGTATTTGACCAGCGCTGTGCCGGTGCCGGCCGCACTCCGCTGAACGCGGCCCGCGGACAGCTCCCCGACATCGAAGTGAACCGCCGGCGATGATTCACTCCAGGTGCCAGTCGCCACGAAGACGGTTGCCTCCGCCAAGCCATATGAAGGACGCATCATGTGGTCCCGAAAATTGAAGTGAGCAAACCGATCAACGAAGCGTTGCAATGTGGTCGGCTCGACACGTTCGGCACCGCTGATGATGCCCAGCACCCCGCCGAGGTCGAGCCCGGCCAGGTCACTGTCGGTTGTTTTGCGGGCGGCCAAGTCAAAGGCGAAGTTAGGCGCCGCTGACCACGTATGAGGATTTCCGGCCAGAGATCGCACCCATCTGGCCGGCCTTTCCAAGAACGAAACCGGACTCGTCAGCTCGGCGCGATGGCCGCTCAGGATTGGTGCGCAGACTCCCAGCACCAAACCCATGTCATGGTAGAAGGGCAACCACGACACAATCGTGCCGTCCGATGGGGCCTTGACGTGGGAGTCCACGAAAAAGCTGCGCATCAGCTGCTCGAAGTTCATCTGGAGGTTGCGGTGCGAGATCATAACCCCGGTCGGCAATCGGGTCGAACCCGAGCTGTACTGCAAATACGCGATGCCAGGCAAATCAGCTGTCTGAACGCTTGTTCCGCCATCGACGTCGAGATTCAACGAATCGATTTCGACGATCTTTGGAGCAGCGTCCAGGCGTGATTGATCAACATAATCGCCGACGTCTTCCGCGACCGCGGACGTTGTGAGAACAACTGAGGGCGACGTATCGGCAAAGACCGCGCCTACACGCTCATGACTCGAGCCGCGGTGCGGCAACGGGAGCGGAACTGCGATGAGCCCAGCCTGCATGGATCCCAGGAATGCTGCAATGTAATCAAGCGACTGGGGAGCCAGGATTACCGCCCTGTCTCCGACCGACCCATGAAGGCGGATCTCGCGTGCCACATTTAGTGTTCGGCGGGATAACTGCGACCACGTGAGACTCTCGGGAACACCCGCCCAGTCGTTGTCGTAATTGGTAAAAGTGAACGCTACGTCATCGGGCCTCAGGCTGGCACGTCCGTGCAGCATGGAGAGAATAGATGACTGAGACATAGGCGTCACATTACGTCCGTACTAGTTCGTCGAATTTGTCGGCTCGCAGTCGGTTGTCAGCCTGTGCCGTGAGACAACACGGACATGGCACCGTTGAGGATTTGCGAAAAAGGATCGGCGCCGCCGCCGAAAGTCGCCTGGGTGGCCGGCACAGTGACGGCCGCGGGGTCGAAGCCGTGCACCGGGTCCACTTGGATCGGAGCGGTCGCCGGATCGTCGTTTCGCGAATAGCCCGCATTCAGCCGGGGCGCCAATACCGCGTCAAGCTTATTCAGCGTGTCCTCCGGAATCCCGATGTAAGCCAACGGCATGACCAGCGGAAGGTGCTTTTCGGGGATCAAATACGTCGTCGTTGTCGCACCCTTGGAGTTAACCGTCGTTCTGATGTTCTGCGGCGGCACCATGCTCGGGTTGGTGAATGCCACCGCAGTGTGACCAGTGGCGAGGCCCATGAGCGTGTTGGCGAGAGCGAACGTGGGACAACGGATATATCGAATCGTTCAACAACCGGCTCCGTAAGGAGTGCCTGAACCGCAACCACTGGACCAACCTGCGCGAAGCCCGAGTGGTGATCGGCGACTACAAGCACGACCACAATCACCGACACCGTAACTCAGCGCTGGGCTACCTGACCCCGGCCGAGTACGCTGCGGCGCGCAGGCACACCCATCACCCCGTGACCTGCGAGATCAACCGAATCCGGATCAAAAGAACCCGGCTCTAAAACCGGGCGGACTCAGTATCGGGGACTCGCCTGCAAGCCGGGCAATATCGCACCGGAATCATTGAGACAACGGTAAGGAAACGCATAGATCGCAAACCTTTACCCGATCGTCTTGGAAACGTGACTGTTGTCACCCATTGTGGCCAAAGTGAGATGAGTGCCAGGAGTGCACTCCCACGACGACCCAGGAGTCAGGAGTGCCGGATGACCTCACTCACTATGCGCCGCCCTTGGACTTCCGCCAACGCTCCGTCACTCCACGGCGGTTCGCCAACTGGTGGTGTGGGTGGGTGTCTATGTCGTCAATGGGGCCGCAGCGGTGCTTCGTCCACTGCTGGTTTCGGCGGGCGTCATCACCGCTGCAGTAACGTGGCCCGTGCCTGCGCTCGCCGCCCCACTCGGCGACTCGACCGACAACACGTTGAACGTGAACGGCATAGTCATCTCGTCAAAACTTTACGCGACAACGAAACCTAAAGGGACGCAACCGAAATGAATCTCGACCGCTTCGATCACCCGCTGAGATTGGCCAAAGGATCCCACCAGCCGGGATCAGGCAAAGGGTGTGCCATGAACGCCATTTCCTACATCAGCGGCGACCCGGGGATAACCGGCTTCCCGGCGTGCTCGGCCCGCCCACTGGCCGCGTTCGTCCAGTCGTGCAACGAGCTGCTGGCCGGACCCGACGGCTACCTGTCACCAGAAAACAGCCTTCTCGCACTCGAACTCGGCTGGCAGACTGTGGGAACCGCAGATGTTGCCGACACCGTGATCCACGCGTGGGTGGCCGAACTGCTCGCCAGTCCCACATGGGGCGTTGTTCGATACGCCAAAAACGCCTCGGTGAAAGCGATTTTCGATATCGCCGGGCTTCACCGCAAGGCCGCATCTGGTGACATGCCACCCATCGCCGCGTGGAACGCCGCAGATCGTGCAGCCCGCGCCGCCGCCTTAGCCTTCGCAGTCAGTCCGACGTTAGATGCTGTCGGTTTGTATGCCCTCCGGGCCGCGTACCAGTCGACTGCAGTCTTCGACGCCTACCAGGGGGCGACGTTGGATGCCGCAACAGGCAACGCCTTGGTCGCCCACACGTTAGCGACCGGAGGCGCCGAGGCCGCCGTGGTCGTGGAACTGACGCGCCACGCGATTCGCTCATGGCGCCATCTCGCGGAGCTGGCCAACCCCAGCGAGGCGTCCCCGCGTCAAGCTGACCAGCCTGGCCGAGCTGCTGCGGATCGGGCATGGCTGACCTGTCCGGCACACCGGACTTTCGCTGACATAAGTCAGCACTGACACAAGGATCTCTCCGGATGGTTGACCGCTATACCTACCGCCTCGTCTGGTCTCCGAAGTACCAGAAGTATGCCGCCCGCTGTTTGGAGCTTGCGACCTTGGCGTCGTTGGGACGGCCAGCTAGAAGCGCTCAATAGACATGGCCTCTTTCGGCGGCGATCCGCTGTTGGTGACCGACTCCGACATTCATGCCCTCACATGGGAGTTCCTGAACTCTGGTTACGGCGGCGATGAGTATGCGCATTGGCCGCTCGAACGACGCCTCCACGGCTTCCTTCGCCGCCGAGGTCTCAGCCGCCACGCCGACAACGGCGACATCTGCAACATCATCATTGATCGCGTCATGACCTATATCAGCGTCAGGGGCCGCGGCGGCAGCATCGCGTCAGTAGCCCCATCCGAACCAGGGGCACCAACCCCCGAAGCCGTTAAGAACATCGCGACGGCGCCGTCAGCACGCCGCAAGAAGAAATCCGAAGCGTGCTGCTTGGCACTTGAGCCGGCTTGCCAGGACAGCCAAAACGGTTGCGACGCAATGCCAATTACGTCACAGGACGAATCGAAGGCCATCAACCAGTCGCGCTCCAACCATGACTCATAGCCGACATGTGCTGCTACCGTCGCCGACCACCACAACCCCAATTCTTTCGGGGTCCGCACTGGCGCGTGAGCGGAATGATAGCTGTATGTGCAGGTCTGGCACTGTCTTTCACGACGGTAGCGTGGGCGACACGTGTGGTTCAAGCCGACGCGCTGGTCAGGGTGACGGCACTCTTGCGGAGCGGTCGAGAGAGGCCATCGGTTCGCGGTTGGTCCGGCGGGGGGAGCCCGCCGATCCTGCATCTGTTGCAATAATCCGCGCGTTACTGGTAACCCTGCATATTTGATTTCGTCGTATTCGGTGTCGACGGCACGTGAAAACTGACCCCCGCGTGGCCAACCGAATTTTGACCCCCTGGTCCGGTGACCTAGCTCGACCCGAGCTAGGAGGACAGAAGGGAATGTTGTCTGTGGAAGATTGGGCAGAGATTCGTCGACTGCACCGGGCGGAAGGTTTGCCGATCAAGGCGATCGCCCGGGTGATGGGAATATCAAAGAACACCGTCAAGGACGCGTTGGCCTGCGATGAACCGCCGAAGTATCAACGGCCGCAGAAGGGTTCGATCGTGGACGAGGTCGAGCCGCGGATCCGTGAGTTGCTGCAGGCCTATCCGCGCATGTCGGCGACGGTGATTGCCGAGCGGATCGGCTGGACCCGCTCGATTCGGGTGCTTTCCGGGCGGGTGGCCGAGCTGCGGCCGGTGTATCTGCCCCCAGACCCGGCGTCGCGCACCGAGTATGTGGCCGGGGAGATTGCCCAGTGCGACTTCTGGTTTCCGCCGGTCGAGCTGGCGGTGGGATTCGGGCAGAGTCGCAGCGCCAAACAGCTACCGGTGTTGACCATGGTGTGCGCCTATTCACGCTGGCTGTTGGCCATGCTGCTGCCGTCGCGGGCCGCCGAAGACTTGTTCGCCGGCTGGTGGTGGCTGATCAAGCAGTTGGGTGCGGTGCCGCGGGCGCTGGTGTGGGACGGGGAGGGCGCGATCGGGCGGTGGCGCGCCGGACGGGCCGAGTTGACCGGTGAATGTCAAGCGTTTCGCGGCGTGCTGGCGGCCAAGGTGATCATCTGCCGGCCGGCCGACCCGGAAGCCAAACCTCTGGTTGCATACTGCACTCCTTTGCGTTGATGTGGGTGTGATTTTTGTTTGTGCTGGTCAGCGGGTTTTGAGGGGTCGTCCGCGTTTGGGTGGTTGGGGTGGGTTGGTGGGGTCGGGTCGGTGGTAGAGCATTTCGCCTTTGTCGTTGTAGCGCAGCCCGCTGACAAGTCCGGCGCGATGCCGGTCTTTGACGGTGGCGGGTCGGATGCCGAGGTGGTCGGCGAGTTCGGCGGCGGTGAGCATGCCGGCGTCGCGTAGGCGTTGGCGGCGGTTGGGTAGCCGGTAGGTGTGGATGATGTTGTCGATGATGTTGCGGCGGAAGGCTTCTCCGGTGCCAGAGAGGATGCCGCGCTGGTTGAGGATCTCGGCGATTTCGCCGCTGACGTGGTGGTCGAGCAGTTCGTTGATGGCAGCGACGACCTCGGCTGGTGTTTTACGTTGTTCGGCAGCGGTTTTCGGGGCGGGCATGGTCAGAGTGGTGTGCCGACCGGCGGGGAAACGCAGGTGGGCGGTGATGGTGTCCCCCTGGCGTTGCACGGTGACGTCGGTGAGCAGCAGCCGGGCGATGCGTTTGCGTTCCCGCGCTGGGGTGGTGGAGTCGTGCCAGATCGCGGGCAAATCGGTGACGAGGTGGTTGATGCGGGCGCGCTGCTGTTCGGTGAGTTCGCCGCTGTGTTGGTCGCGGGCCTGCTGGTAGGCGTGTTGGGCGTCGCCCAGTTCGCGCAGCGCGGTGTTCCAGTCGGCTTCGAGGCTGTCAGCGACGAGCCGGTTGGCCGGGTCGACCGCCAGGTAGCGGCGGCGGGCCAGGTCGGCGTGGTAGCGGGCGCGTTCGACGTGGGCGGCGCGCATGCGGTCGGCGTCGGCGGCACGCTGGTGTAGCTCGTTGGCCACGGTCAGAGCGGCCTCGACGGCCAGCGGGGTCAAGGTGTTGAGCAGCAGTTGGCCGATCCGATCATCGAGGTCGGCGCCGGGGATCGCCGCGCAGATGGGTTGGGCTTTATCGATGCCGTCGCGTTGACACACATAGGTGGGCAATTCCCGGCCGCGGCGGTGGTGGTAGCGCACGGTCATGCGGTTGCCGCAGCGGCCGCAGACGATGATGCCTTGCAGCAGCGCGGCGCCTTCGCGGGCCGGACCCGATGACCTGTCGCGGCCGTGAGCGGCGGCGTTGGCGGCCAGCTTCGCTTGGTTGGCCTCGAACTGGGCGAGGCTGATGTAGCCGGGATGGGCGTCGGGGATGAATGAAACCCATTGATCGCGTGGCAGTTTCACCGATGACGATTTGCCGTTGGGTCGGGGCTTTTGGGCGCAGCGCCCGTAGGCGAACGCACCGGCATAGCGCGGGTTGTGCAGGACCCGCAGCACGGTGTGATGGCGCAGCGGTTTCCAGTCCAGCTCGCCCTTGCGTGGGCCTTTGAGGTGGCGCCACGGGAATAGCAGATCGGCGTTGCGGAAGGCCTTCACGCAGGCGGTGGCCGACCCGGTGGCGGCGAAGGTGTCGAACAGGTAGCGCAGCGCCTGTTGGACGGCGGTGTCGGGGTCAAGGACCACGTGTGCGGATCGGTCGTTGACCAGTCCGACCGGCAGCGGCATCTGCAGTTCGCCGCGGCGGGCCTTTGAGAGCACCCCGCCGCGCAGGCGGGCCTTGATGAAGTGCAGTTCGGCCTCGCTCATTTGGCCCTTCATGCCCAGCAGGAGTCGGTCGTTGAACTGGCGCGGGTCATACAGGCCATCTTCGTCGCAGATCAAGGTGGCGGTAACGCCGCACAGTTCGAGCAGCTGATGCCAGTCGGCGGAGTTACGGGCCAGCCGCGAGCATTCCAAACCGAGCACGATCCCGGCGCGGCCCAGCGACACCTCGGCGACTAGGTGCTGAAAGCCTTCCCGGTCGGCGGCGCTGGCCCCGGACTGGCCCTGGTCGATGTCGATCACGGTGATCTGCTCGTCGGCCCAGCCCAGCGCGATCGCCCGGGAGCGCAGATCGTATTGGCGGTGCGCGGACTCGGTGTGGTGGATGACTTGTTTGAGGGTGGATTGGCGCACATATAGCAGCGCTGGCTTGGCCAGATGCGCCGCGGTCACCTTGGATGCGGCGGTGTCGGTGAACACCGGTATGGGCTCCTTTCACGGCGAGCAGAGCTGTGGTGCAACAGGTCTCGATGATGGATAACAGAATCGCGGTCGGGCTGGGTGCCCGTGAGGGCGACCGCGGCCAGCGCGTCGACCAGCTCGGCGCTGACCGCCACCGGCAAACTCGCCGATGCCGGCGCCGGCGAGGCGGGCATCACGGGTGTGGCTTGGTTGGCGGCCACCTCCGTCAGGGCGCGTCGCCACCCAGTCACGCCCCGGCGGGTGAGCACGGCGAAGCCGAGCGGAAACGCCTCCGCACGGGCGTGCAGCGCGGCGTGGCGAAGCGCTTCGTAGCGGGCGTCGAGCCCGCTACCGCGATCACCGCGCTCGTTCACCGTCGCCTGCTCACCGGAGGAGTCAGTGACTTTTGGACTGCTGGTCTCGGTAGCGGGTCAACGCCCGCTCGATCGAGCGGGGGTGCACCCGCACGCCGAACCGTTGGGCGATCGTGTCGACCAGGTCTGCTGGCCGCAGTGCCGGGTCGGCGGCCAGCTGCTCTTCGGCGAATGCGCTGACCTCCGCGGTGATCTTGTGTCCGCCACGCGGGCCCGGCTTGCTCGCGGTCAGCCCGTCGAGGCCCTGCTCATCGAGCGCGGCGGCCGCTTGGTAAAACGATGGGCGCGAATACCCGAACGCCTCTGAGGCCGCTGACACCGACACGCGGTCGACTCGAACACGTCGCACCATCTCGTATTTGACCTGCACCGCGTCGCGGGCGTCGAAGAACTCCTGGGAGGCGAACACCTCATCGGTCACCGCCTCAGGGTGTGGATTCAAACACCGCGCCTGCCGCAGCGCCGTCAACTTGGGGTCTTCGATCTCGCGTCGTCGCGCCACCACACCCTCCGATCGGTCAATATGTTAGACGAATTATGCCGCATCAGCTCGATAGGCTGCGCACGACACGTCAGCTGCGAACAAGGAATCCAGCAATTGCACAGCATTAGGACCAGACCTGGAGTAATCCTCCGCTCATCGCGGAGCACATTGCGGCGTAATCCACTTAACATTTACGGCGTAATCGTCTTAACAGCCCGCCCAGCCCGCAAGCCCTTGACCAGGTCCGCGACCGCGAGCAACCCGTCCACAGTAAATGGACACCGCCCGGCTGCGATCACCACGAACGGATCCACCGCGGCGGCATCGGTCCAGCCAGCAGGAAGCGAGAATAACCGCCCGTGCGCGTCGCGCATGTGGACCCGGTCCTCACCCCAGTTCTGCCGATGCTCCACGAACTCGAACTCACGACCAAACAACGGATGAAACCGATGCGTCACACGCACTATCTGGAAGCGATCATCGGAATCAGGTGTAGTCGACGACGTCGTCCAAGGGGCTCATTGAGCGGGCCCACGACTACCTGGAGCGCTCTTTTCTGCCGGGTCGGCGCTTTGCCTCGCCGGACGATTTCAACGCCCAGCTGGCCGACTGGCTGGCGCTGGTGAACACCCGTACCCGCCGGGTGCTGGGCTGTGCGCCTACAGATCGCATCGGCGCGGATCGGGCCGCGATGCTTTCGTTGCCGCCGGTGGCCCCGGCCACCGGGTGGTGCGCCTCGCTGCGGCTGCCGCGGGATCACTACGTGCGCTTGGATTCCAACGACTACTCGGTGCATCCGGCCGGGATCGGGCGCCGGGTTTTGGTGCGCGCCGATTTGGACCGGGTGCAGGTGTTTGGCGATGGCGAGCTGCTGGCCGATCACGAACGAATTTGGGCCGCTCATCAAACGATCTCCGACCCCGCTCATGTGGAAGCAGCCAAGCTGTTGCGGCGCAAACACTTCAGCGTAGCCGCGCCGATATCGGAGCCGCAGGTGCAGGTCCGCTCGCTTGCCGACTACGATGCCGCGCTGGGCGTCGACCTTGATGGCGGGGTGGCCTGATGCCCGCCACCAAAGCTGCTCAGCGCCGCGATGTGGCCGCTGAGATCGCTTACCTGACAAGGGTGTTGAAAGCGCCCACACTGCGTGAGTCGGTGCCCCGGCTAGCCGAGCGGGCTCGCGCCGAGAACTGGAGCCATGAGGAATACCTGGTGGCCTGCCTGCAACGCGAGGTCTCTGCCCGTGAGTCTCACGGCGGTGAAGGCCGCATCCGCGCCGCTAAGTTCTCAGCACGGAAATCGTTGGAGGAGTTCGACTTCGAGCATGCACGGGGACTCAAACGCGACACCATCGCTCATCTGGGCACCCTGGATTTCGTCACCGCCCGCGACAACATCGTGTTTTTGGGCCCACCGGGCACCGGCAAGACACATCTGGCGGTAGGCCTAGCCATACGCGCCTGCCAGGCCGGCCACCGAGTGTTGTTTGCCACCGCCGCCGAATGGGTGGCCCGGCTCGCCGAGGCCCACCACGCCGGACGCATCCACCAAGAGCTCACCCGACTGGGCCGCTACCCGCTCCTGGTGGTTGATGAAGTCGGCTACATCCCGTTCGAGCCCGAGGCCGCCAACCTTTTTTTCCAACTGGTGTCCTCCCGCTACGAGCGAGCCAGCTTGATCGTCACCTCCAATAAGGCCTTCGGCCGCTGGGGCGAGGTCTTCGGCGGCGACGACGTCGTGGCCGCCGCCATGATAGATCGCCTCGTCCACCACGCCGAAGTCATCACCCTCAAAGGCGACAGCTACCGGCTCAAAGACCGCGACCTCGGCCGCGTCCCACCAGCCGCAACAACCGAAGAATAACCACGAAGGGGTCCAGGGGGTCAATTTTCAGATGGCGCTAGGGGGTCAGTTTTCACGTGCCGTTGACATTCGAGTCGTCGGAGAGGGGGGAGTGGGGGTGTCGCACTCACGAGCAGGCAGCCGCTGCATAGCCCTCGCGGCCGACTCGCCCTTCGAATGATCCGGCCAGCTCTCGGGCGTCGGCCCGCCGTGCCCCGATCCACGTCACCAACGCAGATCGCTCGCAGAACGGGGAACTCCGTGCCGGTGCGAAGGCCACCGGGCCAAGGCCCATCACGTCGAGCTGCCAGCGCCGCCCCGGCCTGGCGTGAAGGCCAAGCCGCCAGCGCCCAAGCCCCTAGCGATCCCGAGGCGCATCGTCATCTGGTGAGAAGTGACGGTGACCATCGGACGGCGTTCAGCCGAAGTCTTGCGAAGGTGGCTGGGACCGGGCCGGGGGGAAACCCCCCCACCGCCGCCATCGCTCTCCCGGCACAGACAGCTTTTTTGGAGCTGTACGGGTCTGGATGTGGGCGTTGGATTTCCAGTTCGACTCCACGATCGACGGTATGGCGATCAAGATCGCGTCGATGGTCGACGAGCACACCCGCGAGTCGTTGCTGAACATGGTCGAGCGGTCGATCACCAGAGAGCGGCTCATCACACAGCTGGAGAAGGCATTCGCCGCGACGGGTGGGCCACCGAAGGTGCTGCGCCTAGACAATGGTCCTGAGATGATATCGCAAGCGCTGCAAAGGTTCTGCCACGGCAAAGTCGGGCTCACCTATATCCCACCGGGCACGCCGTGGAATAACGGCTACATCGAGTCGTTCAACAGCCGAATGAGACGGGAGTGCCTCAACCGCAACCACTGGACCAGTGTGCTCGAAGCCCGCGTCGTGATCGGCGACTACAAGCACGAGCACAATCTGCGGCATCGCCATTCCGCCCTGCGCTACCTGACTCCCACCGAGTACGCTGCCCAGTGCAGGCACACCCATCACCCGGTGGCCTGCGAAATCAACTGATACTGGTTATCGAAAACAACCTGGCTCTACAACCAGGTGGAGCGACTATCGGGGACCTCCCACCACCACCTGCCCGATTTGATGCAGGGGCCTGGCCCTAAGGCCCAACCCTTTTCAGCAGCGCCGCAGGCGCTTCAATTTCCTATCTGTGGTCGCCGCGGTCAGTCTGCGGCGGCGGTCCCGGGGGAGTCTGGTTGGTCCGGCCCGAAAGTTGCCGCGCCTTTTCGTAGACGGAGTCAAAGTTCCGACGGGACGCAATGATGGCGTCGAGGTCAGGTTGAGCCTTCGCCACCTCGCCGGCTTCGAGAAGCCACTCGGCACGCTGGAGTCTGGCAGCCATCTTCTGTTCGACAGCGATGTCGTCGGTCGCCAGGATCGTTTCGATGTCGTTGTAAGCACCGGCTTCGTCGCCCAGTCGACGCAGCGCGATTGCGCGACGTATCAACGCGATGTACCGCCGGTTGTACGTCGTGTCGGCAAGCTCTAGCACTGCCGATCGGTCGGCGATTGCGCCAGCCACGTCATCGGCCTTGAAAAGCTCGTCGGCGCGGTTGTTGAGAGCCGCAGCGCGAGCCTCATCCGACGTGGTGGTCGCACCGATGACCGCAGTAAAGTCCGCGATCGCGGCTTGCGATTGACCCAACATTAGGAAGGTGGCCCCTCGGTTGTTTAAAATGTTGCTGTATTCCGGCCACGCAGGATCGCAGTCGGCGAGCGCGGCCGTATAAAGGTCGCATGCCTGCTGGTATCACCCTCGCTCAAGACAAGATGGACGGCCAAGAAGCGCGCGGTTGTCAAGAGTTGAGCAGTACTCTCAGTGCCCAACGCCTCCGCCTGAACGTCATCAATGTGACAACGTCGTGACATCGTCGCGTGCTCGCCACCACCAGCGACTAACACGGCGCCAGCACCGGCCACGACATCGGCATCGTCTTGGGCAACCTCAGCGTTGCCGACGCCTTCGACGGCAACAGCAACCTCGCCGTCGTCTTGGGCTCCGCCAGCACGGCCATGGCCTTCAACGGCAGCCACAACCTCGCCGCCGCGCTCGGCGCCGTCCTCAGCGCGACCGCTATGCGCGGCAGCGTGATCAACATCGTGAGCGTCATTCTCGGCACCCTGTTTGTGAACCTGCGCTTCTTCGTGCGAGGGGGCCCATCTGTCGGCAGCGACGGCGACCTGCTGAAGTTCGATCGTGATCCCCGCGAGGACACAACTGCGGAAGCGTACAGGTATCACATCCACGGCGGCTGGTGGGTACCTGACACGACTGGCGTCCTAGGCGAATTGGTCCGCCGCACAACGCAGTACCGACAGATCCCCGAGGACGAGGTTATGGAGGTAAAGATGCGATTGGCCGTCAATGCAGCGTCCCGAGTCCCTTAACTGCAGGGGTGCCAGCTACGCGGCTGGTGCTTGGTCATAGTGGTTGTCGAAGGTGGATTCGACTGCGTCGATCACAGCTCCAGCGGCGCGTTTATTTGATGATGGTTTTGCCAGTCGGCTGCCGGTGGTGAACTCTCGTTGTTACTGACGCCCTGTTGGGCTGTCTTTGAGTTGATCTGTCCCACCGGTGTCCGGCTGGCGCCGGACCGGCCCGGCAGGGCGGACATGACTTAATCAGGAGCCTGGCAGTTCCTCATCAATGTGTTGTCTGCTCGCCCCGCCGGGGGCCTACAGGGTCTTGAACCGCCTTTGCGAAACCTCACCCGGCAAGTGTTCGGGTGTGAAACAGTTTTGGCATGACTACCCATCCTGCTCAAAGCCTGGTGCAACGGCTGTGGACGTCGATGATCCTCTTCGGCCTTACGGCCGTGATCCTCGGTGTCGTAATCCTAGTGTGGCCAGGTCCTTCGATCATTGTGGCTGCCGTTTTGTTCGGGGTGTACCTAGTGGTGTCCGGGGTCGCGCTGGTGTTCCTCGCATTCAGCCTGCCCGTCTCGGGCGGCATCAGATTTTTGAACTTTATTAGCGGCGTGGCGTCGGTCATTCTCGGGGTGCTGGCGTTTCGACACTTTGGTGAGGGGTACGCAATTCTTTTACTCGCCATCTGGATTGCGGTCGGATTCATCTTCCGCGGTGTGTCTGCGGTGGCAGCGGCGATCAACGATTCGCGGTTTCCCGGTCGTGGTTGGACGATTTTCTTTGGAGTCATCAGCATGATCGCCGGGATTGTGGTGCTTGCCTATCCGTTCGACTCGATCGTCACGTTGGCTCTGGTGGTGGGCATCTGGTTGATCATTCTCGGTGTGATGGAGATCGTTTCCGGGTTTGGCATGCGCAGCGCTGCGAAGAAGGTCGAAAAACTCGTCCCCGGCGCCTACTGACTCCGCGGCGAGCTCCGACTATCGCGTTGGGGCGCTGCCTATTTCACGTTCCCGGAGGGGATTTTTCGTCGCGTTCCGGGATTGACTAATCCTGGATCCGTGGATGGGCCGGTGGTCTGATCGGCGTGTGAACAGCGAAAATGCCTTCTGAGTTGGGACAATGCGAGTGTCTCGGTCGTGTTGGTCTCAAGTTCGAGAAGGCATTTCCGGTGCACTCATCCTATACGTTCACAGTTGGGTCGGCGGTGTTCGACGAGCAGAATCTGTTGTCTGCGGCCGGGTTGGTGCCGGTGCTGGAACTGGCCGAGCAGGCCGGTTTTTCGGAACTGATCGGCGAGCATGTGGACCTGCCGTCCACGCGGGTGAAGTCCGGGGCGGTCAACCCGGCCGGCAAGCTGACCTCGATCATCGCCGGCATGATGTGCGGCGCGGATTGCATCGACGATGCCGATGTGCTGCGCGCCGGCGGCACACCCCGGGTGTTCGACGAGGTGTATGCGCCCTCGACAGTGGGGATTTTCCTGCGCGAGTTCAGCTTCGGGCATGCCAACCAGCTCGCCGCGGTGGCCCGCGCCCATCTGATCGCGCTGGCGGCCCGCGCCCCGCTGCTGGTTGGCTAATATCGGGTTGGCATCAAGCTATCGCCGGCGCTTGCCACCTCGAAAAAACAATCAACAACAACGACCGCTCCTTTACTGCCGATTATGAGGCTTTCGGATCGGCCGGTTGGAGGCGCGCTGGGAGGGTGAGCGCCGCATGTATATGTCCGTACAAGAACGCCATGACTTTGGCCGGGCCCGCCGCTCGGTGGTGCGCACGTGCGCGAGGGCGTACCGGGAGTGGATGAGCAGGTTCGCGGCGACGCGGGAACTGGATGTGTGGTACGCCCACACCGCAATCGATGAGGCGCTTGAGGCCCAGGATCTGATCACTCCTGAATCCCTACAAACGAGACAGGGCAGCGGTCGCGATGACAATACGTAGCCACCCCGGCGAGCCCGGTTGACGCTACGTGCACACCTCCCGGTAGATGTCCAGCGTCTGCTCGGCGATGTGTGCCCAGGAGAATTCCTCGATGCAACGTCGGCGTCCGGCACGGCCGTAGCGCTCCGCCTTTTTGGGGTCGGCGACCAGGGCATTGACCGCGTCGGCCAGCCCGGCCTGGTATCCGGCCGGGTCGTCGGCGTCGTAGTGCACCAGCGAACCAGTGACCCCGTCGGTGACCACCTCCGGTATCCCGCCGACATCAGAGGCCACCACCGCGGTCGCGCAGGCCATCGCCTCCAGGTTGACGATACCCAACGGCTCATACACCGAAGGGCATATGAAAACCGTTGCTGCCGAATATATTTCGCGTAGCCTACCTATAGGCAGCATTTCCCGGACCCAGAACACGCCGGTGCGCTCGCGGGCCAGTTCGGCTACCGCGGCAGTCACTTCAGCGGCAACCTCGGGGGTGTCGGGAGCTCCGGCACACAACACCAACTGCACGTCGGGGTTGAATCGGTGCGCGGCCGCTAACAGGTGGGCGACGCCCTTCTGCCGGGTAATCCGCCCAACAAACGCCGCGATGGGCCGGCCCGGATCGACCCCGAGTTCAGCCAGCACCGGCTCACCAGGCTCGGGTTCGGCCGGGTACCACACGTCGGTGTCGATCCCGTTCCTGACGACGTGCACCCGGCGGGGATCCAGTGCGGGGTAGACCCGCAGCACGTCCTCGCGCATGCCTGAGCTGACGGCGATGACGGCGTCCGCGGCCATAACCGCGGTGTGCTCCACCCATGACGAGATTCGGTAGCCGCCACCGAGCTGCTCGGCTTTCCACGGCCGCAGCGGCTCAAGCGAATGCACGGTTACCACGTGGGGGATGTCGTAGAGCAACGCGGCCAGGTGCCCGGCCAGACCGGTGTACCAGGTGTGCGAATGCACGACGCTGGCTGCGGTGGCGGCATTGGCCATCACCAGGTGGGACAACACTGTCGACAGCGCCGGATTCGCACCCCGCAGCCGCGGGTCTGGCTGATGGACGGACGCGCCCGGGCGGGGCGCGCCTACGCAGTGCACGTCGACCTCACACCGGCCGCGCAGTTGTGCGACCAGCTCGGTGACGTGCACCCCGGCTCCGCCATAGACCTCTGGCGGATACTCCCGAGTCATCATCGCCACCCGCATGCCCAGCATACTAGCTGGGCTAGAGTTCGATGCCGTAGTCGAGCCCCTGGTCGCGACTGCGGCTGAGGTGCTGGTCGATCCAGTGCTCCCGTTCGGCGAGCAGCTCGCGGGTCTGGTTTTGCCAGTCCTGGTAGGCGGCCCGGCGCGCGTGCATGGCGCGGGCACGGCGGTCGATGAGCAGGCTGCGCACCCGATCGGGCAACTGTTCGCGATCGGCGTTAGCGGCGATGTCGTGGGCGGTGCGGGCCTGCTCGTTGTGGTTGGCGATGATGGCGCGTACCAGTCGGGCGGCGTCGCGGCCGCTACCGCGGCGGGCGATGTGCAGGCCGTCGGGCTGGCTGTGTTCGTGTTCGCCTTCGCTGGCGATGCGCTCGTACAGGCCGTCGGGGAACAACGGAACGAAAAGTTACGCCAGCGGGTGTGGTAGCGAGTACGGTGCGTGGCTGTGGTGGTGCTCGACTACGTGGCCGCACAGATCCGTGACTGATGGGGGTGTGACCGGGACTTGGCCAAGGAGTCGGGGCGCTCCGCAGTTACTGCTGATACTCAGCGGCTACTGAGCGGCGGCGTCTCGAAACCCAAGCCGACGATTGCGGTCGATCAAGTGCGGCGACAGCGGCGCCCTCCCCCGCGCGGTTTACGAGCCTGGGTCCCCGAGGGCGGACGGCCAGCCGGGCTATGTCCGGCCGGGGGCCCCATGAGGTCGGAGGGATTCCCTCCCAGGGTCTTTCTGCACGTCAGGGGCTCCTCGGCGGCAGGCCCGCCCAGCCCCTCTGAAGGGTGTCGGCGGGATGCACCGGTGGTGGCCGACGGGGATCGCGCCGGCGCCTGCTTTCCATCGAGCTGAGGATGTTGTGGCAGTAGCCCCACACGCTGACGCAGTTGTTCACGTCGTACGGATCGCCGCCGCGGGCGATCGCATGGACGTGGTGCACCTGGGTGGCGACCACGGTGCAGCCGCGTGCGGACCTGGCACATGCCGTCATCGCGGCGAAGAACTCGCTTGCGCACCGCGTGCCAACGTCGACCGGCGGTGGCCTGGCTCGACGGCGTTGGGTGCTCGGTCCAGCTCATCGCTCACCCGCCGATCGCATGGATTTGTTGTTGATCGCTTGGAGTCTGTGGCGATGGCTGACGCGTGCCAGTTCGGATAACTCGCGCAGCGCCTCGCGCATGAATGGATCGGCGACGCGTCCGATGCGAGGCAGGCGTATCACTTCACCCGCGATGATTCCTGGCGGCCTGAGCGCGGGGTCGTCGATGCTGTGGAGCCAGGCCTTACAGCGGGCGTACACCGGACATTCTTCGACACACAACCGCTTCGCCTCATCGGCGCGACGGCCAAAGGTGGCGTCGAACAACTGCGGATCTGCCCGGCATCGTGCACTAGGAGCGGCGGTGGTGCGCCGGCGGCGAGCTCGTCAAGTAGGACCCTGACGTCCACGCTCTCAGTGTCGCGACAAGACCCCCCCACCCCCCACCACGCTACCCGGCCGTCATCGCGGCTGTACGGGCCGTACAGGGCGGGGCCGATGGGGCTGGCGTGCGTGGCCGGCGGTCGGCTGCGCGCGGTGTGCCGCGCCGCCAGCCTACGGATCAGAAGGTTAGGGGTTCGGATCCCTTCGGGCGCGCTTTGAAGGCGTCGTTACCGCGCTTTCGTGGAGCGGCGTCGTAGCTGGCAACCGGTTCCAGACGCCCTCCGCGTGGGTCTACGCTCAAGGAGGCACAAGGAAGGTACGCGATTGCTCGCAGCGTTCGGATTCGAAGCCCTGGGTGTAGTCGTCGGGGACATGTATTTCATCGACCCGGTCCCGCTCGCCGGTCAGGAAACCCCGGAACGGGGAGTCAGACTGGAACTCCGCCTCGTCGACCGGGCCGAGCCCCAGGGGTCGATCTACGCCGGCGTCCCGATCGCCTTCACCCGCCCGGTGTGGCGGGTGGACATTTTCGGGTCCACAGAGAGCCCGCCCGGGACGCTGGACCGGGCCCATCACCACCCCCGTTTCGACGGTTGGGAACCCGGACCCCGGCACTTCGTCGCCGAGCTGTCAGCCGACCCGCTGTCCTGGCTGGCCGATCAGCTGGCCGACCCAGCCGCCGTGCTGGCCCGGGCAGGCGTCGATACCGATGAGGTCACCGAAGCCGATAAGACCGGACTCGCCGCGGCAGCCCCGGAGATTGTCGCCGTAGTGAAACGGATGCTCGACGGCGTGCGGGACGGGGAATTGGCCCCGGCCCCCGCCGAGCCGGTTGCTGCCGCCCGCACAGGCTGGCTCTGATTCCGACCCGGCCGGGTTCTTCCAATCCGAAAGGATTTGGCCATGCCTACGAAGACCCGGGGCATCCGAGCGTGCCGGTCTCACCGATCACGTGGCCTCGCCCCGTACCGACCCAGGGCCGAGTCCCAGCTGCTCACACAGCCAACGTGCGCTCTCGCTGATGGCGCGCCACTCAGAAGGCAAGCGTCCGCCGTCCGTCCGCAGAAATTCCGATAACGGTCCTCCATTGCCAACGCTTTCAACCCACTGACCTGCGACTTCCCTATGCGGCCAGCGGAGTCGACAACAACAAACGCCCGCATTAGAGAACACGGCTACGGCCTGCTTGATAGCGGGCAGGAGCTCATCGCTTTCGTGAACCCCACCGAAAGTGAAGTGATCGAAACTTTTCGCGCTGGCGTGGAGAGCGAACGAAATGGCTGCCACGAGTGTGTCGTAAAAGCAGAAGTGCCCTTTGACCTGGGAAAATCAGAATTTGCTGACGCTCTTATTTCCCGGAAGGAAGGGCACCTCTCGCGTGCAATTGTCGCATGCCGCCGCGCCAACTCATGCCACGTTTGACGACCCGAATCTTGTGTCTCATGCCGGGCTGGTGCCGGCGATGCGGTTGGCCGGGCTGGTTGGGCTCGAAGAGCTTGCCTGCCACCATGTTCGGGTGGCCGCTGCGGCGGGCGCCAACGCTGGTGTGAAGGTCGGCTCGCTGATCGCCGGGATGATCGCCGGTGCTGATGAGATTGACGGCATGGACTTGTTGCGCCATGGCGCCATCCCAGCCACCTTCAGCGGGATCCGCGCTCCCTCCACGCTGGGGTCTTTTCTGCGCGCGTTCACCCATGGCAACGTGCGCCAGCTGGCGGCGGTGCACCGGCGGGTATTGGCCGAGCTGGCGACGCGCACACCGCTTCTGCCCGGTGCGGACGCGCTGGCGTTCATCGACGTGGATTCGCTGCAGAAGCGGGTGTTCGGGCCGGGCAAGCAGGGCGCGGCGTTCGGGCACACCAAGATCGCGGCCAAGTCGCTGACCGTGCGCGGGCTCAATGCGCTGGCCGCCACCATCGCCACCCCAATCGCCGCACCGGTGATCACCACCACGCGGCTGCGCGGCGCGGCCTCGCTGGTGGCCGAGGCGATCAACACCTCCCGCGCCGCCAGGGTCACGGGCCTGATTGTGGTGCGCGCCGACTCCGCCTTCTACACCGGGGCATTCATCTCGGCTTGCCGGCGCAACGGGGCGCACTTTTCGGTCACCGCCCGCATGACGCCACCCTTCCGCCGGGCCATCGCAGGCATCGACGAGGGCGCCTGGATCGCCATCAAGTACCCGAATGCCGTCTACGACGAGGACAGCGGCGACTGGATCTCCGATGCCGAGATCGCCGAAATCCCCTACACCGCGTTCGCGTCCACCCCGGTGCACCGCACCGAGGACCGGTTGATCGTGCGCCGGGTGCGCGAACGCAACCCGGCAGGCCACGACCAGGGCGAGCTGTTTACCGCCTACCGCTATCACGCGGTGTTCACCGACAGCCCGTTTCAACTGTCCCAGGCCGAATCCCAGCACCGCGGCCACGCCATCATCGAACAGGTCTTCGCCGACCTGCTCGACGGGCCCCTGGCGCACCTACCCGAGGTTATCTGGAGCTGATGACTTAGGCGTGGCTCTGACCTGTGGTTACGTGTTGAGGACAGTGTTTTCGACGCGTGGTTAGCAGGGGTCGATGATGGCGGCGGATTTTCTTGTCGGCGTGTCGCGCCGATCGCCGTGAATGG
>DASPOT010000184.1:0-13921 GCA_035625875.1 Mycobacterium sp. | reverse complement strand
GGCTTGCCGCCTTCACGCCGACCCCAGGTCTAGACCCGTCGGCTAGACCCGTCGGCGCTCCCGTTCGGCAGCTAGCTCGATGCTGACCACGTCGTAGGCCATGGTCGGGCTGTACCCACGGCGCGCCAGCATCGCCACCAGTCTGCGGCTCACCCGCGCACCGTCGTCGTCCAACGTCTCCCGCCTCAGCCTGGCCCGTACCAGCTGCTCGGCCCGGTCCCGCTCGGCAGCGGGTTTGATACCGTCCAGCACCGCGGTGATGACGTCGTTGTCGACGCCCTTGGTGTGCAGTTCAGCGGCCAACGCGCGCTTGCTCTTTTCCGCGTTCGCCCGCCGGGAACGCACCCACTGTTCGGCGAAGTCGGTGTCGTCCACCAGGCCGACGGCAGCCAGCCGGTCCAGTACCCGGTCCCTGATGTCGTCGGGGTATCCGCGTCTCGCCAGCTGGCCGGACAACTCCGCCCTGGTTCGTGACCGCGTGGTGAGCAGACGCAGGCACAACGCCCGCGCCTGCTCCTCGCGAGACGGCTCAGAAATCGACGGGGGCGGGCAAGACGTCGTCATCGGTCACCACCGCGCCAATGCCGAGCTTTTCCTTGATCTTCTTCTCGATCTCGTTGGCCACGTCGGCGTTCTCCAGCAGGAAGTTGCGGGCATTCTCCTTGCCCTGGCCGAGCTGCTCGCCCTCGTAGGTGAACCAGGCACCGGACTTGCGGATGAAGCCCTGATCCACTCCCATGTCGATCAGCGAGCCCTCCCTGCTGATGCCTTTGCCGTAGAGGATGTCGAACTCGGCCTGCTTGAACGGTGGCGCCACCTTGTTCTTGACAACCTTGACCCGGGTGCGATTGCCCACCGCGTCAGTGCCGTCCTTGAGGGTCTCGATTCTCCTGACGTCCAGGCGAACTGAAGCATAGAACTTCAAAGCCTTTCCGCCCGTTGTCGTTTCGGGAGAGTTGTGCACCATCACCCCGTCGACGAAGTAGTTGTGGTTGCCTTCCACCTCGATATCGAAACGGTTCATCGACCGGGTGTGTGGCTTGACGTGCACATCCAGCACCCGGTCCGGGACCAGCCGTTGGCTGGGTTCGACGAACTGCGGTGTCACGGTGCTTTGACCGCGGAATCGTGGCAGCAGCTTGTGTTCCATGGACGGCGCCATGTAGGGGGCCACCAGGCCCTGGAACTTCGCCGTCGATGCTGTGGAGAACACCAGCACCGCTCTGCCAAGCGAACCGGCTTGCCGCAGGCACACATCCAATCCGTGGGTGTCGCGCAGATAGTCACGCAACCGCACCCGCGTGCCTTCGGTCATGGCCTCGACATAGATTTCGATCCGTCCGCTACCACCCACGGTGCGTTCTTGCAACCCCTTGGAACGCACGGAGAACGATCCGTCGTCCATGTACCAGATGGCCAGGGCCAAAGGCGTCAGCGCCTTGAGGTACTCCTCAGAGAAGAACTTCTTGCCGTCCCCCAGATACACCGCGCGCTGGAGCTCGGCCAGCTCGGGCAACGGTGTGAAGTCGACAAAGCGTGCGCCCTTGGCATTCTCCCGCACCGAGTGCTTGATGTTGCCCATCAACGCGGTCTTCCACCGCAGGTACTCCACCTGCTTAGCACCGTGTCCTAACCGGAAGCGGACACCGTTGCGGCCGCGCCGATTAGGCGAGAGGTTCCCGTCACCCATTAGCGATCCCAGCACAACCTGGAATTGCTGATCACTGAGCCGATGCGGTTCGGCGGCCAGCACGCGGTCACCGGCAATGAGATCACCGGCCTCGGTCCAACCGCCCGGTGTGCGGATGAGGTGGTTGGGTGTCGCGGCGAATTGTGACTTGCCGTTGCCGCCGGACTTCTCGACGGTGAACTGCAAAAACTGCTCGGCCGGCCCGTTGTTGAACCAATTCACTACCTTACGCGGTACGAGCTGGTCGGCGACGGGGTCGTAGGACAGCACCTCAACGTCCATCTTGTTGTTGACGATCTTGCCGATCTTCTCGGTGCTGCCGTCGGCCAGCGTCACCCGGGTGGTGTAGTTCATGCACCCGAATAACACCCCGACCTTCTCCCGCAGCTGGTTGATGAAGACCGCCGTCGTTCCCGAATTGTTCAGTGCGCCAGCCATTTTCCGCATTGCCTGGCTCATCAGCCGGGCCTGCAGACCGACGTGGCTGTCGCCCATCTCGCCCTCGATCTCCGCCCGCGGCACCAGCGCCGCCACCGAGTCGATGACCAGGATGTCCAACGCGCCGGAGCGCACCAGCATGTCGGCGATCTCGAGTGCCTGTTCACCGGTGTCGGGCTGGCTGACCAGCAGCGAATCGGTGTCGACGCCGAGCTTTTTGGCGTACTCGGGGTCCAGGGCGTGCTCGGCGTCGATGAACGCCGCGATGCCGCCTGCGGCTTGGGCGTTGGCCACCGCGTGCAGTGCGACGGTGGTCTTGCCCGAGGACTCCGGGCCGTAGATCTCCACGATTCGGCCGCGTGGCAGGCCGCCGATGCCCAGCGCCACGTCCAGTGCGATGGACCCGGTTGGAATGACCGAGATCGGCTGACGCACCTCGTCGCCGAGGCGCATTACCGAACCTTTGCCGTAACTCTTCTCGATCTGGGCCATCGCCAGTTCGAGAGCCTTCTCACGGTCGGGGGCTTGCGTCATGTCTTCTCCTGTGGTTGGTGTTCGGTTGACCGGTATCGGTCGGTTGGCCGTGACACTAGAGAAGGCCACCGACAAGTCGACATCTCCGAACGTTCACCACAGTAGCGAACGTGTGTTCGAGAGCAAGTAGGCGCGCCGAGTCTGCGTCCAAGGCGTCGAGAGTGTGGTGAGGGCGGGATCTTCCAGCCAGCCAGCGCCCTGGACGCAGACTCGAGACCGTCACTACTGATCGCGGGGGACGTCGAAGTCGACGCACAGCGCCCGCCACACGTCGCGGGGGTCCACACCGTCCTCGATCGCCTGCGCGGCGGTACGCCCGTCGAAACCGGTCAGCACATGATCGACCAGCACCGATGCACCGTAAGCAGCACCAAACCGCAGCGTGACCAGCTCGTGGAACTCCGTCAGCCGCACACCAGCCAACCTACCCAGCGGGTGCAAGCGCTTCGCGGCACACCCGTACCGGATCGGCGACCTCGACGACGCTGGCGGCGGCCCGTCGGGCGGCCTCGCGGTAGCGCGGCGACGACAGCGCCTCACCGACCGCGGCGACCAGCGCGTCGGCGGTCAGGGGCCGAATCAACTGCCCGCTGCCCTGGCGTACCACCCGATTGGCGATCTCCCACTGATCCCCGCCGCCGGGAACCACCACCATCGGCACACCGGCCAACAGCGCCTTGGCCACCATCCCGTGCCCGCCGCCGCAGATGACCAGGTCGGCATGTGTCAGCAGTTCGTCTTGGCGGCCCAGCCCGGCCACCGCCCAGGGCGGCACCGTCAGCTCCGCTCCCCCCAGACGTGACACCACCAGTCGCGATCCCGGGGGCAATGTTTTTCCCGGGGTCAGGCACTGCAGTGCGACTTCCGCCAGCCCGGTGGCCCCGCTGGCCGCCGTGGACGGCGCGACCACTATTACCGGCCCGGAGCCAGGCGGGATCGCCAGCAGCTGGTCGGTCGGCTCGAAATGCAGCGGGCCGACGACGACGGCCTCGGCCGGCCAGTCCGGACGCGGAACCTCCAAGGCGGGCAGCGTGGCGATCAGCCGCCGCAACGGCCCAGGGTCGCGGACCGGCAGGCCGATTTCGGCCCGGACCGCCGCCCGCTGGCGCAAACCTTGACGCCAGGACCGCGCCGTCAGCGCCCGCATCACGGCATCGCGCAGCCGGCCCACAACACCGCTGCCCGGCGCCAGCCCGCTGCCCAGCGGCGGTAGCCGTTTCGACGGCAAATACAGCGGATGCGGGTTGAGCTCGATCCACGGGATCCCCAGCAGCTCGGCGGCCATGCCCCCGCCCGCGGTGATGACGTCGGACACCACCAGATCGGGCACGAGCGCCCGGAGCTGCGGAACGTTGAGCACGGCCATCCGCGCCGCGCGCTGGTGGATCCGGGCCCCGGCGTCGCGGTCCTCGTCGGTGGGCTCGAGCCCGTCTAGCTCGACGGCCTGGACACCGGCGACGCGGGCGGCGTCAAACCAATTCGCGCCGGTGAGCAGGATGGCCGTATCGTCCGCTGCCATGAAGCGTTGGCACAAGGCGATCGCGGGAAACGAGTGCCCGGGATCGGGCCCGGCGACCACGGCGACGCGCATTTGACCTTACCGTTCCTCAGGAGTGAGCAGGAGTGAGTTCTGTGCGGCCCGAGCGGTGTTGGCCGCGGCAGCGGGTGTCAGCGATCCGCCGCAACCGCACACGCTCAACCATGCCCACATCCTGGCAGCCACCACCGACATTTAGGTTTGGTGTGTGCCCGCCACACCAACGGCACTGCTAACTTCCGCGCGGTATCACCCACGTCCACTCACTATCCCGCCAGCAACTGCCCTACCCTGCCACAGCTCCGGGCCTCTAGGCTGACAACCATGACCGAACAGACTGAGACTTCCGTGGATAACATCCGGACGGTCGAGGACTTCCTGAACGCGCTGCAGGACGAGGACTTTGAAACAGCAGGCGCGGCATTAGACGACGACCTGGTCTACCAGAACGTCGGATTACCCACCATCTACGGCCGCAGCCGAACGATGAAGCTGTTCCGCAGGATGCAAGGCCGCGTCGGGTTCGAGGTAAAGATCCACCGTATCGCGGCCGAGGGCGCCGCGGTGCTGACCGAACGCACCGATGCGCTGCTCGTCGGCCCGCTGCGGCTCCAGTTCTGGGTCTGCGGCGTGTTCGAAGTTCACAACGGGCGAATCAGCCTGTGGCGTGACTACTTCGACTTCTACGACATGCTCAAGGCGACCGCACGTGGCCTGGCCGCGTTGGTGGTGCCGTCGCTGAAAGCAACGTTTCAGCCCGGCGACGATGCGGGCCATCTACCATCCCGCTGAGGAGCCGGGCAATCAGATCCAGCCGGTGGCGTAGATTCGATGCAGCGGGCCTCACGCTTCCGGGACCCGATCGACACCGACCGTGGGTACCCGCGGAGAACCTGATGAGCAAGGACACGATGCGCCGCCGGCCGAACGCGCTCGAGTACGTCCGTTACTGCTACGGGCGACGGCTGCCCGACTCGATGCGCGACTGGGTGCGTAACGACCTGGCCGGCAAGGGCGCCACCGCCCGAATGATGATCCGGGTCGCCGTTCCGGCCGTGCTGGTGCTTGCCCCGTTCTGGTTGATCCCGACGACGCTCTACGTACACGCGAGCATGACCCTGCCGATTCTCATTCCGTTCGTTTATTTCTCGCACGCGCTCAACAAGGTGTGGCGCCGCCACATGCTGCGTGTGCATAACCTCGACCCCGACCTCGTCGACGAACGCGCCCGCATGCGCGACGCCGACATCCACCGCAGGTATATCGAACGCTACGGCCCACGACCCGGGGGTCCCCGTACCGAAGCCACCACATCTAACCGGAACCTGCCCGGCGACGATGCGGGTCATGTAGCGGCCCGTTAAGAACCTGAGCAATCGCGTCTAAGGCCTCGGTAATCCACCGAGTTCGTCGAACGCCTGCGCCCAGCCGACCAAACGATCAGTCGCGCCAGCCAGCTCGTCACGGTGGCGTTGTTGCGACCCAGGCGGGATCGACGTTGCTGCGCCGTTCACCGCCGAGACCAATTGTGCTGCGGCGGTGACCATTTCGTTGTATTGGCGCACGCCAGCACTTAACTGTGCGGTGAACGCGTTGATGGTGGGCACCAGATATGACCGTGACTGGGGAGTGAAGGTGACCGCTCGCTCCATCGACACCACCTCGGCGGCGGTGGCCGCCATGGCCGCAGTGGTTCGATTGGCTGCGGCGGTGAGGTCACGGATTTCGGCGGCGGGCAACATGTTCCCTCGCTCCATGACGCCCAGCAGCGAGAAGAACCCGCGTTCGGAGGCGCCCAGCGCGAACATCGCAGGCCGCGCCGCTGAACCCGGTGGGGGCAGCCGACGGGCGTTGGCGGGCCGTTGCGCTGGCAGCGGCTCCGCCCGCAGCCAGCGGTAGCGAAGCAGCCAGAGCGTCGCCGGAATCGCCTCGCCCGCCGCGATCAGGCCGGTGATCATCAGCACCCACACCGGCGTGCTCCAGGAGGCCAGCAGCGCTGTCACCAATCCCCAGAACACGCACCCTGCGCTGAGTATCAGGCCCCATCGCAGCGCGCGGCGCCGGCGGCGCAGCATCCGGGCCCGCGGATCGGTTGCAGCGCTGATCTTCTGTACCACCAGGTCGGAGATCTCGTTGGCGGTGTCCAGACCACGCTGCAGTAGTGTGCGCCACTGCCCGGTGCCCATAGCCTGCCGACCCAACCTCACCGTCATATCCGACCGTCCGCCTACTGCTGACTGAGAGGCTTCTCAGGGGTCGCATCCGCGGTTGTCTCAGCGGCCGCGGGAGTGGCTGGGGTAGCTGCAGCACGGCCCGACGGCAGCGCCTCACCGCGCATCGACGCGCGGATCTGCTCCAGCCGAGAGTGACCGGCCATCTGCACGCTGGCCTGTTCCACCTCCAGCATGCGGCCCTGAACTGAATTCTGCGCAAGTTCGGCCGCGCCGATAGCGTTGGCGTAGCGACGTTCGATCTTCTCTCGCACCTCGTCGAGGGTCGGGGCGGTGCCGGGCGCGGCGAGCTCGCTCATCGAGCGTAGCGATGCGCTGACCTGCTCCTGCATCTTGGCCTGCTCGAGCTGACTGAGCAGCTTGGTGCGTTCGGCGATCTTCTGCTGTAATGCCATCGCGTTTTGCTCGACGGCCTTCTTGGCCTGAATGGCCGCGCTGAGCGCCTGGTCGTGCAACGCCTTGAGGTCTTCGACGCTTTGCTCGGCGGTCACCAGCTGCGCCGCGAACGCCTCGGCAGCGTTGTTGTACTCGGTGGCTTTGGCGGTGTCTCCGGCGGCGGTGGCCTGATCGGCCAGTGTCAGGGCCTGGCGCACATTGACCTGGAGCTTTTCGATGTCTGCCAGCTGCCGGTTAAGCCGCATCTCAAGTTGCCGCTGGTTACCGATCACTTGCGCCGCCTGCTGGGTCAGCGCCTGATGCTGACGCTGTGCTTCCTCGATGGCCTGCTGAATCTGCACCTTTGGATCGGCGTATTCATCCACCTTCGCGCTGAACAGCGCCATGAGGTACTTCCACGCTTTGACGAACGGATTGGCCATGAGTTAGCTCCGCCTTCGTTCCCTATCTGCCGGACGAGTTGCCCGATGGACTGCTACGCCTACCCTGCCGCTCAATTTATCGGTTTCCGCGCTGATCGCTACACCCTCGTCGCGCATATGCCGAAGGTTTCCACGCTCAGGCCACTGCCAAGGACGCCACCGGCGGAATGACGACCTTGGTGCTTTCGTCAATGTTGGCGGCGCTGGCTTCGGTGAGAACCGCGCGTTCGTGGCACGCCATCCGCTCGCCGGCATGGATAAGCACTGCCGACAGCGGGACCTCCAGCGCGTCGCAGATCGCGCTCAGCAGTTCGCTGGAGGCCTCCTTGCGACCGCGTTCGACCTCGGACAGATAGCCCAGGCTCACCCGCGCTGAATCGGACACTTCACGCAGCGTTCGGCCTTGCGAAATCCGGACACGACGCAGCACGCCGCCAATGACTTCGCGCAACAATGACGGCATCGTGCTCTCCTTCGTCCGGCCAGGCCTGGTCAGCAGTGCTTATCAGGTAAACGCCGCCGGCGCTGGTGTTGGTTCCCCGCCATCGAACTTCAGCTCACACCCGCGACCTCACTACCCGCAACCCTCACCGGCAACCTGCTGATGGATCAACGGGTCGTGCAACGAACTTCCCTCGCAGCCGACGCGACGTAGTCCACGCCAGTGACCACTGTCAGCACGACGGCAGCGGCCATCACCACCGTGGCCACCACCAGCCACGATCCCGACAGCGGTAACACGAACAACCCGATCGCCACCGCCTGCACCAGGGTCTTCAGCTTGCCGCCCCAACTGGCGGGAATGACACCGCGGCGCAGCACGGCGAACCGCAACACGGTGATCCCGACCTCGCGAACCAGGATCAGCACCGTGACCCACCACGCCAGGTCACCGAGCACCGACAGCCCGATCAGCGCCGCGCCGATGAGGGTCTTATCGGCAATCGGATCGGCCAGGGTACCCAACTCGGTCACCATGCCGTAGTTGCGGGCCAGCGCGCCGTCGAACCGATCGGTGATGACGGCGACCACAAAGATCACGAAAGCCGCTATTCGGCCGGCGGTTTCGTGCCCATCCCCGGCGAACAGCGCGAGCAGAAAGACCGGGACCAGCACCAGCCGCAGACCAGTCAGCATATTGGCGAGGTTGGTGACGCGAGCGCGCCCTACTAGCGGACCGGTTTGACGCTGCCCCGACACGGCAACAGAATAACGGTTGCCCAGCTTGCGCGGACCGAATGCCGATACTGTGCACCCGTGAACGCAGCGGGAAGTCCGCAGGACGGCCGGCCGGTGATCCGGCGAGCGCGAACCTCCGATGTGCCGGCGATCAAGCGCCTCGTGGACGCCTACGCCGGAAAGATCCTGCTGGAAAAGAACCTGGTGACGCTGTATGAAGCCGTCCAGGAATTCTGGGTGGCCGAACATGACGGCAATGTGGTCGGTTGCGGGGCACTGCATGTGTTGTGGTCCGATCTCGGCGAAGTGCGCACCGTCGCGGTCGACCCCACCATGACCGGCGGCGGTATCGGTCATGCGATCGTCGACCGGCTGGTTGAGGTCGCGCGCGACCTGCAGCTGCAGCGCCTGTTCGTGTTGACCTTCGAGACCGAGTTCTTCAGCCAGCACGGATTCACTGAGATCGAGGGCACGCCGGTCACCGCCGAGGTCTACGAGGAGATGTGCCGCTCCTACGATCTCGGTGTCGCCGAGTTCCTCGATCTGAGCTATGTCAAGCCGAACATCCTGGGCAATTCGCGGATGCTGTTGATCCTCTAAACGGCGACGATGCGGGCCGTGGAGCGGCCCGCTGAGGAGCCGGGCAATCCGGCCCGCCCGGCGACGATGCGGGCCGTGGAGCGGCCCGCTGAGGAGCCGGGCAATCCGGCCCTAGTCACCCGCCGTGCACTCACGGCGAAATTCCGGCCGAGAATTCGCCGTGAGTGCATGCTCGGCGCTACGGGGCGTCATCTGCCCCGGTGTCGATACCCCGGATGGCCGCCAGGGTGGCGGCAAGCTCGTCGGGTTTGACCAGCACATCGCGCGCTTTGGACCCTTCGCTGGGGCCGACGATGCCGCGGGTTTCCATCAGGTCCATCAGCCGGCCGGCTTTGGCGAAGCCGACACGCAGCTTGCGCTGAAGCATCGAGGTGGAGCCGAACTGACTGGACACCACCAGTTCCACGCCTTGCAGGAAGACGTCCATGTCGTCGCCGATGTCCGGGTCGACATCCTTGCGTTCGCCGGTGGGCTTTGCGGTGGTGACGCCCTCGGTGTATTCGGGCTCGGCCTGCTCTTTGCAGGCGGTGACGACGGCGTGGATCTCCTCGTCGGTGATGAACGCGCCCTGCAACCGGATCGATTTGTTCGCGCCCATCGGTAGGAACAGGCCGTCGCCCATGCCGATCAGCTTTTCGGCGCCCGCCTGGTCCAGGATCACTCTGCTGTCAGTGAGCGACGACGTCGCGAACGACAGCCGAGCCGGGACGTTGGTCTTGATCAGCCCGGTCACCACGTCGACCGATGGCCGCTGGGTGGCCAGCACCAGATGAATCCCGGCGGCGCGCGCCTTCTGGGTGACCCGCACGATGGCGTCCTCGACATCGCGCGGCGCGGTCATCATCAGGTCGGCCAGCTCGTCGACGATCGCCACCACATAGGGGTAGGGCCGGTACTCGCGTTGGCTGCCCAGTGGTGTGGTGATTTCACCGGATCGCACCTTGTCGTTGAAATCGTCGATATGGCGCACCCGCGAGGCCTGCATGTCCTGGTAGCGCTGCTCCATCTCGTCGACCAGCCACGCCAGCGCGGCCGCCGCTTTCTTCGGCTGGGTGATGATCGGGGTGATCAGGTGCGGAATGCCTTCGTAGGGCGTCAGTTCCACCATTTTCGGGTCGATCAGGATCATCCTGACCTCTTCCGGGCTGGCCCGAGTCAGCAGCGACACCAGCATGGAGTTGACGAAACTGGACTTGCCGGATCCGGTGGAGCCGGCAACCAGCAGGTGCGGCATCTTGGCCAAGTTGGCCGAGATGAACTCGCCTTCGATGTTTTTGCCCAGCCCGATCACCAAGGGATGGTGGTCGCGGCGGGTCGACGGCGCGGTGAGCACGTCGGCCAGCCGCACCATCTCGCGATCGGTGTTGGGCACTTCGATGCCGACGGCGGATTTGCCGGGGATCGGCGCCAGCATCCGGACGCTCTCGGTGGCCACCGCGTAGGCGATGTTGCGGTGCAGCGCGGTGATTTTCTCCACCTTGACGCCGGGTCCCAGCTCGACCTCGTAGCGGGTGACGGTCGGTCCGCGGGTGCAGCCGGTGACGGCCGCGTCGACCTTGAACTGGTCGAGCACCTCGCTGATGGCTCCGGCCATGTGGTTGTTGGCGGCGCTGCGTTTCTTGGGTGGATCACCGGCGATCAGCAGGTCCAGCGACGGCAGCGTGTACGGTCCCTCGATGACGCGGTCGACCCCCAGCCCCTTGTGTTTGGCCGAACCCGCGGATTTGGCGGCGCGACGGCGGGTGCCCGCGACGGCGGGTTCCGGGACGGAGGGGGTGTCGTCCGCGCTCGGGGGATAGTCGCCGGGCGGCCACGCCTGTGACCCGTCGTCGGGGTAGAAAGCCGGGTCGTCGTAGTACCCGTCGGAAAAGTCCTCGGCGGTCACGTCTTCGGTGTCCGGATCGTCGCCGTCGTGCCCCTCGCCGAGTTCAGGGAAGTAGCCGCGGTGGAACAGCCGTGTGCCGAACAGGGCGCGCAGCTCGGCGGGCACCTCGCGGATCGTGGTCCCGGTGAGCAGCAGCAGCCCGAACAGCGCGCCGATGAACAGCAGCGGCGCGGCGATCCACGCGGTCAACCCATCCGACAGCGGCCCGCCGATGGCGAAACCGAGAAAACCCGCTGCGCGCCGGCGTCCGTCCGGGGTGTCCGGCGAGCCCGCCCCCAGATGCCAGAGACCCAGAACCGGCAACGCCACCAGCGCGGCACCGAGGATCAGCCGTGGGCGCGCGTCGGGATCGGGCTCAGTCCGCATCAGCAGCACGGCCACAGCGGCGATGACCACCGGCAGCACCACCACGGCCGAGCCGATGAACATCCGCAGCACCGCGTCGACCCACGCCCCAACCGGGCGGGCGGCGTCGAACCACGAGCTCGCAGCGATGACGACGGCCAGGCCCAGCAGAGCCAGCGCGAGCCCGTCGCGGCGGTGTCCGGGCTCAATGTCGCGGGCCCGCCCGATGGATCGCGCTGCGGTGCCGGCGCCCTTCGCCAGCATCAGCCAGGCTGCGCGCACGCCCCGACCGCACGCCAGCCCGCCAGCGACGAACACGGACCGATTACGGCGCTTCACGGGTTTGCGTCGGGCCGCCGGCCGGGACGTGCCCCGCGAAGTGGCCTTTGACCTGCTCGTTCGGGTGCCGGATCGGGCGAAGGTCTTGCTAGCCATGAGAGCAAGCCTAATCGCAAACACACCATCTGCACCACCCACCACACTGGTCACGACCGATGGCCCGGCTCCATGCTGACCACGCCTGGGTAGGGTGACAGTCGTCACGCCGCCAACACAGCCGAGAGTCCCAGGAGTGCCCAGCATGCCCGTCGTGGTCGTCGCCACCTTCACCGTCAAGCCTGAGTCGGTCGACACCGTCCGCGACATCCTCACGCGCGCGGTCACAGACGTGCACGACGAGCCCGGCTGCCAGCTGTACTCCCTCCACGAATCGGGCGAGACCTTCGTCTTCGTGGAGCAGTGGGCCGACGCCGACGCGCTCAAGACCCACAGCACCGCGCCCGCGGTGACCACGATGTTCAAAGCCGCCGGCGAGCACCTGGCCGGGGCGCCGGATATCAAGATGCTCACACCTATCCCCGCCGGCGACCCGGACAAAGGACAGCTGCGCCGGTGATGGACCAGGAACTGGACGGCCCCCTAAAAGGAAAAGTCGCGGTCATCACCGGCGCCGCGCGCGGTCAGGGCCGCGCGCACGCTGTACGACTGGCGTCCGATGGCGCGAACATCATCGCCGTCGACCCGTGCGTTCAGATCGCCAGCGTGCCTTATCCGCTGGCCACCGCGGAGGATTTGGCCGCCACCGTCAAGCTCGTCGAGGACACCGGGGCGTGCATCGTGGCGCGACAGGGCGACGTCCGCGACCGCGCATCGCTGTCCGTCGCGCTGCAGGCGGGCCTGGATGAGTTCGGCCGACTCGACGTTGTGGTGGCCAATGCCGGTATCGCACCGATGCAGGCGGGCGGGGATGGCTGGCGCGATGTCATTGACGTCAACCTCACCGGCGTCCACCACACGGTCGAGGTCGCGATCCCGACCATGATCGAGCAAGGCGACGGCGGGGCGATCGTGCTGATTCGCTCGGCGGCCGGACTGGCCGGCATCGGTAGCGGGGACGCCGGCTCGATCGGCTACACCGCGGCCAAGCAGGGGCTGGTGGGATTGATGCGCCGTGTATGCTAATCTGCTTGCGCCGCATAGCATTCGGGTCAATTCGGTGCATCCGGGCGGTGTCGACACGCCGATGATCAACAACGAGTTCACTCAGCAGTGGCTTGCCCAGATCACCGCCGAGGCCGATTCACCGCAGGACCTGGGCAACGCGCTGCCGGTGCAGGTTCTGCAACCGGATGACGTCGCCAACGCGGTGGCCTGGCTGGTGTCCGACCAGGCACGCTATGTCACCGGCATCGCCTTGCCGGTCGATGCGGGCTTTCTGAACAGGCGGTAGCTGATGGCGCGAAATCCCGTGGCGCAGACCGCCGTCGGCCCGATGGTACTGGCGGCCGTCGAACACCACGAGCCGCCCGGGCGGCGGCTGGTGGACGACGACCTGGCAGCACCGTTTCTGCCGGCGCACGCGCGGTGGCTGACCGGTGCAACGCGGTCCGCTCTGCTGCGCCGGCTATTCATCACGGCGATGGACCGTTCCGGCCCGGGCCTGTGGGCCAATCTGACCTGCCGTAAGCGTTTCGTCGGTGACAAGCTCGACAACGCGCTCGATGATATCGACGCGGTCATCATCCTGGGCGCCGGGTTGGACACTCGCGCCTACCAGTTGGCGCGCCGCAGCCACATCCCGGTCTTCGAGGTGGATCTTCCGGTCAACATCGCCCGGAAGATGGCGACGGTGCGCCGCGTGCTGGGCGAGTTGCCGCGGTCGGTTCGGTTGGTGGCGTTGGACTTCGAGCGTGACGACCTGCTCACCGCTCTGGCGGAGTACGGCTACCGCGCCGACTACCGCGTCTTCTTCATCTGGGAAGGCGTGACCCAGTACCTTACCGGCGACGCCGTCCGGGCGACCCTGGAAGGACTGCGGCCGGTGGCGCAGGGCAGCAGACTGGTGTTCACCTACGTGCGCCGCGACTTCATCGAAGGGACAAATCTGTACGGTACCCCGACGCTCTACCGCAGAACGCGACAGCGCCGACAACTGTGGCACTTTGGATTACAGCCCGAGGAAGTGGCGGAGTTTCTCGCCGGATACGGTTGGCGACTGGTCGAGCAGGTGGGGCCAGAACAGTTGGGCCAGCGCTACATCGAGCCGGTCGGCCGCAACCTCACGGCATCGCAGATCGAATGGTCGGCGTACGCGGAAAAGAGCTGAACTGTGGTCAGATCTCGAGGACGGTCGGCACGATCATCGGCTGGCGTCGGTAGGTCTCG
>DASPOT010000183.1:0-6408 GCA_035625875.1 Mycobacterium sp. | reverse complement strand
GCCACCGGGCTGGTCTTCCTGCCCGGCGCGATGACCGGACTCATCCTCGCCGGCGTGCCACCGCTTCAGGCCGTTCTCGTGCAGGCCGTGGTCATGTTTCTCGTCCTCGGCTCGACCGCGACCACCACCGTCGTCGTCGCGCTCGGACTCGTACGCCGCATCTTCACCCCCGACCACCGTCTGCGGCCGCTGCCCCGACGCCCAGAGGTCACCCCCGCGCGCGGGCGCCGCAACCGAACCACGGCCTGAGCCCCATCCGGCAGCGCGACCTCAAGCGCGTACACCACTCCACAGGGCGCGACCAGCGTGAATCTGGTCGCGGCCATACCGTCCGTGCACGCGGCCCTATCAGCGATGGTCGCGCTGTTCCTTTAGCGCCGCGTTCATTTGGGATGGCGGCCGGTGCTCGTGGCGTATGTGTAGTCATGGCTTTTACGTTCGTTTACTCCGCCGAACACTACGTCGTTGACATTCTCGCCGGATGGGCGCTTGCAGCGCTTGTCGCCCTACTCGTCAACCGCATATTGAGGCGCGCGTGAGCCGGCCCGGCCGCTCTCGTTGCGAATCCGCAGGTTCGATCCCGTTCGGGTCGGCTTTCACACCCGCGGGTGTGCCCAGGAACTCGTAATGAGACGAAGTAGGGGCGCACTCTGCTGCTCGGCCCTAGACCGCTTGCAATGTCAGCGGTGGTCCGGGATCGGGTGACAGCGGAACATTTTCGCGCTGCAGCAGCCAGCCGGCGATGTTGTGGAACAGCGGGGCGGCCGACGATCCCGGCGACCCGTCGGCGGCGCGGTGCGGATTGTCCATCATCATGCCGATGACATAACGGGGGTCGTCGGCAGGAGCCATGCCGGCGAACGTGATCCAGTAGACGTCGTCGAAATAGCACCTGCACGCCGGGTTGATCTGTTGTGCGGTACCGGTTTTCCCGGCGATCTGATAGCCGTCCACCGCGGCCGCCGGCCCGGTGCCCTGCTGGTCGCCGCGCGGGTCGCGCTGCACGACTGCGCGCAGCATGGTCCGCACGGTCTGCGCGGTCTGCGGGGACACCACCCGAACGCCTTCGGGGCGCGGCTCTTCGGTACGGGTGCCGTTGGGCGCGATAGTCGCCTTGATGATCCGCGGCGGCATCCGCAGCCCATCGTTGGCGATGGTCTGGTACATGCCGGTCATCTGCAGCAGGGTCATCGAAAGACCTTGGCCGATAGGCAGGTTGGAAAACGTACTGCCCGACCACTGGTCGATCGGTGACACCAGCCCGGCGCTTTCGCCGGGCAGCCCGACACCGGTGCGCTGACCCAACCCGAACTTCTTGAGCATGTCGTAATAACGTTCCGGGCCGACGCGCTGCGCGAGCATCAACGTGCCCACGTTGGACGACTTGCCGAACACCCCGGTGGTGGTGTAGGGCATCACGCCGTGGTCCCAGGCGTCGTGCACGGTGACACCACCCATGCGGATCGAGCCGGGCACCGACAACACCTCGTCGGGGTTCGTCAGCCCGAACTCGATGACCGAAGACGCGGTGACTACCTTGTTCACCGAGCCCGGCTCATACGGCGAGGAGACCGCGAGGTTGCCCAGCTGCCTGTCGCCCTGGCGCCCGATATCTTGCGACGGGTCGAAGGTGTTGTCGTTGGCCATGGCCAGCACTTCGCCGGTCTTGGCGTCGAGCACGACGGCCGAAACGTTGCCGGCCCCGGACAGGTTCTTGGCCTGCTGCACCTGCTGCTGAACATAGAACTGGATGTCGTCGTCGATGGTGAGCTGAACGGTCGAACCGTTGACCGCCTTGTGCCGGTTGCGGTAGCTGCCGGGGATGCCCACGCCGTCGGACCCGCGGTCGTAGGTGACCGACCCGTCGGTTCCGGCCAGCACGGCGTCCAGCGAGTCTTCCAGGCCCAGCAGACCGTGACCGTCCCAGTCGATGCCGCCGACGATGTTGGCCGCCAGCGATCCGCCCGGATACTGGCGCAGGTCCTGCCGCTCGGCACCGACCTCGGGGTACTTGGTGGTGATCGCGGTGGCGATCGCGGGGTCGACGGCACGCGCCAGATACACGAACGTCTCGTCGCTGCGGAGTTTCTTCAGCACGGTGGCCGCATCCGGCTTGTTGTTCAGCCGAGTCGAGACCTCCTGGGCGATCTCGCGCAGTCGCTGCTGCGGGTCCGGGGCGGCGACGTCCTTCTGTTTGGCCCCGGCGAGTTGCTTACGGATCTTGCGCGGCTGGAATGTCAGCGCGCGCGCTTCGATGGTGAATGCCAGTTGGTCGTTGTTGCGGTCGACGATGCTGCCGCGCACCCCGTTTTCGACGTCGGTGACCTTCAGTTGCCCCGCGGCCTCGGCACGCAGCCCGGCGGCGCGCGGCACCTGCAGGTAGAACAGCTGCGCGGCCGCCACGATTAGCGCCACGAAGATCACCGCATTGCCCGCTCGATGCCGAAAGACGAAGGACGCCCCCCGCGCCCCCAGGTCCACTGCCTGACGGGTACGCCGGTCTCGTGCCGAGTGGCCAGGTGCGGCGATGTTCGCGCGGGCGTCGGTCCGAGGTTTCTTGGGCCGCCCGGGTTTTTTGGGCTCCTTGTGTGCGTTGCCTTTCTTGGCTTCCCATGGTTTTTGTACGCCGCGCGCTCGCCGCGTCGACTGCGACCGGCGTGTCCGCTTCCGGTCGCCGCGGCTCACCTCGCGGCGCCAGGGGTCGTGACGGTGACCGGACCGAACGGTTCGCCGTTAGCCGGCGCGGCGGGAGGGGTAGCAGCCGGAGCCGGCACGGCGGCAGGAGGAGTCGGGGCGGCTTCCGGGGCTGCAGCGGCCGGAGCCGGGGCGGCGGGCGGGGCATCAACTGGTGCCGGCTCGGCAGCGGGAGGCGGAGCACCAACGGGATCTGACGGCGGCGCGGCCACCGGCCCCGGCGGCGGCACCGGTGCTGCAGGTAGACCCGGCCCCGGGGCGCCAGCCTGGCTGGGCAGGTGCTCGGTGCCCAGTGTGGTCGCACCGTCGGGAGCCCGGACCAGCACCTCCGGCCCCGACGGGGCAAGCGAAGTCGGCGCACCGGTATCTGGCAACACCCGAACGGGCACCTCCACCGAATTCAGCGGCGGCGGCGGAGGCGCGGGTTTTTCGTCCGGCAGCTTGGTGTTGAGTGGCGGCGGCGGAGCACCCCCGGCCGACTTGGGGGTGCCGACGACCAGCCAGTTGCCGGTCGGGTCTTGGACCAGGTGGGCAGTATCCTTCGTCGGGATCATCCCCAACTTCCGGGCCGCCTCCGCGAGCGCAGGTGCGGCCTGTGCCTCGAGCACATCGCGTTCGAGTGCCTCCTTCTGCTGCTGCAGCATCTGGTTCTTCACACGGGCGTTGCCCAGCTGATAGGAACGCTCCGCGGAGTCAGTGGATAACCACAGCGTGACACCCAACCCGACACCGAGCGAACCGATGACCAGCACCACGAACGGCACCTTGCTCGCCAGCGTGCGGGGCCGCAGGTCGATCGAGGCCAGCCGGGTGGCCAAGCGTTCCCGCAATGGAGTCCGGACAACCTTGGGCGCCTTAGCTTTCCGTGCTTTTGCGCGCGCCTTGGCCTGGCTGGTGTTCTTGGGCCGGGCCAGCCGCTCGGCGGGCCGGCGCATCGGCGAGGTCTGCGGTCCAGACTGCGGCACCCGCGCCTCGCGGGTGGGCGCCGCGGCCTTGCCTGCCCGCGCTCGGGCGCGGCGCGACGGCGGGAGGTCAGCCGGTGGGTGCCCGTTCTTCCGGGGAGCATCGTCGTGACCGCGACGACGATCGCCGCTACGGCGCATAGGCGTTTCGCGCTTGGCCTTCATGAATCGCCCCTCCTTGCGGCCTGCCGCCCCGGTTCCACTCGTTGCAAAGCCCGCATTCGCACCGCCGCGCTGCGGGGGTTGCGTTTGATCTCGGCGGCATCGGCGCGTTCGGCGCCGTGAGTCAACGACTGGAATCGCGGTCCATGGCCGGAAAGTTCGACCGGTAGACCGGCTGGTGTGCGGGAGCCGACCGCGTCGGCAAACGCACGTTTGACGATGCGGTCCTCCAGCGACTGATAGGACAGCACCACGATGCGCCCGCCGACACGAAGCGCGTCCAACGCGGTGGGAACGGCGCTGCGCAGCGAGTCCAGCTCGTCGTTGACTGCGATGCGCAGCGCCTGAAACGTGCGCTTGGCGGGGTGCCCGCCAGTGCGTCGGGCCGGAGCCGGGATCGCTTGGTAGACAAGCTCAACCAGCTCACCGGTCGAGGTAAACGGTGCGCGCGCACGGCGGCGGACGATGCGAGCGGCGATGCGGCGCGCGAACCTCTCCTCGCCGTAGCGGCGCAGGATCTCAGCCAGCGCGGCCTGGTCGTAAGTGTTGACGATGTCAGCTGCGGTCAACGATGACTCGGGGTCCATCCGCATGTCCAATGCCGCGTCGTGGGCGTAGGAGAAGCCGCGGTCGGCCCGATCGAGCTGCATGGACGAGGCGCCGAGATCGAAGAGCACCCCGTCCACTGATTCCGCTGCGGCATAACCGGATTCAGCCAGGGCAGCGACGATCTCGTCATAGCGTGTCCGCACCAGCGTGATTCGGTCGGTGAACCGCGCCAACCGACTCCGAGTGATGTCCAATGCGGTGGGGTCGCGGTCGAGCCCTATCAGTCGCAGGCCGGGCAGCTCGGTGAGGAACCGCTCCGCGTGCCCACCTGCGCCGATGGTGGCGTCAACGAGGACCGCTCCCGATCCGTCTGAGTGGCGCCGGGTCAGTGCCGGGATGAGCAGCGCGACGCAACGTTCCAGCAATACAGGCACATGGCCGAAATCGCCCAGATTGTCAACCACCGCAACACCTCCCCGGCTCTGGCAGCGCGCGACGGCCCGGCGGGCGGCCCCTGCATCGAGGTCCCTGTCCGACAGCGCGAACCTGGCGTTGGGGAAGTACGTCAGGGTCGGTTCGGGCAGAGGCCACGTTGCACGGGCATGCGCCTCAGATGATGTCGCGGAGTGCTTCATCGCTGGCCGCGGAGAAGTTCTCTTCGTGGGTCTGCTGGTAGTCATGCCAGGCCTGCGCGTCCCAGATCTCGAGGTACTCGACCGCCCCGATCACCACGCAGTCTTTCGACAGGTTGGCGTAACGACGGTGGTCAGCCGACAACGTGATCCGGCCCTGGGCATCGGGATGCTGCTCGTCGGTGCCGGCGGCGAGGTTGCGCAGGAACGCCCGCGCCTCTGGGTTGCTGCGTGGCGCCTTGCTCGCCCGGCGAGCCAGCTGCTCGAACTCCTCCCGTGGGTAGACGGCGAGGGTGTGGTCTTGGCTCTTGGTGACCATCAACCCTCCTGCCAGCGCAACGCGGAACTTGGCGGGCAGCGTCAGCCGCCCCTTGTCGTCGAGCTTGGGCGTGTAGGTGCCCAGAAACACCAGGCCACCTCCCGCCCCGATACAGAGCCGCCGTACTCCGTCTCACCCAACCACTTAAGCCACCATACCCCACAATTCCCCACTTTGCTCCATTTCTAGGATGCAAAGTCGCCATTTTGTCCACTATGAGCGCCGTAGGGCTACGCCGACGCACCTGGACAGGCACTACCACTTCAGAAAACACCCAGCTCAGGACACGAAACCGGCCAGGAACTACCCGCCGGGGGCCCAGGTGGGCCATTGTGGGGCATCCGAGGTCTGCGCACAGTGGCCTGGTTGCGCAGAATACAAAAAAGGGGCGGCCATGGGCCACCCCTGATGCCTGGCCGTCTTACCGCTACTCGTCGAAGCGGCGCCGGAACCGATCCTCCATGCGACTGGTAAACGATCCCCCAGTGCCCTTGGCCCGCCATTGGCGTGTAGGCGATGATCCGGAATGATCCCGCTTGCCGGGCAGCCGCAGACCGGTGATGGCAAACACCACACCGCCGAACATGACGACAAATCCAAGGACGGAAAGAATCGGGAAGGTCCCGATCATCGTGGCCTTGAACGCGACGCCGGAAACCAGCATCGCGAGACCGATGACGAATAGCGCCGCGCCCTGCAGTCGCCGCCGGGTGGACGGCGCGCGCAGCCCACCGCCACGAACACTCGAAGCGAACTTGGGGTCTTCGGCGTAGAGAGCGCTCTCGATCTGTTCGAGCATGCGCTGCTCATGATCGGAGAGTGGCATTCGTCCCTCCTTGCCGAAAGGCTGTCACGTAACTCCGGATAGCACGTGCATGCCCGTTGTGTGGACAACTAACTCAGATGATACGAGCTCAATCTGCGCTGTACCACTGGTTTGCAGGCCGATTCTAGCGGCGAGCGTTTGCCGATCCGCAGCCACCGCGCTCGGTCCGATAATGGGGGAAGCACCGCACCGGATCATCCCACGAGGAGGACACCGCGAGTTGGCGACATTCCTCATCGATCTGGCGCCGCAAGATATGCAGCG
>DASPOT010000182.1:0-8197 GCA_035625875.1 Mycobacterium sp. | reverse complement strand
CGGCCGGGCGCCGATGCAACCGGTCGAGGTTGTAGACGATCACCGCATCACGGGCACCTGACTCCAGGTCGGCCAGCATCCGGGCGTACTCGCGGCGCGGCTTGCCGGAGAACGCCGACACGTCGTTGTCCACATACTCGGCACCCACCGGCCAACCGCGATCGGCGGCCAGCTTACGGCAATCCTCCAATTGACGTTGCACCCCAAGCGATTTCCCCTCAACATCCGCTGAGATCCGCGCATAAATCGCCGCCGACCGCACAACCGGCCGAGCCGGTTTCCTCGCCGTCAAGAGGGCATATTAGCAACACGTAAGCTTGGTTATGTTGCTGTTGTTATTAAGCTACCACAGTTGAGCCGTGTTCGCTTGCGGCGCAAGCAATTACCACCACGCTGGCATATACTCGTTAGCTGGTGCCCGGGGTACGTACCGCGAATGTGCTGGCGAGCCTGTATAGGTTGGCCGGGGGTACACACCCGTCGCGCGGTGCCTATTCACCGTCACCGTGCTTGGACGAATTCGTCGGACGCGGTTGTCCTCGATGTGGGGCGAGCCTGCGCTGCGGTCAACCACATCAGGGCCCGATCAGCTCTTCGGGGTCTACTGGTGCAGTAGGGTCTTCGGCGCGCCAGTCTTCGACGTCGCCGTCAGCTGGCTGATCGGCGGCGGCATCAGGCCGCCACAACACCGCAGCGGTGCTGTAGGGGTGGCTTTCGTTACTTCTGATTGGGTTTCTTGGCAGGAGCCTTCTTCGCGACAGCCTTGGCCGAGGTCTTCTGGGCCGGGGTTTTCGCCCGGCTGGGCGTTTTGGCCGTCGTCTTTTTCGCGGCGGTTTTCCGGGCGCCGGGCCTGGCGGCTGCTGCATTCTGCGCCAGGGTCTTCGCGCGGCCGGCGGCTTTGGCGGTCGTCGTCTTAGCCGCGGTCTTTCGGGCGCCGGCGTGGCGGTTGTTGCCTTCTGCGCCGAGTCTTCTTCGCTCGGGCGGCTTGGTGGAAATCCGCTTGGCAGCGGGTTGGTTGCCGGCCGCAGCCTTCGTTGCGCCACCCTTCTTAGGTGCTTGCCGGCCAACGGCTTTCGCCGCGCGCTCGCCGGCCGCGCGCGTCTGGCTCGCGACGTTGCCGAGCGCCTCTTTCACGTTGTCAATCAAGCGCTGTCTAACCATCACACTCCCCGGGCCGGATCGGTCTTCACCCAAAGCATGCGCCTGGACACGCTCGGTCGGCGACCGACTCGCCGAAAGCGCCCGCGAAACGGTTGACGGCGGTGGCGACGCCCTGCACCGCGACGGCGTCCACGCATCGCCGCCATCGTCAAGCCGCTTACCCATCGGCTGTAGGAAACCGTTGGTTCGTCATCCGCGGAGCCGACCGGCACCGACGCCACCCTGCCGTGGCCGTCGCCTTAGGTTCGGCGAATGCGCTCATCGTCGATGAGCTTGCGCTGCTGCTGGATCTCGAAGGACGTCTACTGGAGCGCCGAGGGAGACGCAAGAGCGTCGACGCGGCCATCGGCGTCATCGCCGCGGGTGCGACATTTTTCGCCGGCCTGCCCTTGTGGCCTCATGCTCGTCGGGCATTGTCCACTGGGCGCCCGCAGTGAGGTCGGCTCGCCGCCGCGGGGATGCGCCCACCGCGCTGAGGTTGTTCGGTAACAGATGCGAGCAGCGGTCCGCGCACGCGCAGTCGATGGTGCTCGGCAGTTCCCGCCGGTGACAATTATCGGGTAGGTCACAGGTAGGCCTCATCGCCCCGCCATATGTTGTCGCGGAACTCGACAATACCCAGTGATGCCGGGCGTGAAGACGCGCAACGCCTCACGGGCAAGTCGTGCCCTATCTGTGACCTCGGCCACCTCAATTCGTAGCTGCAACCACAGAAGATATCTACTTCATCAAAAATCACACCAGTAACTTACGAACCCTAGTAAGGAGGGGCCTGTGGAGGGCAGACCATGGCATCTTGGCATTCGTTACGGCGCATCTCGACCGGATGTGTCTCGATGCTGGCCGTGGCGGGGTTGGGTCTGGGCCTCCCCGCACCGGCAACCCCAGCCCCGGCGACCGCAACACCGTCGCTCCAACAGTTGTCCGACCTTATCGCCGCCGGTCTGAAGGAGCCTAGCCAGTCGGCCAACAAACCGTCGACTCTCGACCCCGACGTCTCACCCGCTCCACTGGTGGTGCCCGACGGCGCCGGCACATCGCGGGACACCGTCGGATTCGGTCCGCCGCAGACTTCATTCATACCGGCCTTTGGGTACTCGATTGCCCACCCCGACGTCGCACCACCCGGTGCCAATGACTTCGGCTGCAAACCGGGCGCGGGCCAGCGTCCAGTCGTCCTGTTCCACGGCACCTTTGAGAACGCCTACGACAATTTCGCGATGATCTCGCCCGAGCTGAAGAAGGCCGGCTACTGCACGTTCACATTCAACTACGGCGTTCTCAATATCCAGAACGGTGGCGGCGGTTCTCGCTGATCCCGGGCGCCTACGCCATCGGGGACATCCGGCAATCAGCAGGGCAGCTGGCCGCCTTCGTCGACCGCGTGCTCTCGTCGACTGGGGCATCCAAGGTCGACATCGTGGGCCACTCGCAGGGTGGTCTGATGCCCCGGCAGTACATGAAGTTCAACGGCGGCGCAAGCAAGGTGCAGAAGCTGATTACCCTGGGCGCCACCAACCACGGCACCACGGTCGACGGCATCGCCGCGCTCGGCCGCGACATCAACAACCTCGGTATCGATGTGCTCGGTGTGGCTCAGCTGGCGCTCGGCCCCGCCGCTATCCAGCAGATCGTCGGCTCCGACTTCCTCAAGAACGTCAACGCCGGCGGTGACACCTTGCCGGGGATCGACTACACCATCATCCGCACCATCTACGACGAGGTAAGCACGCCGTCCCAGGCGACGTTCTTGACGGCCGGACCTGGTGCGACCGTCGCCAACATCACCCTGCAGGACGGCTGCCCGATCGACCATTCCGACCACCTCTCGATGAGCTACTCGCCGCGAGCCGTGTCGTTGATCAAGCGGGCGCTGAACCCGTCGGCGCCACTGGTCTGCCTGCCCAACGCGTTCCTGTTCGGCTGACACCGATTGCCTGAGCTGTGTTGTTCGGGGGCGAAACCTCGTTGCCACACTGCGGTCAGATTGCACGCGCGCTCGATATCCCAACCAACAGTGAAACCGTGGCGTAGCACAAGGCCGGTGAGGATGTCGGTGCGCTTCGCGAGTATCCACGACTCGATGGCGAACGCGTCGCTCGCGAAAAAGGCGTAATTGGCCGAGGTCTCGGGCGTGGTGCGGGACCGGTACACGATGGCGTCGAGGTCGGGCCACCATCGCCTGGCGGCATCGGCCAGCCGGTGACACGTCGTCCACACCTCGCCATGCTGGCCTGTGCTGATCTGGTCATCGACGCCGAGGCCATCAAGATTGCGCTCGGTGCGCAGGTCAAGTACGCGCAAGTGCCGGGCGGCGAGGAGCCGGACCAGGTGGTGGGTGGCGTGGTCGGCGGGTATCACTAGTCCCGTCGGCCGGTGCCGTTCCCGAAACGCACCCACGAAGGCGCCAGCGGACTGGACGTGGAAAGGCTTCCCGCAACCTCGCTACCGATTCGACCCCGAGTCCGGTGCGTTCCGAACCCGCTATGCGGCAAGCAGTCTCGTGTTATCAATCCGCCAGATCTCGGTGCCGGCCGTGACGTGTCGACGGCGAAGACCGGCGGGCCGAGACTGCGGTGGCGGCGCCAGGTAGCCAGCGGGAAGCTAAGGCACCGGGGGCCGCAAGCATCCGCCATGCGGTGTCGGCGGTCTTCGGGCGGTGCAGCGCCTCGGCGTGGCGGTGTCCACCCCTTCCCGTAAGGCCCCCTAATACGGGACGGAGGGCCAGGCACGCGCCGAGATCAGTCGCGATGCCGCGGTGCGACCCGTTCCCACCAGTTGATGGTTTCGCCATCGGTGGCCATCCGATCGAGAAGGTGAGCAATCATCTCGATGTGTGTTCCACCGCCACCGGACCAGCAGAATTTCCACAGCTCGCGGGCGGCTTGGTGATAGTGATGGATTGTCTCGTCGACGGCGTAGGCGTCGATCTCGCCGGCGCGGTAGCGGTCGACCGCTGCCGTGATGTACTCGATGAGATCGGCCAATTGCGCCTTGTGATAGGCGGATACGCCTTTGCTCGCTGCCCGGCGTTCGGCCTTCGTCCCCACAGCGGGACGATACCAAGCTGGCCCCAATGGTGTCGGAGGTAAATGGCTGCGGTTTAGGCGAGTTTGGCGCGCTGACGGGCGCTACGTCTGGTTCCGGCAGGCCCATCGGGTCAGTACGCACAGCGGGGCTCGATCGAGCCAGCGGCCGGGCCGAGGTCAGTGGCCGTCGGGTCCTTGGGCTGCGGCAGCGAGCACGGTGAACGCGGCGTCCCGATACGCACCATAAGAACCCACACCCGGTGGCATGCAGACCGTTATCAGAACCTGCTGTGGCACCTCGGCGGCGGTCAGGGCGGCATCCAGCACTTCATGGAGCCGGTCCTGCCGCCGCGTCCCTGGGCCGTAAGGAGAGAACGATGCTGAGCGTGGAGCTGCTTGGCGAACAGGCTTGCGCTGGGGGGTCATGGGTCACGCATCCTGGGCCGCTCGTATGCCATCGAGGCGCATCTGCACATCCCCGACAGTGGTGCCGAAGGTGTCATCGTGGCCAACGCCGACTTCATCGGCGGATACGCCCTGTGGGTCGACGCGCAGCGTCGCCTGCACCACAGCTACTCGTTCCTCGGCGTGGAAACCTACAAACAGGTTTCGACACAGCCGATCCCAACCGGCGACGTGACCGTGAAAATGCTGTTCGAAGCCGAGCAACCCACGCCCGGTACCGCGGGACACGTGAGCCTGTGGGCCGGCGACCAGCTGATCGGCGAAGGCGACATGCCCCACACCGTGCCAATCGCCTTCACGTCCTACGCCGGGATGGACATCGGCCGCGACAACGGTCTGGTCGTCGACCTCGACTACGAAGACAAAGCGCCCTACGCGTTCACCGGCACGGTGAACGAGGTCATCTTCGACCTCAAACCCGCCCACGCCGAAGCCGAGGTGGCCCTGCACGCACACGCCGCGACGCAGGCCATCGGCCAAGGCGCCGCCGGATAACAAGCTTGGTCGAGTGCAACAGCACGCAAGCAGACACCTACGCGGTGACAAATCCAATCGGGTGACCGGGGTAATCACAGTGGCCCGGCTAGCAAAAGGGGTACGAGATGAAGAAGCCGGCAGCAGCGCTATTGACAGCGATGGCGATGGCGGCAGCGCCGGTGGTCATAGCACCGGCAGCACACGCCGAGATATGCGCCGACGCAGGCGGACGACGCCACCTCGCGGTAGGTGGCTGCACCGACATAGCCGATCGCGCGGCGACCGGCGCGGCCATAGCGGCGGCCACCGACCCGTACCGGCCGGGCGAGGAGCCGTGCTACACGGTAGAGGGTGTGCGTATTACACGCCTGATGGCGACCCCTGCTAATGGTGCAGACGCAATTGCTTCACGCTCATTCAGCCCCCGCTCAGGAGTAGACGGCTGGCCCCGACGCTAGGCGGCTGCACCCGGATTCTCTCGGCACCTGGCGATAAAGTTCAGCCAGGCCGTTGTGCTCGGATCACAGCCGGGGCCCGAAAACGCCGCCGGCGGTGCGTCGCTTTGACAGGATGACGCCGTGTCAACGTCATCGGTGCGATCGTCCGGCCCCGCTTTGCGCCAGTTGTCGACGCCGCACGCTGCGGCGCTCGCGGGGGTAGTGTTTGCGATCCTGTTCGGCGTCATCTTGGTGCTGATCCGGGCCAACATGCCGGAGGGTGTGCAGGACTCAAGTGCATGGCTGAACAGCCAGCGTGGCGGCATCAAGGTCGCCACCGTGATGATGCCGTTCGCCGGGATCAGCTTCCTGTGGTTCATCGGCGTGGTGCGCGACGGGTTCGGACGTTTTGAGGACCGCTTCTTCTCAACAGTGTTCTTGGGCAGCGGCCTGCTGTTCTTGGCGATGATGTTCCTCGCCACCGCAGTCGCCGCAGGTCTAGCCGCCATCACTAATGGGATCGTCGACACCGCCGCGCACGTCGAAGTAATCAATTTCGGCAAGATGGTCCTGCTGGCCGCCAGCAAGACCTACGCCCTGCGGATGGCCGCGGTATTCATGCTCGCGCTGGCAACGATCTGGCTGAAAACCGGGCTCATGCCGCGCTGGCTGGTCGTCCTAAGCTATCTGGCCGCGTTGGCTGTTCTAATCGTCAGCGACGTGTCGATGTGGATCACCATGGCGTTCCCAGTGTGGGTGCTCGTGGTCAGCGCCCTAATACTGGCCCGCACACAGACCGCAACATCGTAGTCGACTGGGGCCAAAAGCTTCTTGGCCGAGCATCGGAGTATCGGGAACCGATACCGGTGCCGAGGTGTGTCAAGCCGACGAGCTGGCCGCCGAAAGTCAAGCCGGAACGGCCTGGCCCTGACGCTGTCAGGGGTGACTCTGCCGACAGCCAGACCACCGGAGATTCGACTCCTGCAATGTGAACGAAGGGTTATTAGATTAGTGCGGCCTGCTGCCGAGCACCCTCCAGTTGTCTCACTAGACCCTCATCACCCGCACCGCGACCTCGCCTCGGTTGGCAACAAGCACCCTGCGAAACTCACCCATTGCTGACGCCCTGCCCCAGACCCCGGAGCGCAGGCATCACGTCCGCTACGAAAGTGTCAATCACCCTGGCCAGCTCGGAATCCGGGCACGCAGGGGCGAATAGCACCGATGTGGCACCGGCTTCGGCGAACTGCCCCAGCCGATCGATCACTTGCTGCGGACCGCCGATGAGCAGATAGGAGTCCGCCAATTCCGTGAAGTCCTGTCGATAGATGCGGCTGACCGTCTCGATCGCCGTCTGCCGCGCCCAGTTCGCGTCGGCGTCGACCGCCGACCAGCAGTAGACGGCTCCCCGCACCGCCGACTCGCCGCGACGGTGCCCGACCGCGAACTCGCGGACCCGCGTTAAACCTTCGGCCAACATCCGCGGTGTGACCAGATAGGGCATCCAGACGTCGCCGTACCGCCCTGCCCGGCGCATGGCCGCGAGGCGCCGCCGGCCACCGATCCAGACCGGTGGGCGGGGCCGCTGAATCGGAAGCGGGTCCAATTGTTGGGCGCCGACTGTGCTGGACCGGTCATCGAAGCTGACGGGATCGCCGACGAATAGCCTTTCGAACAGCTCCAACGCCTTGTCAGCGCGTTTCCCGCGCTCTGCCACGGGGATCCCCACCGCCTCGAACTCGGCCGGATACTCGCCGCCGACACCCACTCCCAGGTCGAACCTGCCGCTGCTGACCCTGTCGAGAGTGGCCACCATCTTGGCGGCCAGCGCGGCAGGGTACATCGGCAGGATGGTCACCGCGCTCAGCAGCCGGATGCGCTCGGTCGCTCCCGCCGCCGCCGCCAGGGTGACGAACGCGTTGGGAACCGGACAGTGGAAGAACACGTGCTCACCGCAGGCGAAAAAGTCGAATCCCTGGCGCTCGGCCCGCCGGGCAAGCGGCCCGGCCTCAGCGGGGTCGTGGCTGGGCGGGAACATCAGGCCGACCTGCATCACGTGACCTGCCGGGTGATCGTCGAGGCGACGACGCTGGTCACCGCTTCCAGGGCGCTGGCATCCTCGAGCGCGCTCATGTCCCCGCCCGGCCAGCCGTCGACGATGACATCGCGCAGTCGGCGCATGATTTTGCCCCAGCGGGTCTTCGGCAGAGCCTTAGTCACGTAAACCCGCGCCAGCCTGGCGTATCCGCCGATCTCATGCTCGACAAGACCGTTAACCTCCGTCTCGATCCCATCACCGTGTACGTCAGATATAAGGGAGATCACCGCGACCGGCAAGGTCCCCTTCGTCTCGTCCGGAATTCCAACGACCGCGACCTCGGCAACTTTGGCGTGGCGAGCCACCACGGCCTCGATCTCTACAGTGGAAATCCGAACTAGTGTGGTGCGCCAGAAATTTGTTACATAATTGTAATGAAGGGTGGTGCAGCGATGTTCTTCGCCGAATCACGGTGGCGCGTGGGATGATTCGCGCATGCCATCACGTGGGCGGCCGAAGACGGAGCTGGTGTTGACCGAGGAGGAACGCACGACGCTGACCCGGTGGGCGCAGCGGCGCAAGTCCTCGCA
>DASPOT010000181.1:0-3119 GCA_035625875.1 Mycobacterium sp. | reverse complement strand
CAACAGGCTGATCTGGCGCATGCCGAACGTCTCGCCCTTGCGTGGCCCGTCGGTGATGTCGAGGGTGACCTCGGTGTCGGCCAGCCGCCAGGTGTGGGTGCGGCCGTGCTCGTCGATGTGGCTGTGCTCGGCGAAGGCGTGGGCGTCGATGTCGGCGGTTGCGCCCTTGCGCCAGGTCAGGATGTCGAACCCGGCCGCGTCCAGGTCGGCGAACAGCGTCGGGGACCAGCCGCCGCGGTCGAACCCGACCAACACCCGGCGGTCGTCGCCGACCATGGCGCGCAGCTCGGGGATCAACCGGCGCAGCTCCGACGCCAGCGAGGCGGCCGGTTCGGCCAGCACCACCAGCAGCGGATCCCCGGCGGCATCCGAGATCCAGGTCTCCACCGTGGCCGGGGCGGGGAACTTCAACCGCGGCACATGCGTTTTCGCGATCGCCCGGGTGCCCTGATAGGCGCGCACATGCCCGTCGACGTAGCACACCGCCGCCTGCTCGGGGCAGGCCTGCACACGCCGACGGGCCATCGCGGTGATCCAGTCGCCGGCCTTGCCCGCCTCGGCCAGCAGTGCGATCTTGCGGCGGATCGTCTTGACCTCCGGCGCCCGGTCCAAGCCCAGCACCCGCCCCAACGCGGGCGGGTCGACCCGGGCCGCGCCCTCCGCCCGGGCCTGGCCCAGCAGGGCGCGAAACACGCCCTCGCACAACATCGCATCCAGCGAGTAGAACCCGTTCGGCAACTTACCGTAGACGGCGTGCGCGGCCTCCAGCAGCCCGGTGCCCGCCAGTGCGGGCAGCGCCAGCAGCAGCCCCGCCACCGGGGCCCGCGCGCACGGTGTGAACACCGGCGGTGCCGCCTCGATCAGCCCGAACCGCGCCAACACCCGCTCGGTGCCACGGTCGACCGGATCGGCCAACACCGGCGCCTGCACGGCCACCGACGCCGTCACGGCAACCGAAGTCGTTGCCGAGCAATCGGATTGCTGCCCGGACACCGAACCCCAGCCAGACACCGGTTCCGGTTCCGGCTGGAGGAAACCATCCGAACCTGCTGGGGCGCAAGGGTCCTCGGCGTCGCCGTCGGCGTCGGCGAGGACCAGCGCGGTGCGGACGCTGCCCTGCGACACCCCCACCTCGGCGGCGACGGCGCGGTAGGACGCCCCACCGTCGCGCAGACGGCGGATGGCCGCGACCATGTCGGCGGTCAGTTTCGACTTGCGTTTGGGCCCTTTGCGTTCCCCGAGCAACCCGGCCACCCCGGAAGCGGCTAGCCAGGCATCCCAGCGCCGCACGGTGGCCGGTTTCACCCCGAATGCCTCGGCCACCTCCAGCTGGGTGGCGGCCTTGATCCGCACCAGCGACACCGCCGCGAGCCGGCGCCCGGCGGTGTCGCCGGCGTCCCAGGCATACGCCAGGTTGCCGTGCACGAACACCCGGCCGCCGTCCTCGTCCTCCACGATCGCCGCGGCCGCACCGACCGGACGCGCATCCTCCGGCACCAGCGGCAGGGGCGGCTGCACGGTCATCACGGCCATCATCCACCACCCAGGTATCGCATAAAATAGCTCTATCTATTATCGAGCATCGCGGCCCGAACCGCGCAGCGACACACCGGCAAACCCGCAGATCAAAGCACAGAATTACTGATCGGACACCGACTCCATGTCAGGAGTCCTGGTGATGGGAAGGCTGCTGTTCGTCGCGACGGAGGCCGGTATGGATACCGCTGTCACGGCGTAGCGGTAGCCGGAATATTTGATGGCGGTTGCAAACGAGTCGGTCGTGCCTCCGGGGTTTTGGCTGGCTACCAGTGAGACGCAATAGTTGCATACGTTGCTGACCGCGGCGTCGTAATCGGAGTAGCCGCCTTGCTCGGTTGCGATTGGTGCGATCTGCCAGCGGTTCATCACCGTTGCAAGGAATGGATCATGGATGCTCACGTAGTAGGAGTTGGGGTCTAGAGCCCACATCGGCGCGGTCATGCCGTACAAGCTAGGGGTTTCCGTTAGACCGTCTTGACGCAGCCCTGCTGGCTTGATTGTCGATGCCGTCAGCAGCTGTTTGCAGATCGCATAGTTTGTGGAGTCATTCGTCGATAGGAGCTGTGTGTTGGGGAACGCGGCGAGGTGCGCGTTGACTAGCTGGGTGACCGATGCGAGAGTGATGATTTGGTAGCCTTCGGCCCAGTAGCCCAGCACGGAGATGCTATCGGCCGCGTCGGGCGCGTAAACACCGAGGTCTGTGACCGCCTGGTAGATGTCGCCTTGTCCCCAGTCGCCGTAGAGCGAGAAGTCAAACCATGCCAACCGTTCATCGAGGTCGTAGCGGGCGCCGAGCGCGGCGATGAGCTGGGTTGCGTAAGGCAGATAGTTTTCGGTGTCGTTGTAGTTCGGGTGATACCACGTGCTGCCGCGATAAGAGTAGGCGGTGCAGGCCGATGTGTTCCACAGGAAGCTGGGCATGGATTGTTTGGTCCAAGGGTTGAACGGCATGACGCGCAGGCCGAACCGTTGCCCGTTGGCTGCTGCCGCCGCGATCCGGTCATCAAGGTAGGCCCAGTTGTAGGTGTGGGGGCCGGTTTGGATGTCTGACCAGTCGCAGCGCAGATAGTAGTCCATTTGTCCGGGCCACGAGCTGTAGGCGCCGATCGGATAGTCGAGGACGCCCCCCCAGTTGTACATGCCCCGCCCTGGGTTGATGATCTCCGTGGCCGAAAACGGGATCACCGAGAGAGAAACGGGCGGGACGCCCGGGACGGTCGGGCTGAACGGGGCGTCGCCGATCTGGATCGCGACGCCCAACCCCGCCGCGAGCCGCCCGAACGCCCGCCGTGACATGCGACTCATGCGCGAGGTTTACCCGAATGGGCGATACGTATCGATCGCAACCTGTGCGATAACGGGCGGGCTTGAGGGAACCACAGAGTCCGTCACGACCTGTGACTGGTCAGGCTTGGCCCAACACGGGCTGCAATGCTTCACCCAATGCACCCGTCAGATACTCAGCATATGCCTGGGTAAAATGGGAAATGTCCATGTAAACTACGTGATCTGCGATGACCGGCTCGCACTGTTCGGTGCAGATCCACGGCTGTGGGGATATGTAGAGGGCTCCGACGGCG
>DASPOT010000180.1:0-3891 GCA_035625875.1 Mycobacterium sp. | reverse complement strand
AGGACGCATCTCCTATCTGAAACGCCGCTACGGACTCGACCGCACCCTGTTTGACGGGCTCACCGGCGCACGCACCTGGTGCGGGCTGGGCGTGCTCACCCACAACAGCGTCAAGATCGCCCACCTCGTCGAGGCCCGCCGTTCCGCCGGCGCCTCCCGACCAACCCGCCGCGGCGCTACCGCCACCGCAGGCACCGCCCAGACCAATGCCCCAACACCCGGTCGAAGCGGTCAGACTGCCACCTCTCCCCTCTCCCCACCCGATCCGGCACGCCCCGACTGGCCCTCCCACGGGAGGGCACCGGTTCGGGAGCCGGAAGGGTTGGAGAGCGGAGAATCAGGGCCACCGTCTGACCCATCTCGGAACAGCAGCCTCGGCGCCGACTACGGGCTCAAGGCCTTTTTCGGGGCGAAGTAACTATTTCGACCTGAAAAAGGGGTGCCGGGGTAATGGCGGTCGGCGGCGCCGGGTGGTTGAGAATGCCGGGGTCGGTTGTGGTGTCGGTTTCATGCGGCGAGGGCACTGATCTTGACGAGGTTGTGGGCGAAGACGCCGTGTCCGCATCAGGTTCGGGCGCCGGTGATGCCGGTGAGTTCGGTGCGGTTCCAGCCGTAGCTTCGCTTGAGGTGGTTGATCCGTCCTTCGGATCCGGTGCGCCATTTGACTTTGGCGCGGAAGGCTCGCCGGTGCTCGAATGCGCGGCGGGCCGCGCCGGGGTTGCTTTTGCGCGGGATGGCCACGCTACGTACGCCGAGCTGGTGCAGGTCATGTTCGACCGACGTCAGGCCGTAGCCGCGGTCGGCGGTCACCGCCCGTGGTGGGCACCCGCTGCGGTGGGTAATCCGTTCGATCGCCGGTGCCAATTGTGCTGAATCAGGCGGGTTTCCGATCTCGAGAGTGTGGTCGAGGATGACTCCATCGGCGTTGTCGATGATCTGGGCTTTGTAGCCAAACTCGACCGGTTTGCCCAGCCATCCCTTGCGGATCGGGCGGGCGTCGACATCGTGCAGGCTCACCAGTCGACTGGCCGATTCGGGCATTACCCCGGCCAATCGGCTGCGGGCCTGCGCCACCACCTGCTGGGTGCGCCCCACCACCGTGGCCAGGTGGTTAATCCCCCGCTGCAGCCGACCTTTGCGCGCCCGGCAGCAGCGCGTAGCGCGCGTTTGGCGTTGCGGATCACCGCGGCGGCCTCACCCATCGCGGCTTCAGCGATGCCGGCCAGCCCCCCAGTCATCCGCCCCACGGCGGCTTGAGCGTGATCACGGTGCTGCACCTGCGCGCGCAACCGCAGCTTGGACACGATCGAGCGAGCGCGCCGCGCCGCCGAGCGCCGCCCGTCACGGGCTGGCGTGCGCGTCGCCCCGCCAGCGGCTTTGATCCGCACCACACTGCGACAAATCGCACCGACCGCCTTGGCCAACAGGCCCGAATCGGTCGGATAACCCACATCGACCTCCACCACCGTGGTGTCAGCACGCACCCGATCGGTGCGCAGCAGCTTCCCCGCAGCCGCCTTGGCCAATAGCGCCTCATTCAACCCGGCCACCGCCTCGTCCCCACAGCGGCTGGTGATCTTCATCAACGTCGTCGGATGCGGCACCCTCGTGCCCAACGCGATACGACAAAACCGCTGCCAGGAGATCGAATCGGTCACCTCCCGACACAGCAGCTCATAACCAAGCCGGTAGCGAAACTTCAACAACATCAACCGCAAATACGTCTCCAGCGGGATCGACGGACGACCGATCCGCGCATCGAAATACGCCGCGAACGGCGCGACGAACACCCGATCATCCAACAACGCATCCACCCGAGCCAACTCGGCCGGCAACACCAACAGCTCCGACGGCAAGATCGCGTCCCACAACGTCGGCTGACCACGTACAGTTCTAAGCACGATGGCCTCGATCCCTTCTAGCCCAAGGGTTCGAGGCCATCCTCTCCCCACAAACCCCCACCCCAGGAACCGCCACACCCCGACTTTTTCAGGTCGAAGTTAACCAGTATCGCCGCCCGTGGGCGTCATCGGCACGCCAGCTGCCTTTAAGATCTTAAGCACGCGTGTGCATCCGAGGCCCAAAGTGACGGCGGTGTACACTCGATCTGACCCGGATGACCTTATCCGCCAATGGGTTTCGTTGACTTAGGCCCCGCGGTCGGCCTACGGCGGCCACCTGCGCGCGCTACTGGCGGTGAAGTCCCCGGCGGGGCGGCCATAACTTGTGTGTAACGGCCGATGCACGCTTGAGCGGGATACTTGTCGATCGCTCGTTGCGCAGCCACGGGTTTGGGGCCATGGTCCGTCGAGCCGCAATGGATCTTGAGCACGTCACGCAACTCAGCGCCGCACTCTTGCAAGGCAATCCGCAGGTTGTCGATCGCTTGGCGCGTCTGCGCGGCGACATCACCCGGAGCGACTATTCGTCCCTCATCGTCGAAGCGGGCACGCACCTGCGATGACGATCAGACCGATCTCAGGAGCGGTCGCAGCGTATGCATACGGCACACCCGGAAACAGCCGGGTACTGCGGACAAGTTCTGCTGCCAAGCCAACAGAGTCTGTCATTGTCAAAGCGGCATCCAACATCCCCGGTCTTGGACCGTCGACCGCTGGTTCACCGCGATGCTGCACCACAATTCCATCGAATGCACCCGTCACCTGGGCCCGACACCAACGCCTCCGCCGAAACACTGACGGTGGTGAGGCTCGCCGACCTTGACGTCAACTCGGTTGGTGTCTTCCACCGTGTCCTGCCCGACGACCGCAGATCGAAAGGGAAGCGGTGGACAGGATGCTTTGTTGCTGGCTTAGTTGTCCGTTAGGGGTGGGTGGCCCGGGTCTGGGTCGTGGCCGATCTCGCTTGCGACGAATAGCCTTCCGGCGGCTACTCGCTTAGGGGTGAAGAGTGCGCGGCCTCCGGTATGACCGTCGTCGCCGGCGGCACCGGGGGCGCCCCATTGGACGGCGGCGGTGCCGGATAAGTGCAGGGTGCGCTCGGTGGGGAAGTCGACGAACAGCAGCGCGGCGGTGGGGTCGACGGCGAGGTTGCCGAAGCTGTTGAATATGTTGTTGCCCGGGTAATCGGGCCACCATAGGCCGCCGCCATCTGCGCGGACGAAACCGGGCGGACCGCCGCGGTGGGATGCGTCGTTGCCGAGCTCGGGATGGGTGGTGCCGAAAAAGAAGGTGTCTGCCAATCGGATCAGCTGAATGTCTTCCGGTGCAAGCACCTCATGCCACTGGACATTGGGACGGCCAGCGGTGCTGATCGATTCCGCTGTCAGGTGCGGTTGCTGAATGTGTTGCGGGCAGTTGCCATAGGCCTGTTGGACATCCACCACCAGATCGCCGTTGTAGGTGCTGGTGAGCGTGCCGTTGATGCGTACACGGCGCCTGGCGGCGAAATCCACGGCGATCAGGCCGATCGGCTGGCCGTCCGGCAGACCGTGCAACGGGTCTTGGTCGGGTAGCGCCGAGTGGATCGTAAGCCTGGTCGGCCCTGCTGCGTTCAGGAAGCCCGGCTGTCCAGGTAGAGGCGAGATCCACAGTTGCCCGGCTTGCTCGCGTGCGTTGATGGCCGCGAAGGTGGCGTCAGCGAAGAATGTGGCCATGCTTTCACACAACTTGCCGGGACCGAGCATTCTGCTGAGCTGGGCTGCCTTTGCCTGAACGCCGGCCTGTCGTTGGACGGCCAGCTCCCCGCCATGGAATCCCACCACAGCGGGCTGGCGCTTCCCTGTCATTAGCCCGAAGTTCCCCCTGGTTTGGTGTGGGTTGTGGGTTTGAGCTGGGCTTTTGTGATGGTGTGCTGACTACGCCAGGCCGTGGCGGTGGGAGATGCCCAGTAGTTCGAAGGCTCGCCGTTGCAGTGGGGTGGGGGTGGTGA
>DASPOT010000179.1:0-4398 GCA_035625875.1 Mycobacterium sp. | reverse complement strand
GTTATCTGTACTTTTTCTGAAAATCTGCTGCGCAGAGGTATTTTCGAGTGTGAGGCACGTGAGGCACGTGGGAGTGTGCGGCTGCGGGTGGGAGCGGCTGCGAAGGTATGCGTCATGGTGCGCGGTTTTGGGCTTTGATGACCCGGCGCAGGCTTTCGCGTGCGGCGGATAGCTCATCTTCGAGTTCGGTGACCCGACTTTTGGCGATGTCGGCCTCGGTGGTGCGGGCGTCGCGTTCGGCGACGAGTTGACGGTTGATGGCTTCGAGGTCGGCGACTCGTGCGGTCAGGTGGGCCCGGTCGGGTGCTTCGAGTTCGGCACCGAGTTGCAGGCGCAGGCGCTGCTGGAGTTTGTCCCGTTCGGTGCGCAGCGTCTTGATCTGCTCCTGGGCGATGGCCAAGTCGGTGCGCAGACTGTCCGATGTCGTGGTGGGCTTGGCGGAGGGCTTCGGCGCTGGGGCGGCGCCGTGGTGGGCTTGGCGGTGTCGAGCGGCGTCGATGTGTTCGCGGATTCCTTCGGAATAGACGAGCCAGGTGGACACCCCGGCGGCTTTGGCCACCGCGGTGAAAGTGATCGACGCGCCGCTGGCTTCCAGCGCTTCGAGCGCGGCCAGGGCGCGTCGTCGCTTGAGTTCACTGTCTTTGGCGCGGGCCGCTTTCAGCGCTTTGACACGGGGCTGGTTGGCCGTGGTGATGCTCATCCGGCGTCCTTGGCCGAGGCGGCGATGAGCGGGAGACGGCGGGCGGCGCGGGCGCGGCGCAGGATCCGGCTGGATTCTTCGACCTCGGCTCGCTGCTCGGGTTCGAGTTCGGCGAGGCGACGCCGCATGGTGTCGACCACGCGGGTGAACGCGTCGATTTCGGTGCTCATGTTGGTGATCACGTAGTCGGCGGCGCCCATTGCCCGCGCGGTCTCCCGGTCGGCCTTAAGCGAGTGGATGTGTTCTTCGAGGGCGGGAAGATATGAGGGGTCCGGGCGATAAAAGCCGCAGCCCGCGCACTGGAATCTGATCGGGCAGGCACCGCCACCGGCTTTGACGTTGGACGGTTCGGTGCAGTTGCCGAACGGGACCGACACCGATGCCCGCTCGTAGGCCAGCGGGTCGGCGAACGAGGACGGGTTGCCCTTGGCGTCTATGGCCAGGGATCCGACAGCGCGGATGGCCTGTTGCTTGCGTTTGTGGGTGATCGAGTAGTAGCCCAACGTGGTTTCGATCGAGCGATGATCGAGTAACTCCTTGAGCACGTCGACGGGTACGCCGGCGTCGGCGTGGCGCTGAGCGTAGCTGTGCCGCAGCACATATGGAGTGATTAGGGAGCGGTCGAACGGCAGCGGTGTCCCGTCAGGGCCCAGTAGTTCGCCATCGATCTTGGGGATCGACCGGGTCCAAGTCCGAAACGCCACGCCGACGCTGCAGGCGGTCAGGTGACCGCGGGCCTGCTGCGAGCGCAGCAGCGGCGAGGGGAACAGCCACTGGCGAGTCGCCGGCGCCGTGGGCAACTGCGTGCGGTGATGTTGCCAGGCCGCGATGAGCTCGGCGGTGTCGGCGGTGATGGGCAGCCGTCGCCGCAGCCGGGCGGCCTTGTGGTTGTCGTAGACCAAGTTGTGTTGGCCGTCAATGACCTCAACGCAGCCGATCTTGAGGCTAACGATCTCACCGGGGCGGCGGCCGGTGTCACGCAGGATTTGGTAGATGGTCTGGTGCATTGCTTGCAGGTCTGCGGCGCTCATCGAGCCGTGTCCCCCGGTCGGGCCCAACTGTGATAGATGCTGGTCGAGCTGGCTAATCACTCTCTCGGGCAGTGCTTTTCCCAGTTGTTCCTCGTTGGCGTCCTCGATCAGCCGGTGACGGCGCTGGGAGGGACGGAAGGGATCGGGCACGTCGGTCATGAGCGCGTTGGTGCGACCGTGTTCGATCACCTCGCAGAACAGCCGCAGCAGCTGTCTGCGGTGTGAGGCAGAGTGGGGACGGCCATCGGTGCGGCGTTGCTCAGCGATGGCCTGCTCGACGAGGATGAAATCGCCCGCGCCCAAGCTGGCCGGGTCGGTGCGGCCGGAGGCCACCAGCGTTTGAGAGGCCACGCGGCAAGCCCGCAGCGCTTGGCGCAGCCTTTGCAGGTAGGGGCGGGTGTTACGGGCCCAGTCCTTGAGCACCTCGCGCAGCCAGCGCAGCTCGATCGGGCCGAAGTCGACGGTCCCTTTCGTAGCTGGCCAGCGGCGCGAGCCGTTGGACTGCAAATCCAGCAGCTCGACCCGCCAGACGTCGCTGGCATAGGGGTCGGTGCCGGTGTATTGGGTCCAGGCTCGTTCCAGATGACGGCGAAGATCACGGAACAAACCCTTGATGGCCGAGTTATATTGCACGCCGCCGCTTTCACACACCGTTCCGAGGTCGGCGTGGCGGACGGAGCTGGCCCCGTCTAGGCGGCTGATGAGGATCCGAACCTGCAGCGGGTCCAGCGGCGGCGGAGCCTCGTCGCGGCGTTGCAGCGCATAAAGCAGCTCGAAGCGCACTAGCTGCGGCAGGCCTGCCAAGGAGAACTGGTGGGCCGCGATCCGGGGCTTTTCACTGGCCACCCACACGGCCAGCTGTTCGTGCGACATTGACGCGGGGTTGCATTGCCGCTGCAGCCGATTGCGATGGAAGTGGCATAAGCCCGCGCCGGGTGACGCGTTCGCGGCCGCAACCGGCGACCAGGCACGGCTCGGTACGGGTCAGCGGCCGAGCCGAAGCGATGAATTGCTCCACCGGCCCACAACCGGCGCGGCGCCAGGCCCGCTCGTGTCGGAAACACAGGCCGCGGCAGTGCAACTCGCCCTGGCAGTCGGGCACCGTACAGCCGCTGCGGGCAACGGGGCGGGTCGGGCGCCGCCGGGGAGCGCGGTCGAACTCCTCCTCGCAGACACCGGCCGTCGACCGGGATTTTCGGCAACTGGCGCAGCGGCCGTTAAAGCCTCGTGCGGGCGTGGGGCAGCCCGGAGTCCGGCATCGCCACGCCGCGGTCCGGTCACTGTCCAAATCCCCGGTGAACAGCCACAGCGACCCATCCCACTCGTGCTGCCGCCACACGGCATCGATATGGGCAGACAGCCATCCCAGCCAGCCGGCATCGGTCACCGACCTCGGGTCGGCGTCGGTGCCGACCAGCAGATGAGACGCCGGCATGGTCATCGGAAGCGTTCCCCGGCGGCGACCGCCTCCACGGCTCGTCGCTTGTCCTCGTCTCGCGCATGCAGGTAAACAGCGGTCGAGGCCAACGCGGCGTGACCCAAAAGCCGTTGTACGACATCGAGATCCACCCCGGCGCGCACCCAGTTCGTAGCCGCCGTATGCCGCAACATGTGCGGCCGTACCGCAAAGCCGCACTCGGTGGCCAGCCGCTCGAAGAACCGTTTCGCCGCGCGATAGGTCATCGGCGCGCCCAGCGGATCGTGGTAGAGGTTGACGAACACCATGTCGCAGTCGTCGTCGCCGAGGATCTCCGCGCGTTCGAACTGGTAGTCCGCGTACGTCGACAGCACCGCCTGGCTCGTCGGCACGATGCGAGCAAACCGCGACTTCGCCAGCGCGCCATTGGAATTGGCCCGGTGCCGCACGTGAACGTGAGCGCCCAGCACCGTGCATCCCACACGCCGCGAATCGGGAAGCAGGTGCAGATCGGATCGGCGCAATCCCAAAGCTTCCCCAATCCGCAGGCCCCCGTCACGAAGCAGAGCCACCATGAATCGTTCCCGAGGCCTGCGACAACACGCCATGACCCGTTCGGCCCGCTCGGGGGTCAACGCCTCCGGGAACGCCGCTTCCGCCCTCGCCTTGAGCGTGCGGGTCCGCACCGTCCGGAACTGGCCGGATTCTCCGGCATCAAAACCCGGCGGGGTGAACCGCAGCCAGCGAGGTTCGGACAACCGGTCGGCCACAGCCTGCTCGATCACGCCGGTCCTGGCGCAAAAACTCAGGAACTCGCACACCGCGGTGAGGATCGCGTTTACCGTTGTGCCCGAACGCAATCGCCCGTCCCGGTGCGGGGTGGCTTCGACGAAATGCTTGAAACGCGCCAAGCCCGGCAGAGTGATGGACGACCACTCCACCCCTTGGTCGGTGCACCAGCCCACGAAGCTCGCCACCCGCCCGGCATAGGCACGGATCGTGTGGGTCGAACGCCCGGCCCCGTGCAGCGCTCGCAGGAAGTCGCTGGCCTCCCGGTGCATCACGAACCCGGAGTCCAGCACCACCCACAGCTCGGATCCATCGAGGGGTGAAACCGCTCGTTCAGCGCGGAACGAGGTCACGTGACAAACGTAACTGCCGTGCCTGAAAGTGCCGGATATTCGTAAGGCACCGGCGTGTCACGCCGCTGAACTCACGTGGCTCACAGGCTCCTTGGCAATACAGATAAC
>DASPOT010000178.1:0-14140 GCA_035625875.1 Mycobacterium sp. | reverse complement strand
CGTAGCAGAGGACGAGCGACGGCCCGTTGTAGGCTTCCGCCTCCATGAACGCCTTCACCGCCTGCTGCGGGTTCGCGCCCAGCGCGACCTTGGCGATGTAGATGTAGCCGTAGCTCATGGCGATGAGGCCCATGTCCTTTTTAAACGTGGGTTTTCCACCTGCCGCGAACTTGGCCACCGCCCCCATCGGCGTTGCTTTTGACGACTGGCCGCCGGTGTTGGAATACACCTCGGTGTCGAGCACCAGCACGTTGACGTTGCGCCCGCTGGCGAGCACGTGGTCAAGCCCACCGGCGCCGATGTCGTAGGCCCAGCCGTCTCCCCCAACGATCCACACGCTGCGTCGAATCAGGTGGTCGATGACGCTGCGCAACTCCTCGGCCACCGCGGGCTCGAGACGATCGAGGCGGGTTTCGAGTTCGGCGACCCGCTGCCGCTGGGCGTGCAGTTCTGATTCCCGCAGCTGCGGTGCGGCCAAGATGTCATCGACAAGGTCGACGCCCAGGACGTCGCGCAGTCGCATCAGCCGCTGCCGGGCTTGGCACAGGTGCGTGTCGGCGGCGAGCCGAAGACCGAGCCCGAACTCAGCATTGTCTTCGAACAGCGAATTAGACCATGCGGGACCGCGCCCGTCGGCGTTGGTCGTCCACGGTGTGGTCGGCAGGTTGCCACCGTAGATCGATGAGCAGCCGGTGGCGTTGGCGATCATCAACCGGTCGCCGAACAGCTGCGACAGCAGTTTCAGGTACGGGGTTTCGCCGCAGCCCGCGCACGCGCCGGGAAATTCGAACAGCGGCTGCAGGTACTGTGCTCCTCGCACAGTGCCGAAGTCCACCCGGGATCGGTTGGTCACCGGCAGCATCTCGAAGAATGCCGCGTTCTCGCGGCCGGCGGCTACTAGCGGCTCGCGGGGCGCGAGGTTGATCGCCTTGGTGATCGTCGTGCCCGGGACAACGGCGGGGCAGGCTTCCACGCACAACCCGCATCCCGTGCAGTCCTCGACATACACCTGCAGCGTGTAGCGGGTGTCGGGCAGACCGACGGCATCCAGCGGCGCTGAGGGGAACGTCGCCGGTGCGTCATGGAGTCGCTCCTGCTCGTAGAACTTGGTGCGAATCACGCTGTGCGGGCAGACAAATGAGCAGTTACCGCACTGGATGCAAGTGTCGGGATCCCAGACGGCGACCAGGTCGGAGATGTTGGGTTTCTCGTAGGCGCTGGTGCCGCTGGGGTAGCTGCCGTCCACCGGCAGCGCGCTGACTGGCAGTGCGTCGCCGCGGCCGGCGATCATCTCCGCGGTGACGGTCCGCACGAAACCCGGTGCGCCGGCGGGAACAAGAGGCCCGGGCTCATAGGTGGAGCTGATCCGGTCTGGGACATCGACTCGGTGCAGTCCTTGCAGGGCGCAATCGACAGCAGCGACCTCGCGCGCTACCACGTCAGCTCCTTGCTCGGCATAGGCCTTGCTCACGCTGTCTTTGATCCGGGCGATCGCGTCATCGAGAGGCAGCACGCCGGAGATGGCGAAGAAGCACGTCTGCAGCACGATGTTGATCCGGCCGGCCAGCCCGACCTCGCGGGCGATGGCGCCCGCGTCGATGACATAGAGCCTGATGCGTTTGTCGATGATCTGCTGTTGCACCGTGCGGGGCAACGCATCCCAGACGCTGTCGGCCGGGCGGGGAGAGTTGAGCAGCAGCGCCGCCCCAGGTGCGGCCCGCTCCAGCACGTCGACCCTATCCAGGAACCGGGCGTGGTGGCAGCCGACGAAGTCGGCTCGCTGCACCAGGTACGGCGCGCGAATCGGGTGGGGGCCGAACCGCAAATGCGAAACGGTTTGCGAGCCCGACTTTTTGGAGTCGTAGACGAAGTAGCCCTGCGCGTACAGGTTCTCCTCGCCGCCGAGGATTTTGATGGTGTTCTTGTTGGCGCCGACGGTGCCGTCCGAGCCGATCCCGAAGAACACCGCACGCACCGTGTCGGTGGACTCGACATCGAACCACGGGTCATAGTCGATGCTGGTGCCCGAGACGTCGTCGTCGATGCCGACGGTGAAGCGGGCTCGCGGCGGTTCGCGGGCCAATTCGTTGAACACGCCGGCGACCATGGCCGGGGTGAACTCCTTTGATGACAGCCCGTAGCGGCCTCCGCACACCGTCGGCAGCTGCGACCGCTCACCTCTGCTGTACGCCTCGGTCAGCGCGGCAACGACGTCGAGATACAGCGGCTCGCCGAGCGACCCGGGCTCTTTGGTGCGGTCCAGCACGCCGATCGTGCGAACCGTTGGGGGCAGCGCGGCAAGCAGCGACGGCGCCGGAAAAGGCCGATACAGCCGCACCTGAATCACCCCGACTCGCTCGCCGCGCGCGTTGAGTGCGGCCACGGTCTCGGAGGCGGTCTGGGCGCCGGATCCCATCACCACCAACACCCGGTCGGCGTGCGGATGCCCGGCGTAGTCGACGATGTGCAGCTCCCGGCCGGTGCGCCGCCCCAACTGGGCCATCGACTCCTCGACCGCGGCGGGCACCCGGGCGTAGAACGGGTTCACGGTCTCGCGGGCCTGAAAGTAGGTGTCCGGATTCTGTGCGGTGCCGCGGATGAACGGCCGCGCCGGCGACAGTGCACGGCCGCGGTGGGCCAGGATCAACTCCTCGGGAACCAGAGCCCGCAAGTCGTCGTCGGTGAGTAACTCGATCGTGTTGAGCTCGTGAGAGGTGCGGAAGCCGTCGAAGAAATGCACAAGCGGCACCCGGGTGCGCAGCGTGGCCGCTTGCGCGACCAGGGCCAGGTCGTGGGCCTCCTGCACCGAGGCGGACGACAGCAACGCAAAGCCGGTCTGGCGCACCGCCATGACATCCTGATGATCGCCGAAGATCGAGAGGCCCTGCGCGGCAAGGGATCTCGCTGCGACGTGAATCACCGCGGAGGTCAGCTCGCCGGCGATCTTGTACATGTTCGGGATCATCAGCAGCAGTCCCTGCGACGAGGTGAACGTCGTCGCGAGCGCTCCGCCCTGCAGGGCGCCGTGCAGCGCGCCGGCCGCCCCGCCCTCGCTTTGCATCTGCACCACCGTCGGGACGGTGCCCCACACGTTGGGCCGATGCCGGTTCGCCCAGTCATCGGCCAGCTCGGCCATCGGTGAGGACGGGGTGATCGGGTAGATGCAGCACACCTCGTTAAGCCGGTAAGCGACCGATACCGCCGCCTCGTTGCCGTCGACCGTGGCGCGCGTCATCTCTGCTCCGGCACCATCTCGATGGCGTGCACCGGGCACTGCTCGAAGCAGGTAGCGCAACCGGTGCACCGGTCGTAGTCGAAGCGGTAGCGGTGTCCCGGACCGAGTTTGATCACCGCGTCCTCTGGGCAGGCGGCGAGGCAGCCGTCACACTCGAAGCAGTTCCCGCACGAAAGGCACCGACCGGCCTCGAAGGTCGCGGCTTGGGCGGACAAGCCACCAACCACCTCGTCGAATCCGGTGACCCGCTGTTCGGCGGGGAGTTCGGGCTCCGCCCGCCGAGACGCGTCACCGAAGTACCACAGGTGCAGGTCGTCGAAGGTGGCGATCGAATGCTTCGACGGGCTCTCCGCCACGACTCCGCGCAACCACGCGTCGATCCGGCGGGCGGCCTTCTTGCCGTGTCCCACCCCGACGGTCACAGTGCGTTCACAGGGCACCATGTCACCGCCGGCGAACACACCGGGACAGCCGGTCATCAACGTCGGCGAGACCCGCACACTGCCGTCGTGCTCGAACTCCACTCCCGGCAGGCTCCGCATGAACGCCGACTCGGTCTCTTGTCCCAAGGCCATGATCACGGTATCGGCGGTGAGGGTCTCGAATCGCCCGGTCGGGTGCGGGCGCCCGGATTCGTCGAGCTCCATCACCTCCACCTGCAGCTCGGGGCCGTCGAAGGCGGTGATCGTGCGTAACCAATTGATCCGCACGCCCTCTCGCTCGGCCTCTTGGAACTCCCGCTCGTGAGCCGGCATCTGGGCTTGGGTGCGTCGGTAGATGATGACGGTGTCCTCGGCGCCCAAGCGGCGGGCGACACGGGCGGCGTCCATCGCGGTGTCGCCGCCCCCGTAGACGGCGACGTGGCGGCCGAGGTTGGGTCGCTCGCCGGAGGCGACGCCACGCAGGAACGACACCGCGTCCAGCAGCGCCCCAGCGTCGGCTGAGGGGATGTCGACCCGCTTGGCGAGATGGGCGCCCACCGCCACGAACACCGCGTCGAACCTTCCCGTCTGCTGTTCCGCGGCGAGGTCCTCGACCCGGTGCCCGCACGTCAACTGCACCCCCAGCGCAGCGATGCGCTGCACCTCGTCGTCCAAGACGTCGCGGGGCAGACGGTAGTTGGGGATGCCGTAGCGCATCATCCCGCCCGGCTCCGCCCCGGCGTCGCGCACCTCGACCTGATGCCCGAGCCGGGCCAGGTGGTAGGCGGCGGACAGTCCGCTCGGTCCGGCGCCGACGACGAGCACCCGCTTTCCGGTCGGCTGCGGCGGCGGCTCAAACCGCCATCCCTGTTCGCGGGCGGCGTCGCCGAGGAACCGCTCCACCGCGTGAACCGAGACCGCGCCGTCCAGCTTGGCGCGGTTGCAGACCGACTCGCAGGGGTGATAGCAGACCCGGCCGTGGATGGCGGCAAAAGGGTTGTCGGCGACCAGCTGACGCCAGGCCTGCTCATGGCGGCCGGCCTTGGCGTGGGCAAGCCATGCCTGGATGTTCTCCCCCGCTGGGCACGCGGCGTTGCACGGCGGCAGCAGATCGACGTAAATCGGCCGGCGGTCCCGGTCCGGGCCTGCGCGAGGCTCGCCATGCAACAGGTCCGGCAGGGCCGTCACGTCCGCGCGCGGCGCACCATATGCGTGGCCGCCACGGTCCGGCTGCTCGGTCGTCATCTCTTACTCACCCTATGACGGCTCTGGGCGGCTTTGCAGCGTCCTTTGGCCTTTAAGGTAAGGACTTCCGGCCCTGCTCACTGGCGCGCTCAGGGGTGGATAGTGGCATCATGGAGCATTTGACGGCTCTGGATGTCACTTTCCTGCAGGCCGAGGACTCAGATCCCCATGTGAGTCTGGCGATTGGCGGCGCATCGGTCCTGGCGGGGCCGGTTCCGCGGTACGAGGAGCTTGTCGCAGCCTTCGCCGAACGGGTAGCCAAAGTTCCCCGCTGCACCCAGAAGCTGCATACCCGTCCGCTCGACCTCGGCCCACCCGAATGGGTGGAGGACCCGCACTTCGACATCTTGCATCACATGCACCACGTCGCGCTGCCCCACCCTGGCGGTGACGCCGACCTGTTCGAGATGATCGCGAGTGTCATGCAGCATCGGCTCGACCGTGAGCGTCCGCTATGGGAGTGCTGGATCATCGAAGGCCTCACCGACAACAGGTGGGCAATCCTGATGAAACTCCATCACTGCATCGCCGACGGCATTGCTACCACCCAGATGCTGGCGAAGCTCAACGACGATAGTGGCGGCGACACATTCGCGAAAAACATTCGTGCAGCCAAGGAGCCGGAGAGGCCTGCGCCGAGTCCGCCCCCGTTGAGCATGAACCCATTGACCTGGGTGAGCGGCATGTGGCGTACCACGGTCACCGCGGCCACCGCCGCCGAACACGCCGCGGTGGGCGTGGCCGAGCTGGCGGCGGGTCTGCTGAGCTCACCGCCCGAATCGTCGCTGACCGGACCGGTCACAACCATGCGGCGCTACAGCGCAGCGCGGGTCAGGCTAGCCGAGATGGAGAAGGTCTCCCGGGCCTTCGATGTGACGCTCAACGACGTGGCGCTGGCTGCGATCACCGACAGCTACCGCAAGCTCCTGCTCAACCGCGGTGAGTTGCCCCGCCACGATTCGCTGCGCACCCTTGTTCCGGTGTCGATCCGGTCGATGAAGGACTTCCACCAAACCGACAACCGGGTCTCGGCCATGCTGCCACTACTGCCCGTCGACGAGGCGGACCCGGTGAAGCAGTTGGAGCTCGTGCACTCCCGGTTAACGGCAGCCAAAGCCAGCGGTCAGCGCGAAGCTGGCAGCTTATTCATGGTGGCGGCCAACACCATGCCGTTCCCACTGTGGGCGTGGACGATTCGACGACTGACCGGCCTTCCGCAACGTGCAGTCGTCGCTTTGGCAACCAACGTACCCGGCTCCCGGCGTCGGCAGAAGCTGATGGGCCGCGAGGTGCTGGAAGTCCTGCCGGTACCGCCGATTGCGCTTGGCCTGCGTACCGGCATCGCGATGGTGAGTTACGCCGATAGTTTCATCTTCGGTATCACCGCCGACTACGACACCGCGCCCGACATCGACCGACTCACCACAGGCATCGAGCAAGGAGTTGCGCAGTTGGCGGCCATCAGCCCCACACGCCGGCGCAAACGCCAACGCGTCAAGGAAATTCAGAGCGCATAGCCGCTACGAGAACTCGATGGTGTGTCCGGGCATCAGGCTTTGCACCCGGCCACGGCACTCGATGTCGATCGCGTTGGTCGGCGGTAATCGTCGCCGGAGAACGGTGAGTGGTATTCGCTTCATGCGCGGGCCATCGCGCCAGGTAGTCATCGAACAGCTGCGTCCACGCCGTCGCATCGACGCAGGATGTATCTGTCACGACACCGTCAACGGCCAAGATCACCGCGTCGTAGTAGCGCGGATCGATTGTCAGCGGCACCGCCATAATGACCGTCCGGGATTGAGCGCGGCTAGCGGATTTCCAGCACGTCGTGGAGGGGCCGTCGTGGTGTGGCGGCGGGCACCTCTTCCATGGGCGGTGCGATGCCGACCCGGATCAACACTTGCGGCTGCCCGCGTTCCTCGATGAGCGTGCGAACGATGTCGCGGCTCTCCTCCAACTCGATCAGATGCGATAGCGTGCAGGTCGCCATGCCGGCCATCGTGCATTCCAGCAGCACAGTGGACAGGGCTTCGCCGCAACCCAAGACGTCCGCTCGGGTGTCCTCGGCGGTGGACAGCACAAGGATCTTCGACCAGTCCACCGCGACCTCGGCACGCCGGTCGGCGTGGGTGCGGCCGGGGAAATCCCGCGCCACATCGACCCGCTGCCGTTCTGACGCGGATGCCAGGGCTTCCGGTGGTATGCCCTCCGACATCGCGAATGGTGATGTCCACCATTGAAGTTCGGCGTGATATGTGGCGTCGTCGCGGCGTAGCGTCTCGGTGAGCTGCGACGTTTCGGCTAGCCGGGGTCGCACCTCATCGGAGAGCACATCCAGCATCGCGACGCTCTCATCGATGCTGCTGCGCAACACCGGTTCGAACGACGCCCAGTACGTCGGACGACCCAGCGGAAGCCGGTCGGTTCGGCGTTGCAGAATCGCCTCCGCGCGCTTGCGCTGAGTGTCGGTGACGAATTCGAGTGGGCTGAAGCCGACCGATGCCAAATGATCTAGGTTGTTCGGGTTGGGGAACCGATCGATGTTCGCCTGCCAACCGGCCGCCACCATGGCGATGCGAAGGTGATCGAGGACAGCCCCGCAACTGATGATCGCTTCCCGGCCGGAACGGTCGGCACTGTGTACCCACCGGCGCCGATCGACGAACAGGTTCAACACTTCGCCCTCCGAGAGCCATCGCCACGGCTGGCTGTTGTGCACCGACGGCGCGCGGCAGGCCAGCGCCAGCGCCTTCTTAAGCACCTCGATGTCCGGCATCGTTTGGGGCATGTCACTCCCTGGGATTTTGGTCTGAGATCGACCCTAGCGACGACGGGGTGCGCCGCTAGAGTCGTTAGTCATCGCGGCGACCGCGTTGGCATTAGGCATACGGCGGGGACCTTAGGCCCTTACCCGCAGTGACCTTCGCCGCGGCGACTGTGGCCCTCCGACGCTACACCGAGTAGCGCTCACCGGCACAGGATCGTCTCGTGGAAAACGACTCGACGATCGCCGCTCAGGGTGCCGAAGTGTCAGCGGAAACGACGAGCCCCTACGCCGAGATACACGAAACGCATACGGGTGTTGTGGTGCTCGTCGGTGACAAGGCGTACAAGGTGAAGAAACCGGTTGTGACCGACTTTTTGGATTTCAGCACCGCCGACCGCCGTGAACGGGCGTGTGCCCGGGAGGTCGTGGTCAACAGCCGGCTGGCACCCGACAGCTATCTGGGCGTCGCGCACTTGAGCGACCCCACCGGCGGGCCTGGTGAGCCAGTCGTTGTCATGCGCCGCTATCCCGACTCGCGCCGACTGGCCACGCTGGTGAAACGCGGCGCCCCGGTGCAGGGCGAACTGGCCGATATCGCGGAAGTGCTGACAACCTTTCACAACCGCGCGCACCACACGCGGGCCGTGGACGCGCAGGCCAAGGTTGGCGCCATCAGCTCACTCTGGCAAGAAAACATCGCCGAACTGGAACGTTCCGCGGGGATCGCGGTGCCGGCCGAGTTGATCGGAGAAGTCGAATCTCTGGCGACACAATACATCTCCGGCCGTGGGGCACTGTTTGCGCAGCGCATCAGCGATGAGCGGATCGTCGACGGGCATGGCGATCTGCTGGCCGATGACATCTTCTGTATGCCAGGCGGCCCGGTGCTGCTGGATTGCCTCGACTTCGATGATCTGCTGCGCTACGTCGACCGCATCGACGATGCGGTGTTTTTGGCGATGGATTTGGAGTTCCTCGGACGCAAAGACCTCGCCGACTACTTCCTGGATACTTACAGCCGATTTGCCGACGACGACGCCCCGGCCTCGCTGAAGCACTTCTACACCGCCTATCGCGCAGTGGTGCGGGCGAAGGTCGACTGCGTGCGATTCGCGCAGGGAAGGCTCGATGCCTCGGCTGATGCGTCACGCCATCTGTCGCTGGCGCTCGAGCACCTCACGGCAGGGGCGGTTCGGATGGTCCTCATCGGCGGCGCACCCGGGACCGGCAAGACCACCCTCGCCCATTCGCTCGCCGATCGAGTTGGCGCAGAAGTCATCTCCACCGACGAAGTGCGACGTGAGCTGCATCAGAAAGGCACCATCGACGGCGAGGCCGGCATCCTCGATGCCGGCCTTTATCGGCCGGACCAGGTCGCCGCCGTCTACCACGACGCCATCCGGCGTGCACGCTTGTCCCTGGCCGGTGGGCGGTCGGTGATCCTGGATGGCACCTGGCGGGATCCCCACCAGCGCCATCTGGCCCATGCGCTGGCCACCCAGACCGAGTCGAGATTGCTCGAGATCGTCTGCTGGACGTCAATGGATGCAGCGGTCGAACGGGTGCGGAGCAGGGCGTCAGGTGCCTCACAGGCGACCCCGCAGATCGCCCGGGCGCTGGCCGTCCGCGACGACGCGTGGAACACCGCACACCCCATCGACACCGCCAAAGCGTTAGAGGACTGCACCGACCAAGCGGAAAAACTGTGGCACAACGTGCGCTAAGTCTTGACCGACAAGCCTTTTGGCAGTGTCACAACCCGTTACAAAGGGAGATCGAACACTATGCCAGCCAACACCTATGTCCGTGTCCATCGGCAGTAACGACCCGACCCAGCTGATGCTCGGCGTGGACCGCGATTCCGATGTCTGCGCGGACCTGTTTGACGAATCAGACCCGGCGGTGCTCGATGCGATCGGTCAAATCGTCACCACCGCACGGAAACTCGGAATCACATCCTCGCTGTGTGGGCAGGCGCCCTCCACCCACCCGGCATTCGCCGAGCACGTGGTGCGAATGGGCATCACGTCCGTCTCGGTGAACCCCGATGCTGTCGGTGCGGCACGGCGCACTATCGGCGCAGCCGAACGACGGCTGCTGCTCGAGTCGGCGTTGCAGCGGCGTGACGGATCGGTCGGCGAGGGTCATACGACCGCTTGGTTGAGGACTAACGCCTCCTGAGCGCGGAAGCGACTCGGCCTACCGTTCCTGGTTGACCGAAGGAGAGTGAAATGTCAGCAGAGGCCAAGGACCATGGCATTATCGTCGGCGTCGATGGATCGCCCGCATCAAATGCCGCTATCCGTTGGGCAGTGCGTGACGCGGTCGTGAGGCATCTCCCAGTAACCCTGGTCCACGTGGTGCATCCCGTCGTTGCGACGTGGCCGCAGATCCCGGCGCCGGGCGGACTTGCAGTATGGCAGGAAAACGAGGGGCGAAGGATGCTCAACGACGCGCTCAAGGTCGCCCAAGACACTGCGAAGGACAACCGGCCGATTCAAATCAAGAGCGAAATAATATTTTCGACAACCCTTCCGACGCTCGTCGATTTGTCCAAAGAGGCCGAGTTGATGGTCGTCGGCAATTGCGGGCGCGAAGCACTGGCTCGCGGTTTGCTCGGTTCGGTCAGTTCGAGCCTGGTGCGGCGCGCACATTGCCCGGTCGCGGTCATTCGCGACGAAGATCCGCCGATGCCAGATACCGCACAGGCACCCGTGCTCGTGGGAATCGACGGCTCGCCAGCCTCAGAGCTTGCCACCGCCGTCGCGTTCGACGAAGCGTCGCGTCGCGGTGTCGACCTAATGGCTGTGCATGCGTGGAGTGACACCGAGATTTTCGAACTCCCTGGCTTAGACTGGTCGGCGGTAAAGTCAGAAGCCGAGCGAAGCCTGGCCGAACGTCTGGCGGGTTGGCAAGAACGTTATCCCGATGTGACGGTGCACAGGCTCGTCGTTTGCGATCGACCGGCTCGCGTGCTCGTCGAAAAATCCGAATCCGCTCAACTCGTCGTCCTCGGCAGTCACGGGCGAGGTGGTTTCACCGGCGTGCTCTTGGGTTCGGTCAGCAACGCGGTCGTTCAATCCGTCCGTGTGCCGGTGATCGTGGCACGGCCGTCGTAACTATGAGATCGCAGCTTCCAGACCCGCTCCAACTGCCCTGGGAGCTGCGGGAGAACCTCACCGCGCGATTTGGGGTGGACCAGCTTGGCGATGGGCTGGGGGCATCGCCACATGCCAAAGATAAGCGCGTATGTGCTTGGCTTGCCGTGATGGCCGCGCAGCGCGCCCCGCGATCGCTCGTGGTCACAGGCAGCGGGCCACCGCGCTGTCGAGGAAGGGCCTTTCGGCCAGGTGGGGCCGGGACTTCTGGCCGCTGACCGACGACGGCGGGGCTTCTAGCGTTGTCGGCATACGCATCGTCACTGCAATGGGTGGGCTGTCCGATAAGTGGATTGGAGTGGTCGTCGTGAGCCAAAGTGCGACAGTTCCGCCGGTTTCCTGCCCCATTGATGAGCGCGATTGGAGAACTCACGGGCTTCCTGACACGGTCGACCGCCTCGAGGTCCACCCAGCCCAACGGTCTACCCGACTAGACGCTCACCCATGTCGCGACGCCGCGCTGAACGCTCCCCCGGCTGCGCGTATCCCTCTGCGCGGGTATGGCTTTCGCCTCACAATGACGCCTGGCTGACCCCAGCGCTCAACGGAAACATGTTCGCCGGGCACGAGTAAGGAGCTGGGATGGACGCGGCGGGCCCGACTAAGGCCGGCGTCCGCGAGCGCGTGATGGTCAGCATCGAGTCGCGACGGGCGCGGTGGATTGGCACGGTGGTCCTGCTCGGCGCGTTCGGCTGGCTGATCCTGTTGGTGGCGCACGACCATCACGCTGCCGATTGGCATACCACGAGCCGACTGACCTGGTCGCTGTCACTCTTGGTGGCGGTGATATTGGCCGCGCGGGGCATCCTGCTGGGTCGGCCCGTGACTGTTACCCACGCCACCGCCGCGCTGGTGCTGTTTTTGACCGGCTTGGGTGCGCACCTGCTGTCGCTTGAGCTGCTCGGCGACGGGCTGGTCGCGGGCGCCGGCCTCGTACTGATGTGGCCGATGCCGTCGCGGCGGGACCCCGCTGCGCTGCCGCGAGTGTGGGCGCTGATCGAGGCGACCCATGGCGATCCTCTTGCCCCGTTCGCGATGCAGTCAATGAAAAGCTACTACTTCGATGCCGAGGGTACTGCGGCGATCGCCTATTGCACGCGGCTGGGCTTCGCGGTAGTCAGCGGTGACCCCATCGGGCAGCGCAGCCGATTTCCAAAGCTAGTGAGCGACTTCGCCGCGATGTGTCGCAGCCGTGGCTGGCGCATCATAGTGCTGGGCTGCGGTCAGCAGCAGCTTGAACTATGGCGTAACGCCGCCGTGATCGGCCAATCGCTGCGGCCCGTGCCTATCGGGCGCGATGTGGTGATCGATGTGCGCCGCTTCAATATGGTTGGGCGGAAGTACCGCAACGTGCGCCAGGCAGTGCAGCGCACACGCAACTTCGGGATAACCACTGAGATAGTGACTGAACAGGAACTCGACAATGCGTTGGCGGGCGAATTGGCGGAGGTGCTATATGCCTCACACCGTGGGGCGCACGTCGAGCGCGGGTTTTCGATGATTCTCGACCATGCGCTCGAGGGCCGCTACCCGGGTATCAAGCTGATCATCGCGCGGGACCGAGGTGGCCGGGTGCAGGGATTCCACCGGTACGCAACGTCCGGCGGGGGCAGCGACGTGACCCTCGATGTGCCGTGGCGCCGTCCCGGGGCACCAAACGGAATCGACGAGCGACTGAGCGTCGACATGATCACTGACTGCAGAGAGCATGGCGGCCAGCGACTTTCGTTAGCATTCGGTGCGTTTCCTGAAATCTTTGACAACAAGAACCGTAGCCTGATTGAAAACATCTACTACGCGCTTATTCACCTGGGTCATTCGCTGATCAGGCTTGAGTCGCTGTACCGCTACCTGCGCAAGTTCCACTCATTCGGCCAGCGCCGCTATGTGCTGCTGTCGATGCGCCACATACCGGCCGCACTAGTAGTTCTGCTGTCGCTGGAATTCATGCCGCGTCGACGGCATCTGCCGTTACCGCGGCAGTGCCTACGCGGTCCTGCCGGTCGAACCTAATTGGAGTATTCGCCCTTTCGCGTTGGCAATTGCTCCGTGGACGGCGTGCCCGGGTGATCTTCGAACGCGCTCTGAAAAAGATAGGCGGTTGCCAGGCTACGCCATGGGCGCCAACGCTCTGCTAGGGCAAGAACTTCCGCTTCACTGGGCAGGTGGCCCATCGCGTAGACGCGTTGAATCGCCTTGCGAAGGGCCAGGTCGCCCGGCAAGATGACGTCCTGCCGGTCAAAGGCGATGATCAGCAGGCCGTGCACGGTCCACGGGCCAATCCCTGAGACCGTCGTGAGGCGGTCTTCTACTTCGCGGTCAGAAAGGCGGCGAAGGTCATCATCTCGCCATCGACCATCGGCGAAGCGCTTGGCGACTTCACGTAAGGTCGCGACCTTGCGGTGCGACAGTCCCACCTTTACCAGTTCTTCGGGCTGCATGGCCAGCCAGGCATCAGGAGTGGGCAGCGCGCCACCAAAGAGTTCCAGCAGCCGGTCGAGGATGCGTCTGGTCGCACGAACCGAAAGCTGCTGACCGATCACCTGAAACACCAGGGCACCAAAGGCGTCCATCGCCGGCAGCTCCGCTAGCCAGGCCCGCGGGTTGAAGCCGGGATGGGCGTCGATCAGGCGGGCCAGAACCGGGTCAGCCCTGCGCAGGCCGGCCCGTGCTTGGTCACGGCGCATTTTGCTGGTAGTCGTCACCGGCTACCGCCGGGGCTGATGACACTGCAACGCAGGCCGAACGCGCTAGGGGCCCGCCGGCTTGCAATTTGGTGCACGCCTGCCTCCGACGGTCGGTCATAAAGGGCCTGGGCAACCTCTGCAGCTGTCGGTGATCATTGTCCTCATTATTGTCGTCGTAGGGGAACAGGTGCTGCGCAAATCCCAGACCCGGTCAAGCAGGACGGCCGACCGTGCGGTGGCGGCGCTACTTCCGGCAGCTTTGCCGGCGGGTGCGTTCAGCAAATACGTGCTGAACCCGACGATGACGCAGCTAGCTAACCTGGCGCATGACAACATAGAGAGCGCATGACAACGCAATGGCAATCGATGTATTCGACGCTGACGGGCTCGAGTCGTTTCCTCGCCGGCGTGCACCAACGTGGCATGTGCATGAGCACCCGGTGATGGCCGCCATGGTGCCGCAATACATCACTCCGCTGTTCACCGACCTTTATGAGGTCACGATGGCGCAGGCCTATGTGGCTGAAGGGATGTCGGGTATGGCGGTCTTCGAAACCTTCTTCCGCAAGCTTCCCCGGACCCGGTCCTATGTGATGGCCGCCGGCCTCTCGGATGTGCTCGACTTC